>JBAQJB010000354.1:0-3276 GCA_049289155.1 Chitinophagaceae bacterium
ACTGACAGATGCCTCCATGGAATTTTTAAAAAATTATATCAACAACCCCTCTCCTGTTGGCTTTGAAAGCAGCGGCCAAAAAATCTGGCTGGAATATTTGCAGCCATATATTGATACAAAATTTGTAGATCCATATGGCACGGCTGTTGGCATCATCAATCCCGATGAACCCTTTAAAGTGGTGATAGAAGCGCATGCGGACGAGATCAGTTGGTTTGTAAATTATATTACGGATAAAGGACTTATTTATTTAAAAAGAAATGGCGGAGTTGACCACCAGGTAGCGCCCGCGAAAAGGGTGCTCATTCATGGAAAAAAAGGCCCGGTAAAAGCCGTCTTTGGATGGCCGGCCATTCATACACGAATGGGCCAGGGTGAAAAAGAAACACAACCTAAAGTGGATAATCTTTTCCTGGATTGCGGTGCATCCAGTAAAAAAGAAATAGACGAACTTGGTGTTCATATTGGCGCAGTGGTCACCTATGCTGAAGGATTTGATACACTGGCCAATGACTTTTATATCGGCCGTGCATTTGATAATCGCATTGGTGGTTTTATGATCGCTGAAGTGGTGCGCCTCTTACATGAAAATAAAAAGAAATTGCCGTATGCATTATATGTCGTCAATTCCGTGCAGGAAGAGATCGGTTTGCGTGGCGCGGAAATGATCGCGCGGCGTATCAAACCAGATGTTGCGATCGTAACGGATGTAACACATGATACACAAACACCCATGATCAATAAGATGATCGAAGGTGATATCTCTTGCGGGAAAGGGCCTTCGCTGGCATACGGGCCGGCCGTGCATAATAAGTTGCTGGATTTTGTACAAAATGTGGCCAAGAAAAATAAGATTGATGTGCAGTTGCGCGCACTGAGCCGCAGCACGGGTACAGATACAGATAGTTTTGCGTATGCGCATGAAGGTTGTCCTTCTGTGCTCATATCAATCCCACTACGTTATATGCATACAACGGTTGAAATGATTCATCGGAAAGATATTGAAGCCACGATTCAATTAATGTATGAGTGCCTGCTGGCGCTTTCGCCGAAAACAAATTTGAGTTATTTATAAAAAGCTGTGCTGTGGTTTAAATTGCTTAATAGCATTCCTCCCGCTGAACGGTGCCAACGCCACCGAAGCCCCTGCTTGTATTTCTGCCGGGCCCATAAAAAGCTTAAAAAAAAAGGCATAGCCGTTTTTTTATTTCACAATTGTTAATAATCCGTCAATTGATAAAAGATTAATTTCGTAAATTTGTATACTGTTAATCAAATTATGAAAGTACGGATTGCTATCCTGGATATGAATGAAGGGCATGAGAACCAGGGCATGCGTTGTATTAAAGAGATTGTGAATCAATGGAGCGAGATCCATAGTTACCAGCTTTATTATGAAGTGTTTGATGTGCGCTGTAAAGAAGAGATACCGGGTTTTGATTTTGATATTTATATTTCGAGTGGCGGACCTGGTTCACCATTGGAAAGTGAAGGAACGAGTTGGGAAAATAAATTTTTTGGCCTGATAAAAGATTTGGAAAACTGGAATAAAGACATTTCAAATTACCCGAAAAAGCATTTCTTTTTTATATGTCATAGTTTCCAGTTGGCATGCCGCTATTATCAAATTGCAAAAGTTTGTGCGCGCAAATCCACTGCCTTCGGTGTTTTCCCGGTACACATGCTGGAAGATGGAAAACAGGAAGACGTGTTCAATGGTTTATGTGATCCTTTTTATGCGGTGGAAAGCCGCGATTTCCAGGTGATCCAACCAAACCATAACCGGGTAAAATTATTAGGCGCAAAAATTTTAGCGATTGAAAAAAACCGGCCACATGTGCCTTTTGAAAGAGCCGTGGAAGCCATTCGTTTTAATGAATATTTTATTGGCACACAATTTCACCCGGAAGCGGATGCCACAGGTATGAGCATGTACCTCCAAAGGGAGGACAAGAAAAAAATTGTGATTGAAAATCATGGCCAGGGAAAATGGGAAAACATGATGGAGCAGCTCAATGACCCGGATAAAATTTTATATACCTACGCGCATATCCTTCCCAATTTTTTAAATAATGCCGTTGAGCAATTAGTGCCTGCCTGATCTTATACTTCAAAGTCAAAAAAACGCAGGCGGTTGCGCAGGTCATTCATTTCATCCTGCAATTTTTCTATCCTGTTAAGTAATGGGACAATCGCTTCAATTCCTTCGAGGTTGATGCCGAGGTCTTCATGCATACGCACCATTTTTTCCACGTTGGGCAATTCATCTTCATCGAATACCGGTTCGGTTTCCGGGCCGGAAACCTGCACCAGTCCTGATTGTTGCAGGGAATATATCAATGCATATTCTATTTGATACTGCCTGCAGAATTCTTTCGCGGGAATGAAATTATTTGCCATATCAATTCATTTTAATGTTTCAGTTGGGAGAGTTCTTCAAACAATGCTTTTTCTTTTTCAGAAAGATTGACCGGAATTTTTATTGACCAGGTAATCAATAAATTCCCAAAATGCCCTTCTTTTTTATACACCGGAAAACCTTTGCCGGTTAATTTTATTTTTGTGCCATTCTGTGTTTCAGGTTTCACTTTTACTTTCACTTTACCACTCATTGTCGTAATGGTGACATCACCACCAAGAACCGCGGTATACAAATCAAGGTCAACCGTTGTATAGAGATCATTGCCGAGGCGTTTAAAATTGGGATCATCCATAATTGAAAAAGTTATATAAAGGTCGCCATTCGGGCCGCCATTGACACCTGGGCTACCGTAGTTTTTTAATTTTATTTTCTGCCCGTTTTCAACGCCGGCAGGTATGGTAATGCGTACATTTTTTCCATTGACTGCCAGCGTTTGCTGGTGCGTATTATATGCCTGTTCGAGTGTGAGTTTCAGTTCGGCCTGGTAATCCTGGCCACGGTATTTTGCCTGGCTTGCCCGGCGGCCACTTGCCTGTCCGAACAAAGATTCAAAGAAGCTGGAGAAACCGCCCTCGCCCATATCATCTTCTTCAAAGCCCTGGAAATGGCTGCCGGCGCCACTTGCATAGCGTTGCTGACCTTGTTGTTTGCGTGCTTCTTCATAAGCATCAGCGTGTTTCCAGTCTTTTCCATACTGGTCATATTTTTTTCTTTTTTCAGGATCACTCAGCACTTCATTCGCTTCATTAATCTGTTGAAATTTCTGGTGTGCGGTCTTATCATTGGGATTGAGATCGGGATGGAATTTCCGGGCGAGTTTGCGGTATGCTTTTTTGATCTCGTCGGTTGTTGCA
>JBAQJB010000355.1:0-3667 GCA_049289155.1 Chitinophagaceae bacterium
AATGGAAGATGAACCAGCCGCATTTCTCCCTTGGAAAATGAAAACCCTGGAAGCGCCGGATCCAGCCGGGATCGGGCAATATAAAACAGCTTTATCCGAAACTGAAATAAACAAATTTGAATCGATCGCATGTCAATTACTCAGCAAATTTGGTTATCTTAAAAATGATTAATTTCTTTTGAATACATCTGAAAAAAATATTCAACCGCTTGTATCAGTTTGCGTACAAACTTACCAGCATGCGGCTTTCATCGCACAATGCCTCGATGGGATCTTACTGCAAAAAGTAAATTTTCCTTTCGAGATCATCATTGGTGAAGATGAATCTACGGATGATACAAGAAAAATATGTTTAGATTATGCTGAAAAATATCCCGGTAAGATCAGCTTGTTTTTGCGCAGCAGGAAAGATGTGGTGTATATACATGGCGGGCCTACCGGCCGCTATAATTTTATTAAAAACCTGGAAGCGGCACGCGGAAAATATATTGCCATCTGTGAAGGCGATGATTACTGGACAGATGAAAATAAATTGCAACGCCAGTTTGATTTTATGGAAGCCAATCCGGGCTATGTGATTTGCTTTCACCGCATACTTGAATTGAATGATGATGGCGTATTGATAAAATCGCATAGTGATTGGAATGAAGAAAAGACCTTTACCATCAATGATCTCGCTGCACAAAATATAATTTTTACACCTTCTGTTTTTTTTCGCAATGGCTTTATTGAAAAATTGCCTACCTGGATCAATGAATCACCGGTAATGGATTATGTGTTGCACATGTTCAATGCAAGGCATGGCCTCATAAAATATTTCCCGGAACCGATGGCCGTGTATCGCAAACATGGCGGTGGTTTATGGTCAACTCTGCCACAGGAAATATCCCATGAACGCTGGGTGAATTTGCTGGATTTATTATTGCAGGAAAATTTTGATAAAAGTGTCAAAGCCACGCTCATTGCGCAGAAAAGGCATATTATGGAAAAATGCCTGCTTGGCCTGATGCACGAAAAAACCTTTCCAAAATTTTTGGAGATGCTGGCGAAATTCTCCAAAGCAGATCCATACATTTCAGAAAAATGGTTGCTGGAATATTATCCAAAATATATTTCAGGTTATACCAGTTCAAGAAGTATACAGGCAACGAAATCAGTTGTGCTGGCCATTAAAAAAATGCTGAAATAATCACTTAATTTTTTTTATTTTATAATCAATGTTTGTTTCTGTCGCGCTTTGCACTTTTAACGGTGAAAAATATCTGGCCCGCCAACTCGATAGCATTCTTTCTCAAACATGCGCGGTGAATGAAATAATTATTTGTGATGACCTTTCAACAGACAACACTATTTCCATATTAAAGGCGTATAAAAAAAAGTATCCCGGATTGTTTCATTTACATTTTGCAACAAAAAATATCGGCGCCATTCATAATTTTGAAAAGGCCATTTCATTATGTACCGGCGATATTATTTTTTTATCCGACCAGGATGATATTTGGAATGAAAATAAAGTCGAAACAATTATGAGGCTGTTCACTCAAAATGAGGAGGCATTGGAAATTTTCAGTGATGCAAATCTGATCGATGAAAATGATACATTGCTGGAAGGTTCTTTGTGGGAAAAATGGGGCTTCGATGAAAACATGCAGCAGGCCTGGTTAAATAATGCAAATGCATATGAAGATCTTTTAAAAAATAATAATAAAATCACCGGCGCGACAGTTGCTTTCAGAAAAAGTTTGAAAGAAATGTTCCTGCCATTCGCCGTGCCAAAAGGGTACTGGCACGACACATGGATAAGTTTAGCCGCGGCGAAAAACAATGGCTTATTTTTTACCCGTGAAAAACTCATGCAATACCGCATTCATCCCGGGCAATTGATCGGTATTGGAAATGGTATTGCTTTAAAAAAGAAAAGAAAAAAAAATTTCACACGGAAACGCATTGCCCATTCATTGAAATATATGATTAATAATAAATGATGTTTTTTTTCATAATTATTTCTTTGCAGATTTTATAAAATGCGCCTAAGGCCCATCGCTATTTATCTTCCGCAGTTTCATCCCATTCCTGAAAATGATGCATGGTGGGGAAAAGGCTATACCGAATGGTCCGCCATTACACAGGCAAAACCTTTATTCAACAATCATTATCAACCGCACCTGCCCGCTGATCTTGGATTCTATGACCTGCGTTTATCAGAAGCCAGGGAAGCACAGGCAACGCTCGCAAAAGAATATGGCATACATGGATTTTGTTATTATCATTATTGGTTCAATGGCAAACAATTACTGGAAAGGCCTTTCAAAGAAGTGATTGAAAGCGGCAGGCCGGATTTTCCTTTCATGCTTTGCTGGGCAAATGAAAACTGGACCAGGGTTTGGGATGGGAGCGAAGCGGAAATTTTGGTGCAACAACAATATAATTTTGAAGATGACCTGCATCATATACAAACACTCTTACCTTATTTTAAAGACCCTCGGTACATAAAAATAAATGGCAGGCCTGTACTGGCAATTTATCGTTCTGCGCTTTTGCCGGATGTAAAAAAAACATTGGCATTATGGAGAAATGAAGCGGCTAAGCAAGGGATTGATTTATATATCTGCCGGTTTGAAACATTTGAGTTCAAAGGCGCGGCAGCATTGACTGATGGCTTTGATGCGGCCATTGATTTTGAACCGCCTGGCAATAACCTGCGCATGTATAAACAACAACTGCTGGAAGAAAAAAGAAAACAATTTATTTTCAGGTGGAAAGAACGTTTTTATAAAAAAGCGGTTAAAAATATGTCACCCGTTTTGTATAAAAAATATATCCGTGAAAACATTCAGCCTACCATGATTGACTATACTGGTTATGCAAAATTTTCCGCGGCAATTCCTATGCCTGCATATAAAATATTTCCCTGTGTAAATCCTATGTGGGATAACAGCGCACGCAGAAAAACAAATCCAACTATTTTTTATAATGCCACACCGGCCGCATATAAAAAATGGTTACAGGCTATTGTGAAAAAATTTATTCCTTACAGTAAAGAAGAAAATTTTATTTTCATCAATGCCTGGAATGAGTGGGCGGAAGGCAATCACCTGGAGCCTTGTGTAAAATGGGGCAGGCAATATTTGGAAGCCACGAAGGAAGCTTTGCAGGAACAGGATACGGTGCTATTGCAAAAACATAATGCATTGCAAAAAAAATAATTGATCAATAAAATACATCCAAGGCTGATCGCTTATTACCTCCCTCAATTTTATCCTGTACCGGAAAATGATGCGTGGTGGGGAAAAGGTTTTACAGAGTGGACGAATGTAGCAAAAGCGAAACCATTGTTCCGGAACCATTACCAGCCGCACTTTCCGGCTGACCTTGGATATTACGATTTACGCGTTCCGGAAGTTAGGGCCGCGCAGGAAAACATGGCAAAGCAATATGGCATTGAAGGTTTCATCTATTATCATTATTGGTTTGGAAATGGGAAAATGCTTTTAGAAAAACCCTTACAGGATAAATTAAATTCGCCGGAAAATGATCTTCCTTTTTGCGTATGCTGGGCCAACGAAAGCTGGAAAGGCGTGTGGCACGGCGCTTCACACGGTAAAACATTGATAGAACAAACCTATCCCGGTGATGAAGATATTGAGCAACATTTCGAATATTTACT
>JBAQJB010000356.1:0-4277 GCA_049289155.1 Chitinophagaceae bacterium
TTATAGGGCGTTTTTATTTCTTGTATATTAACGAATTCTCAATATTTCTTACGCTGTCATACCAGCTTTCTGTCTCGATGAAAAACAAGTCAAGGAGTTGGTCAACTGTCTCATTTTGTAAAGCATTTTGAACTGCGTTAATTGCAGCTTTCTTTGCATTCTCTGAATTACTTGTCAATTTGAAACCGAGAACAATACTAAACTCTCCGCCTTTGGTCTGCCCATATTGATAAACTTCGGAAATTGTATTGTCCTTTTTAAAATTGTCTATTAACTTTTTTGTTATTGCATTACTAAGTGGTGTATTCGGTGTCCCTAATTGAACTTTAGTGTCTTGTTTGATTGTGTGTTCCTTAACATTTTCTCTGCTTCTCTCTAGTACAAACATATTTGGCTGATCGCTATTAATTACGATTCTGTCCATTCCGTTGTCTTGTACAAACTTTAAAACATCTTTAGAACGCATCGCAGTATATTGGCTTGGCTTTTTTGTCCACGCAAGCAATGCTTGTTCGTCCGTGAATGCTCCTAAAACTTTCAGTCCGTCAAGATTTACAACTGATGCAAGTTTTAAAGTCGTGTCTTTTTCCGCAGTTGTCCATTTGTCTGGGTCCGTATTAGTGTCGTTTTGTGTTGGAAACATTAGAAAAGAATTTCCATTCATTAATTCAACCACAACATTTTTATAAGTATCTCCTTTGCCGTTTTCTTTCCAATACTTGTCTAACAGCTCAAGTATTTTTGTATTGTCAGGATTGTCAGTTTTGGATTTGTCTCCAAATAGTATATTAAATAGTCCCATTGCCTGTCTTTTTAAAATGCCCTATAACTCACAAATATATCCTATACCTGCGCTGAAAAAGTTTACGATAAATCAATCAATCCGCTCAATGGACAACCTTGTATATTTTTCTTTTTTATTTTTTTCAATTACCATAATATAGCCTTCTTTTGCCGGGGCAATAAGCATGCTTGAACCGTCCTTGCTGAACGGCACTGTGCGGATCACTTTGCCCTTCTCGGTATCATAGATCTGTGTATTTTTATCATCCGTTGCTATTAAATAAGTTTTCTTTGATTCGTCGTTTGTTAAATAATAGTTTCCCCGGTGATAAGGAAGAAAACCACTGCCAATTCTTCCTGTTACTTTAGGCGTTTCCTCCATCGTAATGGAATTAACCTGCGTCAGCGCTCCCTTGGGTGTAAGTTTAAAAATATTGGTATTTTCAAAGCTGTATTTATTATATCCCCCGGCGGCCTCCAGGACAGGCACTAATATTGTCCAGGAAAATACCACACTGGAAATAATAGCGCCTACGCGCGGTGTTTTGTGCAACGCATCACTTACAAAATAAGTGTTGCCTTTGTAATCTCTGAAAGCAGTGCTGAAAACATTATATCTTTTATCAGCTTCGGTATAGCCGACATTATTGATGTTTGGTTCTAAAGAACCGTCATTCCAATAAACATATTTTTCCTTCATAATCTTTTGTGCTGCGGGATCTATGTCTATTGTAAAAACGCCAATATCATTTCCTTTAGAAAATCCATTTACATAGGGATTTATCTTGTTTTTCCTGTTGTTGATAATATTTCCGGCAATATATAAGTTTCCTGTTGAAGGGTCGGGTTCAAAAGTGTTTACATCCAATTGATTCCCTTGATTATCCATGAGTGTTTTGATCTTACCAATGGTGCCTGAATTCGCATCTATTGAAGTGAAACTGTAATCTCCGTAGGTATCTGTTTTATTTTTCATCAACAAATAAATATTCGATCCTGCGGTATTTAAATAATAGCTTTCAGCATCTGGCATTTTGGAGCTCCACATTTGTTTTCCTTCAAAGTTATAACTCACAACATTGGATGATATATCATCTCCATAAAATAGGAGGAAACCTTTACCAGCCAGCGCTTCCAGTTGCAGGCCTTTTTCAAGTCGTGTATTATAGCTGAAATGAGAAGCTCCGAACATGCCAAAATTTGTTTTATCAAAATTACCCGAAGTTGATACCGGGATACTTTGCGTGTTTAAAATTTTACCTTCCAAATTTATAAACTGTGTCATCACAAAATCTTTCGAAACTAAATTTTTGACTTGTCCAGATTTGGTATAATCCTTACCCAGTTCAGTGCTTTTCAGATAGCCAAGGCTAAGGACATCATTTTCAAAACTTATGCCTTCAAAACTTAAACCTATCTCCCGGAAATTTACCACACCAATATCATTGAGATTCTCATCCATGATGGTGATTTTATAATTAAATGAATCCAGGCTGGCTTTTTCCAGTTGCGAAAACACCACATAACCGATCACCGAACGGCCGGAAAATATGGCTTTGCTTTCTGTTGTAATGTCGTCACTTACTTCTTTAAATACTTTGGACTGAGCATATATTGAAGTCGTCGAAAAGAGAACTGCAATAAAGATTAAAAATTTTTTCATGTAGTGTTGTGTTTTTTTGGAAAGTTTTATTAAAGTTTACTCATCAATTATTTAAATTTATTGGCAATCTCGGCATATATACTGACAGGATAATCGGCGAGAAATTCTTTGGAATAGAGTGCCTGTTGTTTTTTGCTTACTTCTTCTCCCGAAATCAGAGAAGTAAGAAAAGCCTTAAAACCACGGCTGTCAACAGATGCAGCAGACCAAAAAGGAAGAGCGCTCATAATTTTCACATCAGATTCAAGTTGTGAAGCAGGTATCTGTTCCAGCATTGTTTGTGTTGCAAAATAATCTTTAGAGATCAGTTCTTTTGGCGCCACACCAATAGAATTAAAACGGGCGAGATTTTTATCAGCCAAATACAAAGCCGCAAAAATATTGTATACCATCACATCATACCAGGGATCGTTGTTGCCCTTATCTTTTATCAGCAAGATCCTGTACAATGCAGGAGTGAGATTCATGTTGTTGTACAGGTTCCACACGATCATTTTATCTGCTAATTTATGAATGGATTCAGGAACCGGTGTGTAGACTGCCGCAGGAGTGCTTAAACGCTTTGTTGCATTATATCTTTCAACACATTCCGGATGTGTTTTCAGGGAATCAGAAAGATCTTCGCCTTTACTGAAGTTATAATTCCGGGAAGACAATCCTTTACTTTTTTTCACAAACCATTGATCATCCAGGTTTAGATTAAAGGAAGCAAAATAGGCCTTTGCCGGCTGCAACAATGGTGTCCGGTATTCATTATCTGTGCTATCTAATCTTAAAAAATAATCCGCATTAAAAGGGATCTTTGCATTATTTAATAATACGATGGCCAGCGAATCTGCTTCGCCTTCTTTATAACGTGTGTGCCTGCTGCGGCTGAAACTATAAGTCTGCAGCACTTCCATCAATTTAGAAAGTCGCCCATACTTAGAGTTGAGCACATTTTTGAGTGAATTATTATATTCTTCAGATGTAAGTAATTCCGCTTTTTGGCGCATCGCAGTTTCTGTATGGTTCAGAATATTGTGAGACAGTTCATGCGCAATGATCAATGCCAGTTCCTCTCTGGTGTTTACATATGCAAGAAGGCCAAGGTTTATGGCAAGCACATTGCCACCTATGGCATACGCGTTCACACTTTCATTTCTATCTATCAACAACAAAGGTTGTACTTGTATCAGTGTTTTATTTGCCGCAATGAGATCCGTGATTATTCCATTTACATAATCAACGATATCTTTATTGTACACGAAATCGTTTCCTTCAATGCCATCGAGCAAAAAATCTGTACGGCTTTTCCAGATCTCTGCATATTCATTTTGTGTTTTTTTATCCTTAAAAATTGTTGGAACTGTCCAGGCCTTTTTTATAGAATCTTTTTGCTTTGCTAAAGAAAACCTGGAAAGATCTGAATAGGTTGAAAAGGCTTTTTCCTGGGAAAATGCCTGTAAATGAGAAAAGAAAATACCTACAAAAATCAGTATTGCACATTTAATTTTCCGCGCGAATAGGACATGAAAAGACCCATTAATTAGGTGTTTTATCATAAAGAAAGAATAGAAAAATGCAATAATAAGAAAAGTGTTAAACAATTCATAATAATTTTAAAATATTTATTAAAATTATTCCTAACCAATTGATTTCCTGGTAAATGAATATAACTACTAAAACTTATTTACTTCTCATAAACTTGAAATGCTCCCCTGGAACTATTGCTGATAAACAACTGTAGCCCATTGTAAATGCGTCTGAAGACGCTGTCCATCATTTTTATCTGAATTAAAAATTTTCGTCCAGCAAAGAATAGTTTACGTGTGCCACATCGGGGTTGTTC
>JBAQJB010000357.1:0-2843 GCA_049289155.1 Chitinophagaceae bacterium
GGGCAGGTATGGGATATTGCGGGGCAAAAGATATTGCTGCTTTACAAAAAGCCGTTTTTGTAAAAATAACTTCTGCGGGCATGCGCGAAAGCCATGCACATGATGTGGAGATCACGAAAGAATCCCCGAATTATAGCCGGAAATAATTTCCGGATGCGGGATAAAAAATCACTGCAAATAAAAATGTTTTTTATTGTATGACATACAGGGCTATCGGAATTATGAGCGGTTCTTCCACGGATGGATTGGATATTGTGCTGGTCAATTTTGAAGAAGACCAGGGCAAATGGAATTATGAAATTCAGCATGCTGAATGCATTCCCTACAATGACACATGGAAAGAAAAATTGCAAAACGCTGAATCATTGTCAGCCAAGGAATATTTTTACCTGCATCATTTATATGGAAAATATATTGCGGATTCCATCAATGCATTTATTGAAAAAAATGAGTTGCAATATAAAGCACAGTTCATAGGTTTTCATGGCCATACTGTTTTTCATGAGCCTGCAAAAGGTATTTCAATTCAGTTGGGTGACGCTTCGGTGATAGCTGCGAATACGGGTATTAATACGATCTCGGGTTTGCGCAATCTTGATATAGCATTAGGCGGCCAGGGCGCGCCCATCGTGCCTTTGGGGGAAAAATTATTATTCCCGGAATACCCGCTTTTCCTGAATCTCGGTGGCATTGCCAATCTAAGTTTTCATGATATTGAAAACAATAAAGTGTTTGCTTTCGATGTATGCCCGGCAAACAGGATACTGGATTTACTCGCAGCAGAAACCGGTAAAACATTTGATGAGAAAGGTAACACAGCAAGCCTGGGGAAAGTGAATGAATCGTTGCTTTCAAAATTAAATGCGCTGGATTATTATGCAAAAAATTTCCCCAAATCATTATCCAATCAATTTGGTAAAGAAATAATATTGCCGCTGGTCAATAGTTTTAATATTTCTAACGCGGATAAACTCAGGACCTATACGGAACATGTGTGCGAACAAATTATAATATCTATAAAATCCTGCACAAATAATACAGCGGGTAAAAAAATATTGGTAACCGGCGGCGGCGCTTACAATTTATTTTTAATTGAAAACCTGCGCTTAAAACTGGCGGTATTATCTATTGAAATAGTTGTACCGGAAACTACGATCATTGAATTTAAAGAAGCCATGATCATGGCATTGCTCGCGGTATTACGCTGGCGGGAAGAAAGCACTACACTCCCATCTGTTACGGGTGCTTCAAGGGCGGGAATCGGCGGCGCCTGCTGGATCGGGCAGGATGCATAAAATATTGAGTACACATTTTCAATTGTATAGTTGTATATAATTTAATAAAAAGAAAAACGTTTTACCTGGATATAATTAATAATTTATTCAAAAAAATAGCATGCATAAATTCATCCTTTCCTTTATCACAGCCACTCTTTTATTTTCATGCAAAAGCCATGATGATACAAAACAGGATGATGCATACGTGCAGAGCAAAGAAACAATACTTGCCAAAGAACAAACTAACCCAAAGGATTTTCTCAGTATCACCAGTGACGATAAAAAAAACCTGCTCGGTAAAACGGTGGTTAAAGGTGTAATCAATAATAGTGCATCCATCGTTTCTTATGAAAATGTGCGCATCCGGTTATTGTCATTTCAAAATAATAAAATGGTGGAAGAACATGAAGATGTAATTACAGGCGTAATTCTTCCGGGTGGAAAAAATAATTTCACGATCCGTTACCGGCTTCCAAAAGGCACGGACAGCCTGCATTTGAACGTGATGAGCGCTGTTGTGGCAAAAGATAAAAAATAATTTTATTGGGATACAAAACTAAAAGCCGTACCATTAAACAGGCCTTTATCGCTTAGTTTTAATTCCGGGATTACAAGCAATGCCATAAAACTTAAGGTCATAAAGGGCGCGGATAAATGGGATCCCATGGCTTTGGCTTTTTTATCCAGTAAAGCATATTGTTCTGCCACATAATAACCATCCGCACTATTCATTAAACCAGCAACAGGCAAAGGCAAAACCTGTTCTTCCTTATCATCCACGCAACATATACCGCCACGGTGATGGATGATCAAATTAATCGCGCGGGTTATTGATTCATCGTCCGCGCCAACAGCAATGATATTGTGTGAATCATGTGCAACCGAGCTTGCAATGGCGCCGGATTGAAGGCCAAAGTTTTTTATGAAAGCGATAGCCGGCGGCGCTTTCGAGTATCGGTTTACCACAACTAGTTTTAAAATATCGTTTTCAATATCACTGATAATATGCCCGTTTTTAAGTACAGGTTTTATAAATATTTTCTTCGTCACCAACTGACCGTCCAGGGCTTCGATTACCGCAATTTTTTCCTGGCCTGAATAAGGAAATGCAATTTCTTCAACAGAAATCGGAACACAATTAAAATGATTCAGGGAATGAACGGCTATTGATGGCAAAAATGTTTGCCCGTTTTCTGCCACTTTTTTTCCGTGTATAAAAGTTTGAAGCACTTCCCATTCAACCAAATCTTTTACGACAATAAAATCAGCTTCATCACCCGGTCTTAATAAACCTGGATGCAACTTGTAATGCAAAACAGGATTGATACACGCAGCAGCAATCACATTGAATAACGGGATACCTGCTGCCACAGCGCGTTTGCACAATATATTAATATGCCCCTCAACCAAACTGTCCGGGTGTTTATCATCGCTGCAAAACATCATTTGCTGCGGATGATCTTTTAATAAAGGAATCAATGCATCGAAATTTTTCGCTGCACTTCCTTCGCGAATAATAATTTTCATACCGCATTTTAATTTCCAGGCAGCTTCTTCCAAAGTGAA
>JBAQJB010000358.1:0-3191 GCA_049289155.1 Chitinophagaceae bacterium
CGAAATGTATTTTCCAAAATTATCCACATTTATCAATCCCTTTCTTTGAAGTAAAGAGATAAATCTTAGCTTTGCATGACCTCTTAGATTTTTCGGTGTATACTAACCGGTCATTTACGATTCAACTTTTAATGGTAATTTGAAATCAAATAATATTTGTTTTTGGATGTTTGTATGTGTATTAAAAGAGTGAATTTTTTTAAATTATTGAAATCAATTAACCAGCAAAATGGCCAAATATATTTTTGTAACCGGGGGTGTTACCAGTAGTCTTGGAAAAGGCATCATTGCAGCAAGCCTCGCAAAACTATTACAGGCAAGGGGTTTTAGCGTAACTATACAAAAATTGGATCCCTATATTAATATTGATCCGGGAACATTAAATCCTTATGAACATGGGGAATGTTATGTAACGGAAGACGGTGCAGAAACCGATCTTGACCTCGGCCATTATGAAAGATTTCTCAACATTTTTACATCACAGGCCAATAACGTTACAACCGGGAGGATCTATCAAACAGTAATTAATCGGGAACGTGCGGGGGACTTTCTTGGTAAGACGGTGCAGGTGATCCCGCATATTACGGATGAGATCAAACGGCGCATGATGTTGCTTGGCCAGGATGACTTGTACGATATTGTAATTACTGAAATTGGCGGAACGGTCGGAGATATTGAAAGCCTGCCGTTTATTGAAGCGGTACGCCAGTTGCAATGGGAATTACCCGAAGAAGATGTAGCGGTTATACATCTTACATTGATCCCTTATTTACGCGCAGCAAAAGAATTAAAAACCAAACCCACACAACACAGTGTGAAAATGCTGAGCGAAACGGGCGTTCACCCGGATGTATTGGTTTGTCGTACGGAAGAGCCATTGAACAATGAAATAAAAAGGAAGATCGCTTTGTTTTGTAATGTAAAAACGGAAGCAGTTGTTGAAGCCATTGATGCATCCACCATTTATGAAGTGCCCTTAATGATGCTTCGCGAAAAGCTGGATTTGATTTGTATGCGCAAATTAAAGATCACCGATTACCCGCAACCTGACCTGGAATATTGGAAAATGTTTTTGAATAAATTAAAATATCCAAAAAGTAAAGTGACCATTGGCCTCATTGGGAAATACCTGGAATTACAGGATGCCTATAAATCAATACTCGAAAGTTTTATTCATGCCGGCGCAGTAAATGAAACAAAAGTGCAGGTGATCAATGTGCACAGTGAATATATTACAGAAGAAAATGTAGCGGAGAAAATGGAAGGCCTTGATGGTTTGCTCGTCGCACCTGGTTTTGGAAACCGGGGTACGGAAGGAAAAATAATTTCAGTGAAATACGCGCGCGAAAATGGCCTGCCATTTTTCGGCATTTGCCTGGGTATGCAAATGGCGGTCATTGAATTTGCACGGAACATTTTAAATTTAAAAAATGCACATTCCACTGAAATGGAACCAAACAGTCCTGAACCAGTAATTGATATGATGGAAGCGCAGAAACAAATTAAAATGATTGGCGGTACGATGCGCCTTGGTGCTTATCCCTGTGATTTAAAAGAAGGCAGCCTCGCGAAGAAAATTTACGATAAAGAAACGATTACTGAAAGGCATCGCCATCGCTATGAGTTTAATGGTGCCTACCTGGAAAGATTTGAAAAAGCAGGAATGAAAGCAAGTGGTATCAATCCGGGAACAGGGCTCGTAGAAATTATGGAAATTCCTTCACATCCATTTTTCATAGGTGTTCAATATCACCCGGAATTGAAAAGTACGGTTGAAAACCCGGCCCCTTTATTTGTACATTTTATAGATGCAGCGAAAAAATTTAATGAGCAAAAAAATATGGTCAAATCTTCCGGCATGCAAAAAGAAATGAGCTAAATATTCCAAACTTCCTGTTCCTGTTTTCAAAAGCTGTTACCAACGCTTCGTTTATTTTATAAAAATATTTTATAAAACTTATCTATTTTCACACCAAATCCGATAGCATGAATTGTATCAAAAAGATCGTCCTGGTTATACTTGTTTTTAGCGCATGTTCCGCAATGGCACAACCACCAAAAGGTGTAACCTGGTCTGAAGATGGAAACACGTATTATAAAATGGAAGATGGTGGAATTTCAGCATACAAACTGCCCGGTTTTTCAAAAGAAATGGTTGTTTCAAAACAAGACCTCATTCCTTCCGGGGATTCTGCTTCATTAAAAGTGCGGAATTTCTTTTTCTCTTCTGATCATAATAATGTGCTTATTTATACTAACTCCAAAAAAGTTTGGAGGTATGATACAAAAGGTGATTATTGGGTTTTAAATGTACAAAATCATTCCTTAAAACAATTGGGAAAAAGCCTTCCTGCTTCATCGCTGATGTTTGCGAAATTTTCTCCTGATAATAGCAAAGTGGCATATGTTAGCAACCAGAATATTTATGTGGAAAATCTTTCTTCCGGGAAAATTACACAGGTTACAAAGGATGGAACAGACTATTTAATCAATGGCACATTTGATTGGGCATATGAAGAGGAATTTGGCTGCCGCGATGGTTTTCGCTGGAGCCCGGATAGCAAATTCATCGCTTATTGGCAAATAGATGCGAGTAAGATCCGAAACTTTTTATTGATCGATAATACTGATTCTATTTATTCTTTCACAAAACCTGTGGAATACCCGAAAACAGGCCAGGATCCATCTTCCTGCAAAATTGGAGTAGTGGATATTTCTAACAGTAAAACAAAGTGGATGGATGTACCTGGCGATCCTGTACAACATTATATCCCGAGAATGGAATGGACAGAAGATCCGGGATCTGTGATATTGCAACAACTCAACCGCAAACAAAATGAAAGCAATATCATTGTTTGTGATGCAACTTCAGGAAAAGCAAATGTCATTTATACAGAAACAGACAAAGCATGGATTGATATAAAAAGCCGCTGGAATGACGATGATCCCAAAGGATGGGATTGGATCAATGGAGGCAAAGCATTTGTTTGGGTAAGTGAAAAAGACGGCTGGCGTCATATTTATACAATTGGCCGGCATGGAAAAAATGAAACACTCATCACAAAAGGTAATTATGATATAATCAGCATCTCATCAATCGATGATAAAGAGGGTTATGTTTATTTCATGGCTTCCCCTGATAATGCCACACAGCAATATTTATACAAGGCAAAACTGGATGGATCAGGCAC
>JBAQJB010000359.1:0-6236 GCA_049289155.1 Chitinophagaceae bacterium
CAGCCATCTGCAGAAAATGCGTATCATTCATTGCAGTTCATCACGCATGAAGCTATACTGGGCAACACTTTACGAGGCATACATTATTTCGGCGCTTCAGGTATGATCATCTTTGCAGGCATTCATATGATGCGTGTTTATATTACTGCTTCCTATAAATATCCACGTGAAATGCAATGGATCTCGGGTGTGTTTTTATTATTCTTTACCATCACCATGGGTTTCACCGGGCAGTTGTTGCGCTGGGATTCAAATGGCGTTTGGTCTTCCGTTGTTGTTGCAGAACAAATGGGCCGCGTGCCATTGATTGGAAAATATTTAGCGCGTTTACTACTTGGTGGTGATACCATTGGCGGCCAAAGCCTCAGCCGTTTTTTTGCATTGCATGTTTTTATTTTTCCTGCATTGATATTTATGTTTATTGGCTTTCATATTTATCTTGTTTTTCGAAATGGTATTTCAGAACCTCCAAAGGCTGGAAGATTGGTGGATCCAAAAACATACCGCGCATGGTATCAACATTTACTCAAAGAAAAAGGCGTTCCCTTCTGGCCAAATGCAGCCTGGCGCGATGCTATTTTTTCTTCACTCGTTGTTTTGGCAATTGTCTTACTCGCTGTATTCATTGGCCCTCCTGAATTAACTGCGCCACCTGATCCTTCACTCGTACTTGCGAATCCGAGGCCGGACTGGTACATGATGCCCATCTTTGCTTTGTTTGCATTAATGCCGCCCAATATAGAATCGTATGTCATTTTCATTGGCCCGGTACTTACTATTATTTTTTTATTGAGCCTTCCATTCATTTCCAATAAAGGCGAACGCAGCCCCTTACGCAGGCCCTGGGCGGTTTTCGGCGTTTTATGCGTAGTAGTTTTCATTACCGCGTTATTAATGGTAGGGCTGCAATCTCCATGGTCTCCGCATTTTGATACCAAGCCTTTAACGGTGCAAAATCTTTCACTCAGCAATGCGGATTCAACCACGCAAAACGGCGTGCATTTATTTTATACAAAAGGTTGCCAGTACTGTCATAAAATTGGAGACTTTGGCGGACTTACCGGCCCGGATCTTTCATTGGTTGCAAGAAGATTATCCGCTAATGAAATGCAAATAAGAATTGTAAATGGCAGCCAGAATATGCCGGCCTACGGTGGTATGCTTTCAAAAAAAGAATTGAATGAACTGGTCAGTTTTTTAAACACAAGAAAATAATGGATTGATTTTTTTTGTGTAAAGGCGACTTTTAAAATAAAAAATATGAATGATAAAAATCAATTTGAATGGGATATAAAAAGTAAAACGGAAGCACTGCCGCATTTTTGGGAACATACGATTGGCAGCGGCCATGCAACGCTTGCTTTGAGGGCAGACTGGCAAAAACAATTGAAGCGCTGTCATGATGAACTAGGATTTAAACACGTACGTTTCCATGGAATTTTATCCGATGATATGGGTACGCTTGTGGATGAAGAAGATCAATTCGTGTATTCATTTTTCAATGCCGACCAGGTCATGGATTTTTTAGTATCTGCAGGTATGCGGCCATTTGTTGAACTGTCTTTTATGCCCACGGCACTTGCCTCGGGGAAAAAAACAGTTTTTCATTATCACTCAAATGTAACGCCACCAAAGGATTACAGCAAATGGGCAACATTCATTTCCAAATTGATACAGCACTGGGTAACGCGGTATGGTTTGGATGAAGTAAGAGAATGGTTTTTTGAAGTTTGGAATGAACCCAATTTAAAATCGTTCTGGACGGGTTCACAAAAAGATTATTTTACATTGTATAAGCATACTGTAAAAGCGATTAAAAAAATTGATAAGCAATTAAAAACCGGCGGGCCTGCCACTGCAAAGAATGCATGGATAACGGAGTTTATTGATTTTTGTAAAAATGAAAAATTGCCTGTTGATTTTATTTCTACACATCATTATCCAACGGATGCATTTGGTAAACCGGGGGACGATACGGAAACGCAGCTTGCAGATAGTAAGCGCAGTGTGTTGCAAAAAGAAGCCGCAAAAACAAAAGCGAAAGCGGGGAGTTTGCCGGTGTATTATACAGAGTGGAGCACTTCATCTAATCCCTTTGATATGCTGCACGACCAGTCCTATGCATCTGCATTTGTCACTAAAACAATTATGGAAGCTCGTGGCCTTGTGAAAGGCTATAGTTACTGGACTTTCTCAGATATTTTTGAAGAAAATTATTTTTCATCCAAACCATTTCATGGAGGTTTTGGGCTGTTGAATATTTATGGAATTCCAAAACCCGCTTACCGTGCCTATCAATTACTGCACGAATTGGGAGAAGAAATATTTCCTCAAAAATTTTCAGCAAAAACAATTGATGCATGGCTTATTAAAAAGGAAAATTATTTTCAACTATTAATTACCAATTCTGCATTACCCGAACATCCGGTGACAACAGAAAAAATATTTTTGCATTTAAAAAATTTTCCTAAAAAATGTAAAGGAAATATTCAACGGGTAGATGACACACACGCGAATGCATATAGCCAATGGGAAAAAATGGGCAAACCGGAAAGCCTTTCACCTAAGGATGTACGCATATTGGAAAAATCATCTGAATTGTTATTGGAAAAAATTGATTTGACATTTTCAAATAATATGGTTTCTTTTGAAATAGAAATTCCGCCACAGGGAATTGCATTGATCACATTAAAGAAAAATGAAAAATAATCCCGTTATTCAACCGGCAGCTAACAGAAAAAGAATTTCAGATGCCGAAATGCTGAAAACATTGCAATGCGAAACCTTTGCTTATTTTTTAAAACATGCAGATGCAAATACCGGCCTTATCGCGGATCACTCGATAGATGGATCGCCTTGCAGTATTGGTGTTGTGGGTATGGCATTCAATGCATTTATTGTGGCGGTTGAGAAAAAATATATTTCGCGTGGGGATGCAGCAGCTAGGATTTTAAAAGCCATGCATTTTTTATACAATGCTCCGCAGAATAATCAGAAAGATGCGACGGGTTATAAAGGATTTTATTATCATTTCCTCGAAATGAAAACCGGTAAAAGAGCATGGAACTCCGAGTTGTCTACGATCGATACCGCTTTTTTTATTGCTGGTGCTTTATCTGCTGCTGCCTATTTTACCAAAAAAAATGAACAGGAAAATTCAATACGTGATTTAGCAGATAAATTGTACAAACGCGTGGAATGGGATTGGGCAACAAATAAAAAAGATACCATCACACATGGCTGGAAACCCGGCCGTGGTTTCCTGAAATACAGGTGGGACGAGGCTTACAGCGAAGCGATGATCTTATATATGCTAGCACTCGGATCGCCCACTCATCCTATTAAATCCAAAGGTTACCAGGAATGGATATCTACTTTTAAACTTACAGAAATTTATGGTATAAAATATTTGTATGCCGGTCCATTATTCATTCACCAGTTTTCACACATGTGGATAGATTTTCGGGGCATACAGGATCGCTTCAATAAAAAAGCAGGTTTTGATTATTTTGAAAATAGTGTACGTGCAACAAAAGTCCAGCAACAATACGCGATAGAAAATCCGCATGGTTTTAAAATGTATGGAAAAGATTGCTGGGGCTTGACAGCCTGTGACGGACCCGGAAATAAAACTTTAAAAATCGACGGTAAGAAAATAAAATTTTTTGGGTATAAAGCAAGAGGCGCACCATATGGCCCGGACGACGGTACCGTTTCTCCCTGGGCAGTTGTGTCTTCTATTCCTTTCCTGCCGGGCATCGTGATGAAAACGATACGCATGGCTATTGATAAACTGGACTTAAAAGAAAAAAAATTATCCGGGCTGGATGCGAGTTTCAATCCCACTTACCCGGACAAAACTAAAAACCCTTATGGCTGGATTGCTCCCTGTAAATTTGGGCTAAACCAGGCGGCCATAGTAATGATGATTGAGAATTACCAGGGCGGCATTAACTGGAAACTTACAAAGCAATCAACATATATTATTGCCGGGTTAAAGGCTGCGGGCTTTACGGGCGGATGGCTGGAAAAGTAAAAACCGGTTTGTTGCTATTTTACAAAAAAATGATCTCAGTAATTATTCCAACATATAATGAAGCGCATTTTTTGAAAGATACTATTGATGCTATTCAAAAAAATGATACTAAAAATTTGGTTGAGCAAATTATTGTGGTAGATGGAGGCAGTACGGATAATACAGTGGGTATTGCAAAAGAAAATCAAATTGCAATTGTACATTCAAAAAAAGGCAGGGCCCTGCAAATGAATGCCGGCGCGGATCTTGCGCAATCAGACATATTATTTTTCCTGCATGCAGACACCATTCCACCTTTGCATTTTTCCACATATATCCAGGATGCAGTGGCAAAAGAATTTGGAGCAGGTTGTTTCATATTGAGTTTCGATCATGCACACTGGTTTCTTAAAGTAAATGCCTGGTTCACGCGATTCAATATAGATGCTGTTCGTTTTGGTGACCAGGGATTATTTGTAAAGAAAAATATTTTTATTAAAGCCGGAGGTTTTTCTGAAGAACTTATGCTTGCGGAAGACCAGGAGATCATTCATCGTTTAAAAAAATATACAAAGTTTAGTATCATTAAAAAACCGGTAATCAGTTCTGCAAGAAAATATATACAATATGGCGTGTATGCAACACAGTTTAAGTTTTACCAGGTGTATGCGATGTACAGGTTAGGTTTTTCACAAAAGAAACTAATGGTTGTGTATAGTAAATTTTTTAAGTGAACTTTGAAATGTTCTGTAAATCGATTTTTAAAAATAAAATTTGATGCTTATCCGCAAACTATTTGATAAAAAAGGCATGCCGTTGCTGGCAACGGTTTTCGTGGTGTTATTTATTGCGGAAAGCCGGCGACGATTAAGAAAAAGAAAATCACCAAAACTGGAAAGAGGAATTGTAAATACAGTTGTGTCTTTGCCTGCATTTACTTTATTGCGCTTTTTGTTTTTGCCGTTAATGGTTTCACTTGCGAAAAAGAACCAGGAAAAAAAATGGGGGCTCAACAATCAATACCGCGCAAATCCTTTATTCAAAGGGCTTGTAGCTTTTCTTATAATGGATTATGGAAATTACCTCTGGCATGTATTGAATCACAGATCAGCTTTTCTATGGCGCTTTCATTTAGTGCATCATACCGATATTGATATGGATGTGACCACTGCTATTCGCTTTCATTTTGGAGAAATGATCGGTTCCATTTTCGCGCGCGGATTTTTTATTTTTCTTTCAGGCGCAACTGCCAGGGAAGTGCTGATGTATGAAATTTTATTTGAAGCTGCCACGGAATTTCATCATAGTAATCTAAGGTTGCCAAAAGAAACTGAAAGATTCCTGAATTATTTTATTGTTACACCAAGGATGCACGGCATTCATCATTCACAATATAAAAATGAAACAGATAGTAATTATTCAGTTATCTTTTCCTGTTGGGACAGGCTGCATCGTACGGCATTATTGAATATTGCGCAGGAGAGAATAGTTATTGGCGTCCCGTCTTACAGGCAGGCAGAAGACCTCACGATTGGTGCATTATTAAAACTCCCTTTCTCAAAGATCCGTACCTGGCCAGTCAATTATTTAAAAAGAAATTGACAAAAATTTAATGCTGTAAAGGCGGGTAAGTTATATACCTTTCAATTATGTTTCGCCGCTTTGCTATTTATACGCTTATTTTATTTGCCTGTATTGCAGCGCTCAAGTTATATGCAAAACAGTTGCCGGATTATGGTATTGAAAAATGGTGGAAGGTGCTTATCATTAATATGCCATTGCATAAAAATGTAAAAAATATTTCTGAGTCCGATGCCCATAAAGATGAAAATAAATACCTGTTCCTGGATGCCCGTTCACCGGAAGAATTTGCAGTGAGCCATATAAAAAATTCAAAGTATGTAGGTTCGGAAAATTTTAGTATTTCCAGTATGGATTCTATACAAAAAAATACGCCTGTAATTGTCTATTGCGCGGTGGGAATACGAAGCGATGTAGTCGCTGATAAGTTGTTGGATGCCGGCTTTACGGATGTACATAATTTATTTGGCGGCATTTTTGAATGGCTGAATAATGGGTATACCATAGTCAATAATGAAAACCAGCACACGGAACTAATACATGGTGATTCCCGTTTCTTTTTCTTTTGGAAAGTAAAAGGCGAGCGGGTTTATTAAGCAACCTGGTTTTATTTTTTTATGTTTGCATAGAACGCTTTCAC
>JBAQJB010000360.1:0-2150 GCA_049289155.1 Chitinophagaceae bacterium
AAATAGAGTTGAACCACATAGGCACATAGGGAGGAATCACATAGGCACATAGGGAGGAATCACATAGGCACAGAGGGAGGAATCACATAGGCACAGAGATACATAGGATTTCATTCGTTGGATAAAATACAAGTTTATAAAAATTCCTTTAGGCATCTTCAACATTTATCTATGTGTTCATCTATGTGACTATGATTCTATGTGGTTCAAAAAAATGATTATCTCTTAATGCCAACATAAATGCTTTCGCATAGACCCCGGCTGAACTGTTTATGGTTCAAAAAATGCCAGCTAAAGATGTAATTTTAAAAAATTCAAATAATAACCTGATAAAAAATTAATTTCATGTTATTGCAGAAAAAATTATTTTATAATTTTTGTTCAAACCTTTGTATAAAAATCACTGACCATTAAATATTTATTATGAAAAAATATGCTTACGCAATTCTCTTCTTATTTTTTTCTCCAACTATTTTTTCCCAACAAATACCGTATACAAATTGCGATGACTGCTGGAACCCGGACTCGCTCGGTAATCACCGCGTAGTGCTGGAATTCAACGGAACGGGCAAAGTAGCGAAGGCAACCATTGAATGGAGAAGAAGGGATGAAAACCCCGAACTGAAAAGGATCATTGTAGAAGATGCAGCGACGCATCAAAAAATATGGAATGTAAAAACAGGAGAGATCAACCGGGTTTCTGGTGAAATTTATTTTGAACCGATATCGGGCAAAGGAATTTATTATGTTTATTATATGCCGTACAAAAATGAAGGCAGTTCCAATTACCCAAAAGGAAATTATTTGCCACCGGAAAATACGACGGATACCGGGTGGCTGGAAATGTTGCATTGGAATAATATTTCCGTGGCCACTGTAAAAGAAATTCAATCCATCAATGCATTTAATAGTTTTTACCCGATGGAAATCATTGCAACGCCCGATGAAACGATGCGGCTTGTAAATGATAATACAAAAAAAGATTTTTTAATTTTCCCCGAAGACCGCCTGCATTCCATTCGCATGAAAAATGATTTTCCGCAATGGTGGATTGATAAAGGATTACAGGATATTTTTCGGGATACGGTTTTGCAGGGAGAAAATTTTTCTTATCAATTAGGTGTCTTTGCTTTGAAAGATGTTCGAAATATTCAACTGCATTTTTCTGATTTAAAAAATGAAGACGGGCAAATTATTTCTTCCAAAAATATGTCCTGCCTCAATACAGAAGGAACCGATTATACAGGAAAGCCGATGCAAAAAATAATTGATATAGAAAAAGAAAAACTGCAGCCATTCTGGTGCCTCGTTGATATACCACAAAATGCAAAGCCCGGAAAATATATTGGAAAAGTAACCGTAACATCCGCGGATAATTCTTTTGCAACTGATGTGAAAATAGAACTGCTTGTAAAAAATGAAGTGGCGAAAAATCATGGCGTAAATAAGCCCTGGAAAATGACGCGCCTGGAATGGCTAAACTCAACGCTGGCGCAGGAAAACACGGTGATCGCTCCGTATACGCCTTTAGAAATTTCCGGCAATACGATCAGTTTACTGGGAAGAAAAATGATATTGGGGAATGATGGTTTACCAAAACAAATTCAAACTTTTTTTACGCAGGAAATGACGGGTTATCAATTGCAGCCAAATAATATTTTGTCGGATGCGATTCAATTTCATTTTACTAAAAAATCTGCTGCAACAGAAATAGTAATGAAAAACGAAGGTGTGAAATTTACACTTCGCCAGCCGGGAACTGTGCAATGGACAGCAACCAATTCTTCTGATGATTTAAAAATGGAAGTGAAAGGTTCATTGGAGTTTGATGGTTTTGTTGCGTATACTATTCAACTAACTGCGTTGAATGATATTGACCTGGAAAATATTTCCATGCAAATTCCTTTTGAAAAACAGGCCGCAAAATATATGATGGGCCTGGGCCTGAAAGGAGAGAAGCGCCCCGAAAATTTTACCTGGAAATGGGATGTCGCGCATAAGAACCAGGACGGTGCATGGATCGGAAATGTTAATGAGGGTTTGCAATATTCACTGCGTGATGAACAATATGTTCGCCCGCTGAATACCAATTTTTATTTATTAAAGCCATTGTTATTACCAAAATCATGGGGCAATGAAACCCTCGGTGG
>JBAQJB010000361.1:0-6868 GCA_049289155.1 Chitinophagaceae bacterium
TTCTCCCATCAGTGATTTCACCAGGCCTTTGGTGCCCAGGAACCTGATACGAAATTGTTCCGCTTCTTCTGCATTTTGCAGGGAAGCATTTTCTATTTCCGTTTTATATTGATCAATTTTTTCAATGATTAACTTCATACGGCAAAGATAATGGTTGAATGAGATTATCGTATTTTAGGGGAAAGAAATGGTTAATTAATATTTTGAGGTACTGTGTGTGAAATGAATTCCTGGAATACATGAACCACATAGGCACATAGATACATAGGCTTTCACATAGAGTTAATCATTGGCCAAGTTTTTGGCCATAGCCGATTTGACGGCATACATTTTAAAAATATTTACACAATGAAAATTTATAAGAATTCCTTTAGGCTTCTGCAACATTTATCTATGTGTTAAACTATGTGCCTATGATTCTATGTGGTTCAAAAATGATATTAGCCAAAGAAATTAAAGAATTGAAATGAACAAGTTGGCCATTTAGAAAATTGTAAAAATTCGATGATGCCTTTTATATAGTGTTACAATTATTGCGGGATGTTTTTTTTATAAAAAAATTTCGGGTTCACAAATTATTTTTTAAATTCATCCCGGGAAAATTGATCAGCATGATGCGGCTTGCCATGTCTTCATTTAAAAGCTTCCAGCCAAATTGTGCATATAAGCCATGCGCATCTTTCGTGGTCAGCATCCACCGGCGAAGATTTTTTGTACCCGGGTATTCATGGATACATTGCATCAGCCATTTTGATAAACCCAGGCCGCGGTGCGACTCCAAAATAAATACATCAGCCAGGTAGGCAAAAGTTGCCTGGTCTGAGACAAGCCTGGCGAAACCTACCAGTTTTTCTTTTTCATATACCCCAAAACAAATAGAATGGCGGATGGATCTTTGCACTGTTTTAATGGGTATGCCCTGTGCCCAATACGATCTTTCAGAAAGGTAGTTATGAATGACATGTATATCCAGCAATTTTTTATTGGTGCTGATCATATAATCCTGCATTTTCCTGCTGAACATATAACTGCGTTTTATGGTATAAAAATAAAAAACTATCCAGGTTCATTCCATAATTTTTTATAAACGGCTGTTTTGTCCAGCATTTTTATTTCACCCGGTTGTAAGTTGCCAAGTGTAATACCTCCTATGCGCGTGCGAAGTAAACGCAACGTTGGAAATCCCGTGGCCGCGGTCATTTTTCTTACCTGCCTGTTTTTTCCTTCCTTTAAAATAATACGGATCCAGCTGGTTGGTATATTTTTTCTAAAACGTATGGGCGGAATTCTTTCAGGAACATTTGGTTCATCATCATGCCTATTAACAACGCAAGGTTTCGTAATATATATTTTCCCATTCACATGTATGGCAATTCCATTCGACATATTTGTAATTGCATCATTTGAAATAGTTCCTTCTACCTGAACCAGGTATTCACGTGTGTGTGCAAATAAAGGATCGAGTAATTTTTTATTGACACTTGTATCATTAGTAAGTAACAGTAATCCTTCACTGTCTTCATCCAATCTTCCAACCGGGTAAATATCTTTTTGCAGTGTAAAAAAATCACCTAACGTTTTTTTGCCGGGCACTGCACTGAACTGCGAAAGCGTTTTAAAAGGTTTATAAATTATATAATATGCATGCTTCATAAAAAAGTCCCGCAGCAGCGGGACTAATATATAGATGGGTTAGTAAGTACCGGGAATTAAATTCCCACCACAATATTAAAAATACTTTTTGCTACTACAAAAAAAAGTTCAATTAATTTTATTCACATTTTATTGGAGTATGTGCATTTATGCATATGCAAGTGCCGGTGCAGGAAAGAATAAGTTGCATTGATTTGTGTTATTTTTTTATAGTATCAATTTTTGTATTGCGCTGAAAGTATGATGAATAAAAGGTTTCAGAAGAGTTCATTCAAAAAAATTCTGCATTCCATTTTTTGAAAGTTGAAAATTTATTATGAAAATTTTCATTCGCGTGAAGGGAAGTTTCATCTTTTCCGGGCTCAAAATATTTTCTGTTAAAAAAAGCGCATAGCCGTTTTTGCTTACTTTTTTGTATAAAAACGGCCATTTATATTTTATTAAAAAGTTTGGAATATAGTCGCTTCAATTTCATTTCGTATAATAATTGTCTTGATGCGTGTTCCTTCTAAAATAAATTATTCAGCAATTTACGAATGATTGATTGCATATTGTACATCCTTACCTTTGAAAAAATTTGAATTATGAAATTTGCAAAACCTGTCACTGCCGCATGGATCGCTGAATTGATAGGTGCAGAATTAATTGGATCGCCCGCCGCAGAAGCAACAGGCATTAATGAAATTCATACAGTATTGCCCGGTGATATTTGTTTCGTCGATCATCCAAAATATTATGCAACCTGTTTGAACAGTGCAGCAACACATATCATCATCAATTCAAAAGACCAGGAAGTTCCCACAGGTAAAACCATTTATTTTTCAAACAATCCTTTCGAAGCATACCTGAAAATTGTCCATCATTTCCGGCCTTTTGAAGCTACAGATACGATGATACATTCATCAGCGGTTGTTGGTGAAGGAACAGTTATTATGCCAAATGTTTTCATTGGTAAAGATGTAATGATTGGAAAAAATTGTATTATATATCCGAATGTATGCATCCACGATTATACAAAGATTGGGAACAATGTAACCATACAATCCGGTACGGTTATAGGCAGCGATGCATTTTATTTTAATACAAAAAAAGACCAGGAACAATGGTATAAACGCATGCAGAGTTGTGGTGATGTGATCATTGAAGATGACGTGGAGATCGGCGCGGGGTGCACGATTGCGCGTGGCGTAACCGCTTCTACAATTATTGGAAGAGGTACAAAACTGGACAACCTCGTGCATCTTGGCCATGATGTGATCACCGGGAAAAATTGTTTGTTTGCCGCACAAGTGGGTATTGCCGGCGCAACAATTATAGAAGATGGTGTTACTCTATGGGGACAGGTGGGTGTAAGTAAAACGCTTACCATCGGAGAAAATGCCATGGTGCTTGCACAATCCGGTGTGCCTTCAAGTTTGGAGGGAAACAAAACATATTTTGGTACACCGGCTATTGAAGCATCTGTAAAAAGAAGGGAATTGGTTTGGATAAAAAGAATACCCGAGATCTGGGAAAAAGTAAAAAAACTTTAGCGAATTAAAACGGGTTCCCTGAAATTATTTTGCATCTTGAAGTAAATTTTTTTAGCAGCTGCATGCAGGTTAAAATCACTTTTGGAATTCAACGTATCCAATTTTTTCATTTGTACATTCAACTGCTCTCCTTCCAGAATAGCTTCGAGGCAATCTTTACCATTTTTATATATCGGATCTATAGATTCATATAAAAAAAATTGGGTCATTTCTACATACTTTTCGTATGATTCTGCACCGGGTTTTCCCTGCATGGCTAAAGTTCGCAACGCTGCACTTTCTGCATGATAGATCAACGAGAACATATTTGAAAGTGAAATGATCATTTCCTGCTCTTTGGATAAAACATTGTCAAATGCATGTAATGCTAATTGAAAAATTTCTATAAAAATTTCCTTTGATTTTTTAATCAAATCCATTTCGATTGATAATCCATTTTCTATTATATTTTCCCTGTTCGCGATTTTAGAAATGAATGCTTCTTCACTAAGTAATAGCCTGCCGGAAATATATCTTTTTGCCAATGTTTCTATCATAAAAATACGATTGACCTCATTGGTGCCTTCATAGATCCTGTTGATCCTCGCATCCAGTAAATCTCTTAATGCATCGGTAGTGCCGGCTAAAGCATTTCCTGCATATATATTAAAAACGACATCCACTGTTTCGTCGAGTAATTCGGATGCATAGATTTTCATCATGGCGCATTCTATAGAATATTCATCTGCAGCTTTCAATAACATTTGCTGATCATATTCATCCGTGGCCGATTGCATAGTTTGAATGAGCGAAGCCGTGCGGTAAATAGCCGCTTCACAGGTAAATATCTTCACAGCAGTTTTGGCAATTTGATGTTGTAAAAATTTAGTTGCTGTTTTATTGATGGCAGGCAATTGTGCAATCATTTTATTATATGATTTTTTAATTGCACCCAAATTGAATTGTGCGAGTTTAAGCCTGCCAATATTTAAAATATTGAACGCAATAATATGGCCTTTTCCTGCTTCTCCCAGCAAATTACTCACAGGTACTTTGCAGTCATTAAAAAATAATGCAGTGGTGGAAGAACCTTTGATACCCATCTTTTTTTCATCAGGGCCTTGGGTAAAACCTTCAAAGTTTTTTTCAACTATAAAAGCGCTGAGTCGTGCGCGCCCATTTTTATCTATATCTCCTTCAATCTTTGCAAATACTGTAAAAATATCTGCAAAACCACCATTGGTGATCCAGCATTTTTGCCCGTTTAAAATATAGAATTTTTTATCGTCACTTAGCGTTGCTGTGGTAGATGCAGCCATCGCATCACTGCCGCTACCCGGCTCGGTGAGGGCATAAGCGCCAAGAAATTTACCGCTGGAAAGTGCAGTTAAATATTTTTGTTGCTGGTATTCATTACCAAAATAAAGAATGGGTAAAAAACCAATCCCGGTTTGCACAGCATAAGCAACACTAAATGAATTGCCCGCGCCTAAAATTTCAGTGGCGATACCGGCATCAATAAATTAATTCCCCAGTCCTCCCCATTTAACAGGTGTAGTGATGGCGAGCAAATTTTCCTGGCCGGCTTTCTTCAATACAGACGGCATGAACGTTCTCCCGGCTTCATCTATTTTTTCAATGAATGGCAAAACACTTTCCTGTAAAAAATTCGTACATTTTTTTTCAAACGCTGCATTATCTGCATCCTGGTTTTCCGGGAAATATAAACTTTCGGGACTTGATTCATGGATAAGCCAGGCAGCTCCCGGAATGATGTTTTGGGTAAAGGATTTATTCAATAAAATTTGTTTAAAGTCTTCAATAAAATCAATTCAATTTACGTTTAATTTCTGAATGAAAAAAAAGTAATATTATTATTATTTTATTTGAGCTAAAAGCGAATCGCAAATTCGCTGAATGGTAGATGGCAGGCGCCTGTAGCGGAAAGCAGGAAAGGATTTTAAAAATTTACTGTTATCAAAAAAAACTTTTGCCATAGCAGTATGTGCTGTTTCTTTTGTCAGCATCGGTTTTGCATTTGACATGCGGGCTTTAAGAAATTCCATTCTCCATACAAGAGATGCAATAAAAGGGGTGACTTTTTTATGCGGTGGCCTTTTATGAAAGGTAGCAGCAATTTGTGTAAACAGGTCTTTGTATAAAATATTTTCAGCACTGATAATAAACCGTTCCTCACTTACATTACTATTCATGAGTAATTGCATGGCATCCACCAGGTCGAGTACATCTACGACGCCGGTAATGCCGGGTGTAAACCACGGAAATTCATCATATGCTTTTTTGAAAATAGATGTTGATCCTATGTCCCAGTTGCCCGCTCCCAAAATGATGGAAGGATTTACGATGGCAGCATTGAGGCCTTCACCAATGCCGCGCCACACTTCCATTTCAGCTAAATATTTGGTACGGCCATATTCACTGTTGCTGGTTTCCTCGCTCCATTGCATGGATTCATTTACCTGTTCATTTTCACGCAACCTGCCCAGCGCGGAAACAGAACTTACATACACAATTTTTTCAATGGAAGAATTGATCGCGGCATTTACCACGTTGGCAGTTCCTTCTACATTTGTTTTAAATAAAGCCTTTTTATCTTTCGGGTCATAAGACACCAATGCAGCGCAATGATATACTTGCTGAATATCCTGCATGGCATTTTCCAAAGAGGTTATATCTAAAATATCTCCCTGTATCCATTCCACATTTTCACTTTCTGACTGAACTGGTTTTGCGTGATGATAAATTGCCCGGACAGGAATATTTTTTTGCACTAATGCATGAAGCAGGTGGCTGCCGACTAAGCCGGTTGCGCCGGTGATCAAAACTTTTTTCGCTTCATTCATGTACGGGAAATTTTCTAATAGTTATAAAAACCTTTACCCGTTTTTTTACCGAGTTCGTTTTGGTCAACTTTATATTTTTGCACGGCGGATGGTTTCAATCTTGCCGGTTTATCCAGCGCATTCCAAACGATATTGCTGGTTGCATAATTGATATCAATACCGATCAGGTCCATGAGTGTAAATGGCCCCATGCGAAAGCCGGATGCTTCCATGATGGCATCTATATCTTCAACAGGAATTTTTTCATTTTCCAATAAAAATAATGCTTCGAGGTAATAATGCCTGGCCACGCGGTTTACAATAAATCCCGCGGAATCCTTGCAAACCACCGGCGTTTTTTTCATTTGTTTTGCCACAGCAATGAGTGCATTGATCGTGGCATCGCTGGAATGTTCCGCGCGGATAATTTCCACTAATTTCAATAAAGGAGCCGGGTTAAAAAAATGCATGCCTGCCACGCGTTCCGGGTTTGTAAGGCCCGCCGCAATGTCCCGTACAAATATAGAGGACGTTTTGGTTGCAAATAGAGTATTGGCATCATTGACTGCTTCCAGTTTTTTGAATAAAGAAATTTTCGCTTCTTTATTTTCGATGATGGCTTCAATGATAAGTCCTGCTTTACAGTCTTCGATGTTCGTGGTAAAATGAAGTTTTTGCAAAGTCTCCTTTTTTTGCGCCTGCGTAATTTTTTCTTTTGCAAGAAGTGTTGCTAAAATTTTTTCAATTTTCGCTTTCGATGTATCCAGGTAAGATTGCGCGACATCGTACACGATGGTATCAAACCCCGATTGCGCGGAAACCTGCGCGATGCCCGTGCCCATTGTGCCCGAACCACAAATA
>JBAQJB010000362.1:0-1842 GCA_049289155.1 Chitinophagaceae bacterium
TGCAATAGCATCTCTGACAATTCTGGGCTAAAAAATTTGGCCGACAGTTCTACAACAGTAGTTTCTGACACAACAATTTTTCCTAATCAGACAACTTTCGACGCCGATAGTATAATTATTCCGAAAACATTTTTGCACGACACTACAATCGTTAGCGGAAACTTTATTCTTTTTCTTCGCCCTGACAGCGCACGTTTTGAAAGTTACACCAAAGACCCACAATCGGTAATCTATGAAACAGACAGCGACTTTGGTTTTGGTATTAAAGGGACGCATGACAGCATTTCTAAAAATACAAAATACAAAAATATAAAAGCAATTGTTTCAACAGACAGATACATAATAATTAAAGACTGCAAAAATTGTCCGCTGACAATTGATCGGGACACGATTGACTATGGCGTTATTTTATCATCAGCTGGCGGACAAATTAAAACGACTTATGGTTTTGTGCATAGCGGTGATTACATGCAAGATGTTGATGAATACTTTAAAATTAAAAAGTAACAAGACAGAAGCGAAAACAGCGCAATGAATATTTTTATTTTTGATGAATTACCAATTTTTGGTAACTTTATAAAAATATATATTATGGGACGCAATACTTCAGTAGCCTTAGGTGATTATTTTGAAAGTTTTGTTGACAAGAAAGTTGCTGCAGGCAGGTTTAAAAATGCAAGTGAAGTTATTAGGGCCGGGCTTCGGTTACTGGAAGAAGAGGAAACCAAAATTATTGTTTTACGGAAAGCGCTGAAAGAAGGCATCAATAGTGGTGTTGCAAAAAACTTTGACGCAAAAAAACACCTGGCGAAATTAAAATCTGCCAGGGAAAACAATGGTTAAGTTTACGCTCACCAATAAAGCGGTTGAAGATTTTTCAAATATTTGGAATTATACTTTTGACACATGGTCCGAATCCCAGGCTGATAAGTACTATCGCATGTTATTGGAATCCTGCCAGGATATAGCGGGTGATACGGTGACTGGCAAACACTATCCTGAAATTGATGAAGATATTTTTGGATTCAAATGCGGGCAACACATTATCTTTTATACTTCGCTCCCGAAAGAAAAAATCTTAATTGCCAGGATCTTGCATAGCAAATGGACTTAAAGAATCGGTTACGTGAATAATCGTTAAACGTCGTAATTTTAAACCATGCTTAAATTCATACTAACAGATTTTCTGGCACTTCTTACTTTTTTGACCTTTGCTCAAAAAGCTGACACTTTACATATTTCGGGAATACTTATTTCGGCAAACTCAAATAAACCTATTTCAGATGGGAGAATTAATTTTTCGCCGAAAAAAGCTATTCTTAGTGACAGTGCAGGGCACTTTACTATTAATGGTTTATGTAAAGGGCAATATAAATTATCCTTTAGTGCTTTAGGTTATGATAATCGCGATACAATAATAAATATTAAGAATGCAAACGTTGACAATATAGTATGGATCATTGCTACAGATTGTCCAGGCTTCAGTGCAGGCAAAGCGTTGAAAGATATTAAGGAAAATAAAGCACTCTTGTTATTGTATGGTAGTATTGCTCCCGTTATAGGTCCAGCAGATAAAGAATTTAAAAAAAAGTTTGGCGTTGCATATATGATTTTTGGCGACGATGAAACTGTGAGAGAAGAATGCAAAAAATTGTACAACAAGGTTGTGTTTGATTACCTGGATAAAAAGTTCGGGAAGAAATGGCGGGAAGAAGTAAGGAAAGATATTGTTGGTTATAATGACAAATAAAGAGCGCAGGTTGGACTGATGAATCAGACTTGCTAATTGCAATACAAAAAGCAGATGTTTATCAGTATTTGAATTTTTTGAAAGGTTTATTT
>JBAQJB010000363.1:0-1854 GCA_049289155.1 Chitinophagaceae bacterium
TGCCGCATCCCCAAGCGGACAAATGGTATTTCCTTCTATTTTTCCCTGTATATCCCAAAGTAATTCTATATCACTCATCTTCCCTTTTCCCGTATCAATATTTTTTAAAATCCTTTCCAACCAACCGGTTCCTTCCCGGCATGGACTGCATTGTCCGCAGCTTTCATGCCTGTAAAAGCGAGCGAATGTATAAGTATTCTTTACCACGCACTGGTCTTCATCCAGTACAATAAATCCGCCGCTGCCCATCATACTGCCTGTTTCAAACCCACCATCAGCAAGACTTTCATAATTCATATATCTTTTTTCGCCCTTTGCAGTTCTGAGCAAAAGATTGGCAGGTAAAATAGGTACTGAGGAACCGCCCGGAATGCAAGCTTTTAATCTTTTTCCATTAGCAATACCACCACAATATTCATCACTGTAAATAAAATCTTCCACAGAAATGGTCATGTCAATTTCATACACACCTGGTTTATTTATATTACCACAAGCACTTATTAGTTTTGTACCTGTAGATCTGCCCACACCAATTTTAGCATATTCAGGGCCCGTCATTTTAATGATCGGAACGACAGCTGCAATGGTTTCTACATTATTTACAACTGTCGGGCAATTCCATAAACCTTTCACTGCAGGGAATGGAGGTTTTATTCTTGGATTTCCTCTTTTACCTTCAAGAGATTCGAGCAATGCAGTTTCTTCACCACAGATGTAAGCCCCTGCCCCTGGATGAACATATATTTCACAATCAAAACCAGTTCCTAAAATATTTTTTCCGAGGAAACCATTTTGTTTTGCTTCCTGTATTGCCTGTTCGAGAATATCAACGATCCAGGCATATTCGCCGCGGATATAAATATAGGATCTGTTGGAACCTAAGGCGAATGATGAAATGATCATACCTTCTATTAATAAATGCGGAATGAATTCCATCAGGTAGCGGTCTTTAAAAGTACCCGGTTCACTTTCATCCGCATTGCAGACTAAGTATCTTGGCGTGTTTTCAGGTTTAGCCAAAAAACTCCATTTTAATCCTGTAGGAAAACCCGCTCCTCCCCTGCCTCTCAGCCCGCTTAGCTTTACCTGTTCTGTAATATCTCCGGGCTGCATCTGCATCGCTTTTTCCAATGATTGATAGCCGCCGTTTTCACGGTAAGCTTTGAAATAACGTATGCCTTCAATATGATCGTTTTCTAAAAGTAATTTTACCATTTTTTCTAAAATGTTTTCGGTTACATGTATGCAGAAATATTTTTCTGCATACAATTCAACAACTAATTATTCATAGTCCTGCAATTTTCAATAATGCTGTCAATCTTTTCTTTTGTCAGGTGTTCCCTATATGTTTTACCCATTTGCATCATTGGCGCATACCCGCATGCACCAAGACATTCAACAGTTTTTAACGTAAACATTCCATCGGCTGTTGTTTCACCAACACCAATATGTAATTTCTCTTTTATATAAGCAATGATCTCATCACATCCCTTTATCATGCATGGGCCGGTTTGGCAAACTTCAAAAATATATTTACCCACCGGGTGAAAATTATACATGCTGTAGAAAGTGGCAACTTCATATACTTCAATGGGATCAAGTTGTAAAAGAGAGGCTACATAATCCATAGATTCTGTATTCAGCCATCCGCTATTTTCTTCCTGTGCTATATGCAACAATGGTAAAATTGCGCTTTTCTGTTTTCCTTCAGGATAAAAAGAAATGATCCTGCTAACCTCTTTTAATTTCTCTTCTGAAAAAACCATATTTAATTTTTATAAAAAAATTTATCAAACTTCAACACTTTAATTAACCATCCATTTCACCGGCAATTAAATTAAGACTGCTTAGTAC
>JBAQJB010000364.1:0-6773 GCA_049289155.1 Chitinophagaceae bacterium
CGAATAGTTTCTTCACGCGTCAATGCATTTTCAAATTGAAAGCCGCCTGCAGGAAATCCTTTGGCATCCTGCCTGAAAACCGCTGCCAGGAAGGTTTTGAAAGGACTGATGTCTTCTACGGGAAAGTCAGTGCCCAAAGCTATCCAGCCATTTTCTGCTAATAATTGTTTATTGGCATAAGAAGTTTTTAAGCGTTCTTTTCCCAGCCTTTCTTCTGCCCAATACATATCACTTGTCGCATGCGTTGGCTGGACGGAGGGAATGATAGATGCTTTTCCAAACAATGCAAAATCCGCGGGATTAATTACCTGTGCATGTTCAATACGCCAGCGCCGGTCATTTTTTCCCTGTAAATATTTATTATAAACAGTGAGGATAACCCTGTTTGCAGAATCACCGATCGCGTGTGTACACATTTGAAATTTTGTTTTGGAAAGCATTGCAGCAACAGAATCAAAATGACTGATTGGACTCAGTAAAAATCCACTCCAGCCCGGCTGATCGGTATAAGGTTGTAAGAGACATGCACCGCGGCTTCCGAGCGCTCCATCGGCATATACTTTAAAACCAGTAATCGACATAAGGTCTGTTTTATAAGGGCCGCGTGGTAAATAACGATCATAGTTTTCTTTACTATCACTGAGTAAAATAGACATGCGCATTAAAAGTTTACCCTGTTTTTGCATGCTGTCTATCTTATCAACAACAGTATAATTTAAACCGCAATCCGTTAATGTGGTGAGGCCTTGTGCGAAACAATTTTTTTGCGCAGCCAATAACATTTTTTCAAATTCAGTAGCTGTTGGATTCGGTATAATCCGGTTTATAAGATCACCAGCATTGTCCACCAATATGCCAGTTAGTTTTCCATTCTCTGTCATGATTTCTCCGCCTTCAATTTTTTGACCGGCAACAATGCCTGCCATATCCAATGCTTTTTGATTGGCGAGATAAGCATGGCCATCCACTCTTTCCAATACCACAGGATTATTGGGAAATAATTGATTGATTAATTGGTTATCCGGAAACTTTTTCCCTGGAAATTTATTTTGGTCCCATCCTCTCCCGGTGATCCATAACTGGCCGGGATGATTGCCAACAAAGGATTTCAGGCGATCAGCAATTTCTTCCATGCTCTTGCTGTCATACAGGTCCACTTGAAATAATGATCCGGCATAACCTACAAAATGCGCATGTGCATCAATGAAGCCGGGATAAATTGCCTGCCCTTTTGCATCCACCATATTGTTGGAAGTGTAAGACTGCATGATCGCATCATTCTTTCCAATAGCAAGAATTTTTCCATCTTTTACGGCCATCGCTTCTGCAGTACTAAATGTGCTGTCCACTGTATAAATAACTGCATTATGAACGATCAGGTCTGCGGATTGCTGGCCTTTGCAGCCCATTGCAAGAAAGCAAATGAAAATAAATAAATTGCGGATAGTCATGGTAAAAGTATTTGTACAAATGTATCTTTTACTTTTAAAAAAATGAAAGCAAAATCATTTTTGATTTTCCCTGCGTTTGCGGATGAGTTTGTACACACGTATGGACGTATACAAAATAAACATGAGTAAGGCCAGGCCTGAAAAGCCCCAAACTAAACTCATAGTTTGTTTCACAACAACGAGCATGATGATGGCAATTAAAAAAATCGTTGCAAGTTCATTCCACATGCGCAATTGCATGGAAGTATATGTATAAACGCCCTTCATTTGTTGCTTGTAAATTTTATGCAGGGAAAAATGATAGAAATATAATAATAAAACAAAGATGAGTTTTAATAAAAGCCAGGTCCCTGTTTCGGTAAAAATAATTTGGTACCATTTATAATCGGTGTTGAATAAAAGGCTCAAACCAAGCGTCAGCGTTATTATTGCAGATGGCCAGGTAATACCATACCAAAGCCTTTTCATCATCACGCGGAATTGTATGTGTAAAATATTTTTTTCTATGTCATCTTTCGATTCCGCTTCGGTATTATAAATAAATAAACGCGGTATATAAAACATGCCTGCAAACCAGGTCACTACGAAAATGATATGAAGGGCTTTTAAATAAGGATACATTTTTTAAAATATATTTTGCGAAGAAAAGAAAAGAGGCAGTGAAACTTATTGAAAGATATATGATTTGAAATGTATTTAAACGACTGCTTCATTATTTAAAGTTACTTCCTTATTTTTTTCTACAAATTTTTTCAGTGTTTGTATCCAGGCAGGGCTTGTATTCATGCATGGGATCAGGGTGAAAGTTTCGCCGCCGGCTTGTATAAATGTTTCTTTTCCCTGCATGGCCATTTCTTCCAAAGTTTCCAGGCAATCCGAAACGAATGCCGGGCATACAACCAGTAATTTTTTAATTCCCTGCGAAGGCAATTCTGCTAAAAGCTTTGCTGTGTAAGGTTTTAACCATTCCTCGCTGCCCAGGCGCGATTGAAAAGATAAGCCGGTTTTTTCTTTGGGAATATTTAATTGCTGCACGACCAATTCCGTAGTCGTAAAGCATTGATGCCGGTAACAGGTTTTATGTGCAGGTGAAGCGACGCTGCAACAATCGGCTGATTTCAAACAATGATTATTTGTCGGGTCGGCTTTTTTCATGTGTCTTTCGGGCAGGCCATGATAACTAAATAAAATTTTATCATACTCATTTTCAAGATAAGGTTTTATGCTTGCACATAATGCATCAATATAATCGGCTTCTTTATAAAACGGCTCAACAAATTTTAATGAAAAGGAATATTTATTTTCTGCATGAATTTTTTTTACATGTTCTACCGCGGTTTCATAACTGCTCATCGCGAAGTGTGGGTACATGGGAATAGCGATCACTTCTTCCAGGCCAGGCGATTTTTTTAATAAATTATCAAATGCTTCATGAGGATTTGGATTTGCATACCGCATGGAAATTTCTACCGGCAGGTCAATTATTTTTTCAAGTTCGTTTTGAACGTCTTCAGAAATAACGATCAATGGAGAACCTCTTTTTGTCCATACTTTTTTATATGCTTCCGCAGATTTTGGCGCACGGAATGGCACAATAATACCACCAACCAATAAGAGCCTGAAGATATATGGATAATCAATGACGCGCGAATCCATTAAAAATTCCATCAAATATTTTCGCACATCTTTTACTTCCGTTGAACCAGGTGAGCCGAGGTTCATTAATAATACGCCGCGTTTTTTCATGTAGCATTTTTATGAATTGCAAATGTAGTTGCCCAATATGTACGAATTTTTTTTAACTCCTATTTCAATGTGTTCTTAAATAAATTTTAGTAAACATGACAGAGAAATGACATTGAAATGACCTGAATCATGAGAATTAAAAATCCCATGCTTTTACCTTTGCGTACTTCTTTAAAAGAAATTTTTCATTACCTGAAATAGCGCCATGCAAATAGAGGAATTTATTGTAGCGGGAATTAATTATAAAAAAACAGATATTATTACGCGTGGCCAGTTTGCCATTTTACCTGAAAAAATTACCGGCCTTTATACTGAAGCAAAGAATGCAGGATTGAATGAATTATTTATACTAAGTACCTGCAACCGCACTGAAATTTATGGACTTTCACCAACTGCCGGAAAATTGGTAGAACTCTTGTGCAGTAATAGTTCCGGCGATACAGAAACTTTTGATAAAGTGGGTTATGTATACCGGGGAATTGAAGCGATAAAACATTTATTTAAAGTTGGTGCCGGCCTTGATTCGCAGCTATTGGGAGACTATGAAATTGTTGGTCAATTAAAACAGGCAATCAAATGCAGTAAGGAAAATGCCTGTACACATGCATTTTTAGAGCGCCTGGGAAATTATGTTTTGCAGTCATCAAAAGCTGTTAAAAATAAAACGGCGTTGAGTGGAGGCACTGTTTCGGTTTCTTTTTCAACTATTAAATATTTGCAAAAAAATGTTCCGGATATAGCAGAGAAAAATATCTTACTGATTGGTACCGGTAAACTGGGTGCATGCACCAGTAAGAATTTAGTGGATTATTTGCATACACAAAAGATCACACTCATAAACCGCACAGAAAAAAAAGCGGGTGCCCTTGCTGAAACTCTCGGTGTAAAATTTTCCGGCATGGAAAATTTCCAGGAAGAGATCATATTAGCTGATATCATTATTGTTGCTACATCATCTGAAAAGCCTGTCATTACACCTGCGCAAACCACGGATGATAAAAAAAGAATATTCATTGATCTTTCCATCCCAAATAATATTGATCCTGCAATAAAAAATTTGCAAAATGTTTCCTTAATTAATGTAGATGAATTATCTGCGATTAAAGATGAAACATTACAAAACCGAATTTCTGAAGTACCGAAAGCAATGGAAATTTTGCAGGCACATTTTGCTGAATTTATGGAATGGTTTTCCATGCGGCAAAACGTACCTGTTTTAAAAGCAGTCAAAGAAAAGTTGATCGATATGGATGAAAAATATTTTATTCAAAACATTCCTTCTTCAAAAGGTACACCGGATGTATGTGTCCAAAAGATAATCAACGCCATGGCGAAGCGCATTAAAACACATGCTACACCGGGATGTGATTACATCAATGCGATACATGATTTTGTGGCGATCCGCGCGAATTAAATCTACATGAAGCAGCACGCACCTTTACGAATCGGCACACGCGATAGCGAATTGGCAACCTGGCAAGCCACTGAAGTTAAAAATCATTTAGCTGCATCAGGCATTGAATCAACTTTGGTGTTCATAAAAAGTGATGGTGATCTCGATTTAAAAACGCCTTTATATGCCATGGGTGTGCAGGGAATTTTCACACGCGCACTCGATATTGCTTTGTTGAATGATACAATTGATATTGCGGTACATTCTATGAAAGATGTGCCTGTACAACTTGCGGCTGGCATTCATGAAGCAGCCGTTTTAAAACGCGCTTCCTATAAAGATATTCTCGTTTATAAGAATGGAAAAACTTTTTTAGAAAATCATTCATCGGCTGCAACCATTGCTACGAGCAGCTTACGGAGGCAGGCACAATGGCTGCACCGGTTCCCGCATCATACGATTGAAGTGCTGAGGGGAAATATTAATACGCGTTTGGAAAAAGTAAAAAATGAAAATTGGGGCGGCGCTTTGTTTGCTGCTGCAGGACTTGACCGTTTAAAAAAGCGCCCTGTAAATTGTATGCAACTTGACTGGATGTTACCCGCACCTGCACAAGGAGCTATATTAGTTGTCTGCAGAAATGGTGATTCGTATGCAAGAACTTCCTGTGTACATATGAATGATGCGATCACAGCGGCTTGTGTAAAAATAGAACGTGATTTCCTGAAAGCTTTGATGGGCGGCTGTTCTGCGCCAATCAGCGCACTGGCTTTGGAAGACAATGGCAATATACATTTTAAAGGAAATATTTTTTCGCCGGACGGCAAAGACTTTTTAGAAGTGGAAAAAACGGTGGATATAAAAAATGGGGAAACATTGGGTGAAGATGCAGCGGCAACAATTATTGCAAAAGGCGGCCTGTCATTATTAAACACGATAAAAAATGCCGGGAAATAAATTCAACATATTGTGCACTTCCGAAATGAATATTTCTTCAAAAGAATTTTTGTATGAAAATATTTCTATAGATGTAATTCCATTCATTGAAAAAAAAATTATTAAGACTTCGGAGATTAAAAATAAAGTGCATCATTATTCGAATAAAATTATAACGGCGGTTTTTACCAGTAAAACAGCGGTGTCTTCAGTTGCATCGATGTTTAAAAATTTACCTTCCTGGAAAATTTACTGCATTGAAAACACGACGAAAAATGCAGTGGAACTTTATTTCCCGGGTTGTGCAATTGCTGGTACAGCAGGCAATGCAGGGGATTTGGCAAAAATAATTATAGCAAATAATGAAACTGGAATAGTTTTTTTCTGTGGTAATAAACGCCTGGGTGATTTACCGGTGTTATTAAAAGATGCAGGCATTCATGTGGAAGAATGTATTATATATGAAACGAATATTTTAGGAAAAGAGATCCTTAAAAAATATGATGCAATTCTTTTTTTAAGCCCTTCGGCAGTTCAGGGATTTTTTGAAAATAATACACCAGGCAGTGATACAGTATTCTTTTCTATGGGTGAAAAAACCACGGAAAGTATTCACCATTTTTCTGAAAATCAAATTCACATTGCATCTTACCCGGATAAAGAAAAGTTATTATCTGAAGCAATTTCATTTCTCCGTCAACAAACAATTTCACAATAAATAGTATTATGTCAATTATAAAAAATGATCTTATATTAAAAACGCTCCGGCAGGAAAAAACAGATCGGACCCCTGTTTGGATGATGCGTCAAGCCGGGCGTTATCTTCCGCAATACATGGAACTAAGAAAAAAGTATACTTTTTTTGAAAGATGTGAAACGCCGGAATTGGCTGCTACTATTACATTACAGCCGATTGATATTATGCAGGTGGATGCTGCCATTTTATTTTCAGATATACTTGTTGTGCCCAAAGCTATGGGACTGGAAGTACATATGATTGAAAATAAAGGGCCGGTTTTGCCTGATCCAATTAAATCAATTGAAGACATGTCCCGCATTGCTGTGCCCGATGTGCAGGACAAACTATGGTATGTATTTGAAGCGATCAAATTATGTAAACAACAATTAAATGATCGTGTTCCATTGATCGGTTTTGCCGGTGCTCCATGGACAATACTTTGTTATATGGTGCAAGGAAAAGGTTCCAAAACTTTTGATGAAGCCAAAGCATTTTGCTATGCAAACCC
>JBAQJB010000365.1:0-1937 GCA_049289155.1 Chitinophagaceae bacterium
CGCTGCATACCTGGCAGAGCCCGCTTTTCAGGCCATGGCAATTCATCACGCATATGTTTATGCATGGCGGCTGGGATCATTTATTTTTCAACATGTTTGCATTGTGGATGTTTGGTTCCGTACTGGAAAATTTATGGGGGCCAAAAAAATTTCTGACATTTTATTTGATCTGTGGCCTCGGTGCGGCGCTTTGCCATATGGGCGTTTTATATTTTGAAACGCAACATTTCATTGACCAATACAATGCGATCAATGCATCTTCCCCAACCTATGTGCGGGATATGACGAATTTTATACAACAAAACAATATTTATAACGGGCTGCCTTCGCAATTTTCCAATAATATTCCCGGCTTTGCACAATTCTTATATGAGCAAAAATTAAATGAAGCCACATTGGGCGCTTCAGGTGCGATCTTTGGATGCCTGGCCGCTTTTGGTTTCCTTTTTCCAAACACCTATATATACCTGTATTTTTTCCTCCCGGTAAAGGCAAAATGGTTTGTTATGTTTTATGCGGCTTTTGAGTTGTACATGACCGTTCAGAAATCTGCCGGGGATAATGTAGCGCATGTGGCGCATTTGGGCGGTGCTCTTTTTGGGATAATACTCGTATATTACTGGAAAAAAAATAACAGGTAGCTACTGCAATCGCTGATCAACAAGTACCTTTACAACAGAATATATAAAATGAAAGTCGTACACAGGTCCTATAAAAACAAGATCACATTGGGCCAGGATAATAATTCCCTGGTTTGGCTGGTCGCCATTAATGGAGTCATGTTTGTAATGGTGGTGGTGATCAAAGTGATCTACCAGTTATCTATTGACAGCAATGTGGTGGCAGAACAAACTTTTTACCGCGAGTTTTTACAATGGCTTACACTTTCTTCCACGCCCATGAATGTAATAACCCGGCCATGGACGATCTTCAGTTATATGTTTGTTCATGAAGGTTTTTGGGACCTGCTTTCAACACTGATGTGGCTATGGGGTTTTGGATATATTTTACAATCGTTATCCGGGAATAATAAAATGATACCACTTTATATATATGGTGGTGTAATAGCCGCAATCGTTTTTGTTACCGGCATTAGTATTTTCCCAACTTTATCCCACGCTGGTGTATTTATGGGTGGTAGTGCAGCCGTTTTATGTATCGCGATTGCTGCTACCACACTCGCTCCCAACTTCCGTATTTTCCCAATGATCAGCGGTGGTATTCCCCTTTGGTTATTGACCGCTGTCTTCTGTATCATAGACCTGATGAACATTTCAGCGGGCGGACCCGTTTTGCTGGCAGCACATGCGCTTGCCGGTTTAGCAGGATTTATTTTTATTACAGAATTAAATAAAGGCCGCGACTGGAGCGCCTGGATGAATCGTTTTGCATATTGGTTTGATAACTTATTCAAGCCCGAAACAAAACCCATGTCCCAAAAACTTTTTTATAAAGCCAATCGCGAACCTTTTGTAAAAATCAACCGTAATTCACAGCAAAACCTGGATGAGATATTGGATAAAATAAATCAAAAAGGGTTGAGCTCGCTGACGGATGAAGAAAGAAATTTCCTTGACCAGGCAAGCCAGCAAGACTTATAAAACATTACCTGCCCGGATGAAAAAATTCTTAAAAATCAGTTGGGTAATTGTCCTGATACTTTTTTGTGTATTGTATTTGATCGCGTCATTTTCCGCGTTCATCTCCCCTGAAATTTTTTCTTATACCAGTATATTCGCATTGGCATTTCCTTACTTATTATGTATCGGCATCTTACTTTGTATCGCTGCTTTTTTTATCAATAAAAAGTCCGGTTTTTTTTTATTGATCGTTTTACTTTTCGGATCTTACAACCTGGTGCATACAATTGCTTTTAATGTGCCGAAAACTTTTACCAAAACAAAAGACAGCAGTACGCTCCGCATCATGACCTGGAA
>JBAQJB010000366.1:0-9144 GCA_049289155.1 Chitinophagaceae bacterium
TAAAAAAAGCTAAAAATTTAAATGCCTGCCTAAAATGAAATAGCTCAATCAATAGTATATATCCCAGCTATAGTGCGACTTACCGGCAACGTGCTATACTGAGCATTGGTAACATTAATTTCATTTCTTAACGGCATTCATTCAAATTTTCTTAACGCTTTTTTTCTGAGGCCGAAGAAAAAACCTCAATTCAAATTTATATTGCGCTCATACAACTTGCTCCTAAACATGTATTTAAATTATCTAAAAAAGCAGCAAACTTTCCGATGATAGAATACGTTGAATTTTTAAAACCATTTTTTTACATTGCTCTTTCCACCCAATCCCAATGCGCCGAGTAAGCTTCTTGTAATAATGCTGGCAGCTGTTCGCCCAACTTGTTTAACAGTGGGATTATCAAAAAAACTTTTTTCTTTAGGTGCATTTTTAGGAACAGTTTCCTGTTTCGTTTTTTGAGCAGCAGTTGCGATTTTATCATTTAATATTTCATATGCACTTTCACTATCTATGACACGGTTATATTTTGGAGCGAGTTTACTTTTTGCCACGATCGCATCGATTTCCACATCCGAAAGAATATCCATGCGGCTTTCAGGAGGCCGCAGCATTGTATGTACCAAAGGTGTTGGTATACCTTTCTCATTTAAAAAAGTGATCATCGCTTCACCAATACCCATTTTAGTAAGCAGGTCTTCCGTTTTATAAAAAGAAGTTTCGGGAAAATTCTGTGCGGCTTTTTTAATGGTATCCCTGTCTGCCGCCGTAAAGGCACGCAATGCATGCTGCACTTTCATGCCAAGTTGAGCCAATACAGATGCAGGAATATCCTGCGGGTTTTGCGTGCAGAAAAATACACCTACGCCTTTTGAACGAATCAGTTTAATAATCATTTCTATGTGCTGCAACAAAACGGATGTAGCTTCATCAAACAAGAGATGTGCTTCATCTATGAACAACACCAGCTTGGGTTTATCCTGGTCGCCCACTTCCGGAAGTGTGGCATATAATTCTGCCAGCATTTGCAGCATGAATGTAGAAAATAGTTTAGGTTTTTCCTGCATATCAGTAACGCGTAAAATATTCACCATGCCGCGGCCATCATCGCTGATACGCATGAGGTCATCGATTTCAAAACTGGGTTCACCAAAAAATATATCAGCGCCCTGTTGTTGCATCTCCACTACTTTTCTTAAAATGGTTCCGGTAGAAGCGGCGGAAACCTGGCCATATTCTTTTTGCAACTCATCTTTACCTTCATTGCTTACATATTGCAATACTTTTATAAAATCAGGGAGATTTAATAAGGGATATTTATTGTCATCACAATATTTAAAGATCATGGCTACCAGGCCACCCTGTGTATCATTCAGCCCTAAAATTTTACTCAATAAAATTGGGCCGAATTCACTTACGGTGGCACGCAGGCGAACTCCTTTTTCACCACTCAGGGTTAGAAATTCCACGGGAAATGCAGTGGGATTAAAAGGGATATTGATCATAGCACTGCGTGCGGTGATCTTATCATTTACTGCACCGGCAGCACCAATACCACTCAGGTCTCCTTTTATATCCATGAGCAAAACGGGCACGGATGCATTGCTTAAAACTTCGGCAATCACCTGGAGCGTTTTTGTTTTCCCGGTTCCTGTTGCGCCGGCGATCAGCCCATGGCGGTTCATTGTTTTTAGCGGAATGGAAATGGCTGCACCGGGTACGACATTACCGTCAAGCATGCCGCAACCGATCTCTACATGTTCGCTTTTAAAACTATAACCGTCATTTATTTCCTGTAAAAAATTTTCAGGCGTTGCCATGTGTATTAATTTTTTGAAAGGTAATTATTCCCGGTAAAAAAATTACAACGCGGAAAATAAAGTATATTTTTTCTATAAAATAACATTTCACTATCACGGGAAATAAAGCCCAATTATTTGCATCAATTTTTTATTCCTATTTTTACGCATTAAAAATAATACATGGCAAGAGAAACGGATAAGCCCATCATAGGATTTACCTGCGGCGATTTGAATGGCATTGGTATTGAACTGATCATTAAAACATTGTCCGATAAACGCATCCTCGATATGTGCGTGCCTGTGATCTTTGCCAGTAATAAATGCATAAATTTTTACAGGAAATCTTTGCCCGATATCAATTTTACCTACCAGGCCATTAAAGATTTCAAGCGGCTGAATCCGCGTGACATCAATATTTTTAATTGCTGGGAAGAAGAAGTACAGATCACACCGGGTACGCTCAATGCAATTGGCGGCAAATATGCCTACCTGTCTTTAATGCAGGCCGTAACCTCTTTGCAGGCCGGTGATTTCGACGGGTTAGTAACTGCGCCGATTCATAAGAAAAATATTCAATCTCCTGCATTCACATACAGCGGGCATACGCCTTATTTGAAAGATGCTTTTAATGTGCCGGACGTGGTGATGCTGATGACATCCGAAAACCTGCGCGTGGCGCTGGTTACAGAGCATGTGCCTGTAAAAGAAATTGCAGAAAATATTTCAAAACAAAAGATCGTCAGCAAATTAAAAATTTTACATGAAAGTTTGCGAAGGGATTTTGGCATTGATAAACCAAAGATCGCAGTGCTGGGTTTGAACCCGCATGCAGGTGATGAAGGTTTGATTGGTACGGAAGAAGAAACCATTATAAAACCTGCGATCAATGAATTGAGAAATAAGGAAATGCTGGTGTTCGGGCCGTTTCCGGCGGATGCATTTTTTGCAAGATCTTCGTACCAGTCATTTGATGCGGTACTGGCCATGTACCACGACCAGGGATTGATCCCTTTTAAATCACTTGCGATTGGAGAAGGCATTAATTATACTGCGGGTTTACCGGTTGTGCGCACAAGTCCCGATCATGGAACTGCATTCGATATTGCAGGCCAGGGAATTGCAGATGAAAGCTCATTCCGTGCTGCATTATATGGATGCATAGATCTGCTGGATAGAAGAAAAGCTTTTGATGAGGACCATAAAAATCCTTTGAAAAAAATGAGTTCTATGGTAATGGGTGGTGCACAGGATGAAGTGATCCGCGAGGAATAATTATTGAGCTAAACTTCTCTTTAATTTTTAAAAATATTTTTCCAACAATTTATTTTTTCAAAAAATATGATATCCATCCAGGAGTTATATAAAATTTACCAGGACTTTCCCTCCGTTCAGACTGATACACGCGCATTAAAAAACGGGGATCTTTTTTTTGCATTAAAAGGGCCTAATTTCAACGGGAATAATTTTATACAAATGGCATTGGATGCCGGCGCGGCCTATGCTGTTTCTGATGAAGACCGGCATAATGATCCGCGTATTTTACAAGTGCCCGATGTGTTGGATAGTTTGCAGCAACTCGCCAATTTTCACCGCCAACAATTTTCAATTCCTTTCATCGCGATCACCGGTTCTAATGGTAAGACCACGACCAAGGAATTGATACATGCAGCGCTGGGCAAAAAATATATAACCTATACAACCCAAGGAAATTTGAACAACCATATTGGTATCCCGCTCACCATTTTGAAAATAAAAATGGAAGCGGAAATGGCGGTTGTAGAAATGGGTGCCAATCATTTAAAAGAAATTGAATTGTATTGCAAAATTGTGCAACCAACACATGGTGTGATCACCAATTGTGGCAAAGCGCACCTCGAAGGTTTTGGCAGTGAAGAAGGCGTACGAAAAGGAAAAGGCGAATTGTTTGACTGGCTGAAAAGTAGTGGTGGCAGCGCTTTTGTGAATACAGATTTGCCTTACCTGGAAGAAATGTCAACTGGCATACAAAAGATTTACAGGTATGGAACGCATGATGGCATCATTACGGGGCAGGTAAAAACAGTGAATCCATTTCTTCAAATTTCTGTTGAAAAAATAGCAGGTATTCAAACCATTCAAACGAACCTGGCTGGAAAATATAATTTGCCGAATGTATTGTGTGCGGCAGCCATCGCACAACATTTTGAAGTGCCCGGGCCAATGATCAAGGAAGCGATTGAATCTTATTTTCCCTCTAACAGCCGTTCACAGATCATTCAAAAAAATACAAACACGATTCTCTTTGATGCGTATAATGCCAACCCCGATAGCATGCTGGCAGCAATTCAGAATTTTGCGGAAATAAATCATACCGAAAAAATTTTATTGCTTGGTGCGATGAAAGAACTCGGAGAAAAAAGTTTAGATGAACATACAAACTTAGTGATAGAAATAAAAAAATACCACTGGAAAGAAGTGGTATTGGTGGGCGGTGATTTTGAAAAAATACCTGTTGATCATTTTAATTATTTTCCCTCTTCTGTTGAAGCGGGAAAATGGTTACAGGGGAAAAATATTACACATTCTTTTCTCCTCATAAAAGGTTCCCGCGCAACACAGATGGAGAAGATCTTGGAATGTTTAGAGGGATGAACTTTTAGTTTCCTTATTAAAATTTCAGCAATGTTTTTTACGGAATTAATTTTTAAAAAAAGCTCACTTTTTTCTTAACTTTCACTTCACCCCGCTTTCCCTACCTTTGCGCATAATTTTTTATGAATTCTATCCATAAAAAAAAGTTCATGAACAGTCCGCGACCTTCTTATTTGCTTACCATTCTAACGAATAAATGCCCGCGCTGTCGCGAAGGTTATATTTTTAAATCAAAAAATGCATATGCTTTAAAGAACAGTGTTTACCGCGAAATGCATGAGCATTGCCCGTCTTGCGGTCAATTGATCGACCTGGAAATTGGCTTTTATTATGGCACAGGCTATGTAAGTTATTTCGTGACTGTCATCATTTCCATGATAACCTTTTTTATTTGGTGGCCTTTGTTTGGTATTTCGATTTATGACAACAGGGTATTTTACTGGCTGGCCATCAATTCTATATTGCTCGTTGTTTTACAGCCACCAATTATAAGATGGTCACGCACACTTTGGTTGAGCTGGTTTGTAAAATATGATCCCAACTGGAAAACGAATCCGTATGTACACCCGGATATGATAGAATAATTCAGTCGTGGTTATCACCACCCAAACTGTATTCATTATTTTCTTCATCTTCTTCGCCAATCTTTTCATCTGCATCATCCAATGAAGCGCCGGGAACATCAAGATCATCGGCAGAAATATCTTTATCAAAACTACCTTCATTTAATGGTGTGCCGTCGTCGTCTGTACTCTGCAAGGCAGCTTTGCGTAATTGCCGGTCATCGCCGGGCATATCATTCGCAGCTTTTCGTAAATCTCTTTTTTCCATTTCAGTAACATTGGAACCGGAATTTTCATTTACAATATCCTCCGCATCATTTTCTAAAATATCATCTCCTTCTTCATCTGCCGAAGCGATGGTTGTGTTCACATTGTTATCAATGTCCATTGGGATAAAATTTTCCTGCCCGGGAATATCTTCCACATCAGGGAGATTTATTTCCACCGGCTCCTGTTTCATTTCTTCCTTGTCTTTTGCAGAATCTATATTGGAAGAAAGGGTATCGGGGTTTGAATGGCGTTTATTGTCCTGCATAATGAATGTTTTTATTTTATAAGGTGAAAATTTAATGCCAGTTTTTTTCAAGAGAGATTTTTTACTAAAATGATGGCAGGAACAATATACCTTTTAATTAGGATTAAACGAATTCTTTATTCGTTTCCTTTATACCAATGTACTTTGCCAAACATTGCCGGGTCAAAAATGGCTTCATCCAGTGGTACATTTGCTTTGCAGTTGTGGTAGTATTCTACCTGTGCCAGTTTATCATCAAAATAAAAACTGCATTTTTGTTCTGACCAGCCGCCGCCAAATTGTTGATGATTTTCAAATACGCCTTCAGATTTCCGGCCATCTGCATATTCAATAAAACGCAGGAGGACCAGTTTATTTTTATCAATCCAAAGTTGATTTACTTTATCGCCCGAATGATCAGCGCCGATCACATATACGGCGTTTCCCATAAAAGTATCTTCATGAAATTTAGTAAGGTCATAATGCAATGTTTGGAAATGCGCCGTCACCGAATCAAAAGGCATAAAATACATTCCGCCCAATAAAAAAGTAAGGTCATCATCATTCACATCAGTTCTTTTCAATGAATCATTTCGGAAAATATACATCGAATCGCGGCTAAAGATCACGGTATTTCCATCTTTTATGTCTCCAAAATCTATGCGAAAATGATAAGGTAACTTCAGGGCTTCATACCAGGTTTGCGTATTGATGAGTGAATCATTGCGGTAACGTTCCGTGGTTTGGGTAAATGTAAAACTTGTGTACCATTTCCCTGCATACTTGTCGTGCATGCGTTTCAATACAGTTTTTGAATCAATATTTTTCCCAAACAATAACGTAAAGGTTAAAAGAAAAGAGAGCATGATTTTCATAATCTTTTTTTAAGTAAAAAATTAATAATGCTTTTCAAATATAATTTAATACTGTGGCCATTTATATTTTTTTATATAAATGGTAAAAAAATATTTTCCCGGAAAAGCATTTGTATGCTTTAATTAAATTTATATTTGATGAACATAAACCTAAAATATTTCTATGAAAAAAATACTACTTCTTTTGTTTATCTGCATGGTATGTGTTACAGGTTTTTCACAAATAAAATATGAACCTGGTTATATAATCAATAGCTCCGGGGAAAAAATAACCTGCCTGATTAAAAATGCTGACTGGAAAAAAAACCCGAAAGAAATTTCCTATAAATTATCCGAAACTTCGGAAAGCATGACAGGCGATGTACAAACGATTAAAGAATTTTCTGTAGGCGGTGTAAAGTTTAAAGTATTCAATGTAGATATCGACAGGAGCAGCGAAATCTATAATGAAATGAATAATTTGCAGGCACCACAATTCAAAAATGAAACCCTATTTTTAAAATCAGTTATAGAAGGAAAGGCCTCTTTGTATATGTATAATGAAGGGCCATTGACGCGCTATTTTTTTACAGTGAACGGATCGCCAATAACGCAATTGATTTATAAAAGTTATATGTCTGCGGATGCAACCATTGCAAAGAATACAACCTATAAGCAACAGCTTTGGGAAAAGCTAAATTATACGGGGCTTACCATGAATGAAATAGAAAATAGCAGCTATAATGAATCATCTTTAATCCGCGTTTTTAACGGGTATAATAAAGCAAATAACTCGGAAAGTATTTCTTATAAACAGTCTGCGCAAAAAGGTGCATTCCATCTTGGCGTACGTGCCGGAACGGCTTTAGCCAGCGCATCTATTTATTCATATGTGGGCCCGGGCCAAGTAATCGGCCCTATAGATTTTGGTTCTAAGGCAACTATTCGGGTGGGCATTTCCCTGGAAGTGGTCTTACCATTTAGTCAGGGTTCATGGTCATTTTTTTCTGATCCAAATTATCAATCCTATAAATCGGATGTTCAATATAAGGGTAAAAAAGTAAGCCTGGATTTTAGTTTTATAGAGATTCCCATTGGCGTACGCCATTATTTTTTGCTGAATGGCAAATCAAAAATATTTGCAAATGCAACGTATAATTTTGGTTCGGGGAGTAGTTCTTCAATAAAATTTGAAGATCCAAATATCAACAACTTAACACCAACATTCAATGGTAATTTTTCATTGGGCGCAGGTTTTAAATACCAGGCAATAAGCGCTGAGTTGCGGTATGGATTTAAACAAAATATTATTGCTGATTACCATTATTATACTTCTGACTATCATACGTTTTCCATCATTATAGGGTACGATATTTTTTAATAGAAGTGAGAGAAATAAAAATTAAATCAGAAAAAATCACGAATTCTTTTTGCTAATATTTTAAACTTTTCCCAGCCTTTCCGCTGCCTGTAAAAGTGTTGCTTCTTTTTTTGCAAAACAAAAACGCAATACTTTATTGTCTAACCCATTTTTATAAAAACTGCTTAGTGGAATAGTAGCCACACCAAATTCACGGGTGATCTTTTTTGCAAAATCAAGATCATTTTCTTCATTCATGTGCGCATAACTATAGCACTGGAAATAACTTCCATATGAAGTGAGTGGTTGGAACCTGGTTTGTTGCATACACTCCAAAAAATAATCTCTTTTTTGCTGCATGAGATTTGGTAATGCCAGGTATGCGTTTTCATTTTGCAGGTATTCAGCCAAAGCATATTGTACAAAAGAATTTGTTGTAAATGCATTGTATTGATGAACTTTCCGGAACTCTTTCATCAGGGCAGTTCCGCCCACGCAATAACCCATTTTCCAACCCGTGCAGTGATATGTTTTTCCAAAAGAAAAACATGCAATACTGCGTTCCAGTAAACCCGGGTATTTCATTACAGTTTCATGTTGCAGGCCATCAAAAATTAAATGCTCATACACTTCATCGCTGATGATATAGATGCCCGTTCCTTCAGTAATCTTTTGCAACTCTTCCATATCAGCATTGCTCAAAACCGCGCCGGTAGGGTTCTGCGGCGAATTGATGATAATGGCTTTCGTTTTTTTACTGATCTTTTCTTTTACATTTTCCCATGGAATACTGTAATCCGGAAACGTCAGGGGAATCAATACCGGAACCGCGCCATTGATCTCAATATTTGGAATATAACTATCATAAGCAGGTTCAAATAATATGACTTCATCACCCGGAAATAAAATGGCGGTAAGCGCTGTATAAATGGCATACGTTGCGCCGGGCGTGACAGTTATTTGTGTAGCAGCCTCAATTTTAGTATTGTATAATTTTTTTATTTTTTCTGCAATAGCGTTCGTCAATGCAGGCACACCATTCATATATGCATATTGATTATGCCCATCACGCATCGCTTTAGCCACGGCATTAATAAGCGCATCATCCATCGGGAAATCCGGGAAGCCCTGCCCAAGATTGATGGCATTACATTCATGGGCGAGTTGGCTCATCGTGGTAAAAATAGTAGTACCAACATTGGGTAATTTGCTTTGCATTTTATTCAGGATCTTTTTTTTAAAATATAACTAAATGAATATTTATTCACCCCACACTTTCTTACCGCGTGAATAGGTGGCAATAACTTTTGTAGATAAAACATTACTTGCATCCACTTTCATCAAATCATTTGTAAGTAAAATAAAATCTGCGCTTTTACCTTTTTCCAAACTGCCGGTTTCCTTTTCCAAAAAATCCGCTTTGGCT
>JBAQJB010000367.1:0-2318 GCA_049289155.1 Chitinophagaceae bacterium
AAGGTTCTTCACTTTTCGTGCTGCATGATGAACCACAACAAGCATTTGAAAAATTACTGGAATCGTATACTGTAAAAAATGTTTTTGCCAATCATGACTATGAGCCATACGCAATTTCCCGCGACGCAGCTATTAAAAAATTACTTCAGGATAAAAATATTTCTTTTACAACTTTTAAAGACCAGGTTGTCTTTGAGAAAAATGATATACTCAAACAGGATGGAAAACCTTATACTGTTTTTACGCCATTTTCCAAACAATGGAAAATAAAATTTGAGGAAAATGAAATGGAGCATTTTCCTGCTGAAAAATATTTTAGTAATTTTTTAAAAACAAAACAACTCTATTTTCCATCGCTGGAAGAAATTGGTTTTAAAAAAACGGGCATAAAAATTCCACCATTTCAATTTCCAGAAATATTGATCAATGAGTATGATAAAACCCGCAATTTCCCTGGCATTGCGGGCACTTCGCAGGTGGGCATTCACTTACGGTTTGGTACAATTTCGATTCGTCAGCTTGCAAAGAAAGCAGCAGCATTGAATGAAACATTTTTGAATGAGCTGATATGGCGGGAATTTTTTATGATGATCCTTTTTCATTTTCCCAAAGTGGTGAATCATTCTTTTAAAAGAAAATATGATGACATAGCCTGGCGGAATAATGAAGATGAATTCAATGCATGGTGCCGCGGCGAAACCGGCTACCCCATGGTGGATGCGGGCATGCGGCAATTGAATGAAACCGGCTGGATGCACAACAGGGTGCGAATGGTAACGGCCAGTTTTCTCACCAAACATTTATTGATTGACTGGCGCTGGGGCGAAGCTTATTTCGCCGAAAAATTACTGGATTATGAACTTGCTTCCAACAATGGCAACTGGCAATGGGCCGCAGGATCAGGTTGTGATGCCGCGCCCTATTTCCGGATATTTAACCCGGACCTGCAAATAAAAAGATTCGATCCAAAGCTGGCCTATATAAAAAAATGGATCCCCGGTTTTGTACCCGGTTACCTGGAACCCATTGTTGATCACGCTTTTGCCCGGAATAGAGCGATAGAAACGTTCAAAAAATCTTTGTCATAATAATACGAAATATTGCAACCCTTTTTCCGGAAGGGCGTATATACAAAAGGCTGGCAAGATCAAATTCAATTCCAAAAATTTTTTTTAACGTATAAAATTTTAGAGTTGTAAGCGCTTCAATTAATTTCAACGCACAAAATGGCTTAGAAAACATTTGGAAGATATAACCTGTATATTACAAGGCTGCATGCATGAAGACCGCAGCGCACAAAAAGCGCTGTATGAGCGGTACTATGGTTTTGCGTTTAAAACTGTTTTCCTGTACATATACCGGTATGATAAAGCAGTGGACCTGGTAAATGATGGCTTTATAAAATTTTTCAAATCCATTGACCGTTTCAAAACCGGACCTGATAGTGATAATGAAAAAATTTTGATGGCCTGGCTTAAAAAAATAATGATCAAAACAGCCATTGATGAATTGAGGCGCGGAAAAATGAGCCCGGAAATTGGCGGTATTCCTGAGCATATCTGGGATATAAAAGATGAGCAGGAAAATGCGGAACAAAAATTATCTTATAAAGAACTGATATTAATGATTAAAACACTTTCGCCACAAAATCGTTCTGTATTCCTGTTGTATGCAATACATGGTTACAATCACGTAGAGATCGCGAAGATGCTGGATATGCAACCAGGCACATCCAAATCATGTTTGTCGCGGGCGCGAGTTTTATTGAAGGAAGGAATTAAAAAAAGAGAACAAGCAGAAGTATGTTGAACCAGGATGAAAATATAGATGACCTGTTCCGCAAAGCGGTGAAAGAATTTCCCCTGAAAGAAAATATAGGGAACTGGGATGATGTACAATCATCTCTTGACAATGATTTACCAAAAAATATTCCTGCTAAAAAGAAGATGGATTTGAAGATCATTTTATTATTGCTGGTTTTATTTTTCGCCGGAAGTATATTCACTTATCTTATCATGAAAGCTCCGGCTTCAAATACAAAGACTGAAGTTGTTGCTAATAATACTTTGTTGCCTGCTCAAACCCAGGCAGCGCAACAAGTTGATAAAAAAGAGGATTCACAAAAAGAAAATGTACAAAGCAATTCTATAATTCCTATTGCAGGGGGGAATAAAATTTCCATGCAACTTTCCTATAATCAATTATCCCCACGCATTGAAAAAAATGGAGATAATAAAATTACAGGCAAAGACATAATTTCAAACTTTAACCAGCTTCATTTTTCAAATGAAGCATCTATTAATACGGATAATCAAAAT
>JBAQJB010000368.1:0-1996 GCA_049289155.1 Chitinophagaceae bacterium
CGCGCCGGCATTGAATTTCCCGGGTGTTGTAAACATGGCCATCAATGTCATAAAGCCTCCATAACTTCCGCCATACATGCCGATCCTCGTGGAATCAATGCCATATTTTTTAACCAGCATGGCCGCGGCATCCACTTCATCATCCAAATCTTTTCCGCCCATATACCTGTAAATGCCCGTGCGCCAATCACGGCCATAACCCGCACTGCCGCGATAATCAATATCTAAAACGGTATAGCCTTTATCGGCGAGTAAATTATTAAACATAAATTCATGCACATAATAACTCCACCAATAATCTACATTTTGTAAATAGCCCGCACCATGCACAAACACTACAGCAGCGCCATTTTTTGTGCCGGCTTTTGGTTGATAAATTCTTGCCGAAACCTGCTTCCCATCTCTTGCTGCGAATGTAAAAATTTCCGCGTCGCGCCATGGATAAGATAAGAATTCTTCGCTCATGGCTTTATGCGTTAACTGCTGCGGTTTTGCATTTGCTTTATTTTCCTGCACGTATAATTCCCAGGGTTTATTTTGATACGAATATCGGTACGCAATATATTTTTCATCCGGTGACATGGAAATTTCATAGCCGCCTTTCTGATCCGTAATTTTTATTTTACCGCTTCCATTTGTATTGATGCGATACCAGTTTTGAATACCGGGATTGCCTTCATTGGTTAGCAAATAAAAATAGTTTTTATCGCGGCTCAATACCACTTCCTGTACTTCATAATTTCCAGTTGTCACTGCACTTATTTTTTTGGATAAAAAATCATACACATAGAGTTGCGCATAACCTGTTGTTTCACTTTCAAAATAAAAATTATTGTTGTTGATCCATCCCGTGGATGCATTATCAAAACTGCCGCCAATGCCCGGCCCGTCTATCCAGGCTTCATCGCGCTGCCGGCTGATGAGCGTGAGTTTTCCGCTCGCCGGATCGAGCTCCATCAACCAGCGGTCTTTATTATCAAGTGAACGAATGTCAATCACAGCGCGGCTTCCATCCTTATTCCAGGAACACATATCCACCACCACTTCACGCGGTTCCTTTTTTTTATTAGCATATTTTTCCGGGTAATCTTTTACATAATCCGGCTGGTCTGTTATGCCCGGGATGCTATCCGTTTTTATTTCGAGTACGGAATGTTTCACAATATTTAAAACATAAAAAGAATAACTGCCCTGGGGTGCGCCCACATTTGTCCTTCCGCGAATATCTGTTGTGAAACCGGAACTCGTTACATAATTGGGCACAATTGTCCGCTTCGCATTTCCCGGCGCTTCATATAAAGAATATGCCAGGAAATCCGCCTGTGGACTGAGTTCCAGGTAGGAGATGTCTTTGCCGTTTAAATAAATATCTACCAAACTATCCGCATCTTTCAACGCATTATTTGCAGCGAGCCGGGCATCACGTTTATCTTGTCTTTCCTTAATTACACTGGAAGTTTCCAACTGTTGTTGCTGCAACCATTCTTCCTGAACATTTAATTTTTTGTCGGAAGGTTTTGACCCGTCTATGAAATTGGTTAATTGTTTTGTAGTACCATTTTTAAAATTCCAGCAAAAAAGATTATTGCCTTTTTGATATGAGATTGCGGTTGTATTTTTTATAAAATTTGCATTGGATTCATAGTCTTCCGTTTGCGTAATGCGCAAAGTGTCTTTGGTATTGAGGTTGTATAAAAAAATATCTCCCTGGTAATTGAAAAGTAATTTTGAATAATCTGCCGACCAGGTTCCCCGCGCCATAGCCTGTGCCATCCTCGCTTTCCGCTGATCAGCTTTTACCGGCTGCCCGTTTTTTACATCCGCATAATACATGGAATCACTGGTTTGATTATCCGGGTTCCAGTTAAAATAAATGGTTTGATTATCCGGCGACCAGGAAACATTGGAAGGCGATGTGCCGATCCATTTGGTGTCGCGCATAATTTTTTCAACTGTTAAGGTTTGGGAAAATGAACTGGCTGCAATGGCCATACAC
>JBAQJB010000369.1:0-3295 GCA_049289155.1 Chitinophagaceae bacterium
ATCATGGCCAGCGATACATATAAGGTTCGGGTAATGGTGGGCGCAGCATCCGGTTGTTGTGCAATAGAACTTAATGCGGATGCTGCTGCTTTTCCTTCACTGAATGCCGGCAACATACAACCAATACCGGTTGTAAGCCCTGCAGTAACAATTGATGCTACTGCGATAACTGTTATACTATCCATTTGTTTCTTTTTTTTGTTTTTGTGTTTTTGAATTTATTTTAGCTGTTTTATGTACTGCTGCGGCAATATATACCGTAGCAAGTATGCTGAAGATATAAGCCTGAACCATACCTGTAAGCAAACCAAGCATTTTCATAACTATTGGAAATATGAAAGGTGATATGCTCAAAAGAATTGCAACGATCATTCCTCCACTCATGATATTACCAAACAACCTTACAGCCAGCGCCAGTGTTCTTGATAACTCACTGATGATATTAAAAGGCAACATGATGAAGGTTGGTTTTATATATGTTTTCAGGTAACCACCTATACCACTTTTGCTGATTCCAAAAAAAGGCACAGCGAGAAATACGGAGATGGCAAGCGCTGCTGTAGTGGAAAGCGAACCGGTGGGTGCATCGTAAAATGGGAAAATGATGCAGATATTACTTACCGCAATAAATAAAAATAGCGTACCTATGAAGCCGATATAATGTTCCGGTTCGTTTAACCCAACGCCTTTAATTTCTTCTTTCATGCCGGTGACCAGCATTTCAAGAATACAGTGCCAGCGGGAAATTTTAATACCTGATTTAAGTTTGCGTGTAATTAAAATTGACCCTATTACCAGTAGTAGCATGATCGCCCAGGTGGTAACCAGGGTAAGGTTAATGGTGATAAAACCATGTTGCCAGAAAATAGTTTGGTCGGGGCTAAGTTTCATGGATAATATCTTTTTTTACAAGCATTTGTTTTTCATCTATTGATTTGGTAAAATGAATAACGATAATGCGTGCGATTATAAAACCTGCGAGGCAGGTAACCAACCGTTGCCAGTTTCCGGAACTAATAAAATAAAACCCAACTAACGTAATGCTGATCCGCAAAAAGAAACTACTTAATATCCACAATGCAGGTATTTTAGCATTCACTGCTTTTTTCACTGTAAACCACAAGCCGCCAAAAAATAAAATTCCCAAGGCAATTCCTGCAATAAAGGCTAATGTTATTAATACCGTTTCATTCATCATTGTCTTCTTTATTTTGATGCATTTGTTTATCTTCTTTATCTACCCAATACCAGGCTATAATGCAGCCTGTAATTAACCCGATCATTAAAAATGATAATACCCAGGAAAATGTTTCAGGATAATGTTTGTCGAGCCATATTCCCAGTGCTGCTCCCAGCAAGGTTGGAATTGCTATGGACCAACCAATCATTCCAAACATGCCTAAGCCTGCCCAGGCGCTTTCACTGTTTACCCGTTTTGCCCGCAATTTCCTTTTTTCTTTCCTCGCGATTTGCTCACTAAAAAAATTTTCATCTTTTTTATTTGAACTGTCCATTTTTAATCTTTTCGAAATTTATCGAAGCTGTAAATGAATCCACCTTCTAACTTTGCCATGACTGAACGGGCCTGTATTTTATTTTCATCCTGCTTATTAAAATCTTTTTTTATCATATCACTAAGTTTCCCAAGATCTGCGCCACCAATGGCATTGCGGACAGATACCAAAACTTCGTTGCCTGCTTTTATCATTAGTCCTTCATCAACCGCTATATATTTCGGTCTTCCAGTTTCAATTTCATAAGTAAAGATTCCGGGAACCAACGCCGCCACACAATCAAGCCTTTGTGGTAACATGCCATAAGATCCTTCACTTGTTTCTATGGTGATACTTCTTACATTTTTTGTATCAATAAAAATTTTGAACGGAAGAAGAATTTTCAGGTTCATTAATGTGTTTTCCATTTCATCTTTTAATTAAGTGTCTGCAGTTTCATTTTTATCCGCTGATAACTTTGACATTTTCTTTTTGGTATCATCTTTCACTTCTGCTGTTTCTTGTGATTTGGATTTATTTGAATTGTCATTCTCTTTCGCAGCATCCGCTGATTTATTTTTATTGTTGCTGTTATTATCATTTGTTTTATTCTGATCAGCATCTGTATTTTCTTTTGGTGCATTCTTCGGCATTGCACTTCCATTATTTTTATCGCCTTGCTCTGTATCTTTTGATTTGGATTGATCGGTCTTACTATTTTGCTTTTTCTTTTGCTTCGTCCACAGCTCCAATCATATAAAATGCACTTTCCGGCAGGTCTTTAAATTCATCAGCAAGGATACGTTTGCAACCATCCAGTGCATCTTTCAAACTAACTTCTTTGCCCTTCATGCCGCTGAATTGTTCGGTAGCAAAAAATGGCTGCGTTAGAAATCGTTCAAGTCGCCTTGCACGATTTACAACATTCCTGTCTTCAACAGATAATTGCTCCATACCTAACATGGCAATAATATCTTTCAGGTCTTCATACTTTGCAAGCGTGTGCCTTATTTCCTGCGAAAGTTTATAATGTTCTTCCCCAATAATACCAGGTGTTGCCATTTTTGAATTCGATTGCAACATATCAATGGAAGGATATAATCCTTCACTTGCTTTTTTTCTTGATAAAACAATAGATGCGGATAAATGTGAAAAAGCATGCACCGCTGCCGGGTCAGTTAAATCATCAGCAGGCACATACACCGCCTGTATGGAAGTGATGGCACCGGCGTTTGTATTAGCAATTCGCTCTTCTAATTTTGAAAGCTCTGTTCCCATGGTTGGCTGATATCCAAGCCTGGAAGGCATTTGGCCCATCAGCCCGCTAACTTCCATTCCTGCCTGAATAAAACGAAAAATATTATCAATCAATAACAACACATCGCGGTGTTCATCATCCCGAAAATATTCGGCCATGGTTAATGCGGCATGACCCACACGAAAACGGGCGCCTGGAGTTTCATTCATTTGTCCAAAAACCATTACCATATTTTTAAGCAGGTCCGCTTTCTTCATGGCATTATACAATTCATTCCCTTCCCGGCAACGTTCACCAATACCACAAAACATACTGATGCCTTTGTTATGTCCAACCATATTGTGGATCATCTCTGTAAGCAAAACAGTTTTGCCTACACCAGCTCCTCCAAACAATCCAGCCTTACCACCACGTTCTAAAGGAACCAGTACATCAATTGCTTTGATACCTGTTTCGAAAATTTCTGATTTTACAGACCTGTCTGATAAGGGGGGAGGAAGCTGGTGAATATTGCGCCGTTCGCCTTTTGGTAATGGGGGTAAAT
>JBAQJB010000370.1:0-3318 GCA_049289155.1 Chitinophagaceae bacterium
AATGCTTTACAAAATGAGACAGTTGACCAACTCCTTGACTTGTTTTTCATCGAGACAGAAAGCTGGTATGACAGCGTAAGAAATATTGAGAATTCGTTAATATACAAGAAATAAAAACGCCCTATAAAACGGATTGGCGTTATGCGGGCATTCAAGTAAAATGGAGTGCGGGTTTCCAAATAAGCATTTGTCTTGCCGACAAATTCTTCTCCGAAAAACCGCTCAACGCCAAGCCGCAAACCGAAAGCTGCCATAACAATGCGAACACTCAAAATTATAGGTTGGATTTTTCTTTTGCTTGCGCCATTTATAATTTGGATATTTCTCTATCGTGCGTATTATGCCGAGTACGACGATAATTATGGTTATCTAATAGACGCATTCCTAATTTCATTACTGGTTCTACTATTATTTTTTGTTCTAAAGCGGTTTGACAAAGAAGGTTACAGCAAACTAAAATGGCGACACCTGTTTACAATTTTGTTCGGGACACCGTTCACATTTTTTTTTGTGTGGATTTTTATATCATATATTTCAATGAATTTCAAATGGATGGAAACCCAGTCTACAACTGAAATAAAATATAGCTTGACGAAGTATCAAAATGTTTTTAGGAGTGAATATGTATACGTTGACGAAGAAAGGAATTCTGACACGTTAACAATAGTTGTGAGTAGAAATAACAAAATTATTAGCATCAAAAAAAACAATGGAAAAACAGAGAGTGAGTTAAATGTAAACGATTTGCCGAACAAAGAACAAATAAGCAAGTTGGGAGTGTTTAGATACGACAGACCATAAACGGCAACTTACATAGGTTTTGCACAAGTGGGACTGAAGGAATAACAATGAGCATTAGTGCAAGTTTGAGCAATAGTTCCGGGCTGGAAAAACTTTATTGAGCGGTAGTGATAACAATGAACTTTTATTTATAAATTTAGCAGCGGTTACGGGCTGACGATTTCCAAATACCGCCACATCGCTGTAGCCGACGTAGCGGTAAGCAAAGAGAGACTACCCTATACAGAATAATCTCCCTTTGACTTAATAACTTTTGATTTAAATTTAATTCCAAAAAAGGTCTTCGGCAGTTTGGTCTTCTGAAAATAACCAAACCTGGACGATTTTACCATCAACAACTTCAAACAAATCGATGCCATTCATTTCAATTGTTTTATCACCATTTTTACCACTGAAACGAATAGGGAAGGAAACTAAATTCCCGTTAGACATCAAAGCACCTGTTGGATTTATCACTAAAGAACCCTGTGTTGCTCCCATCATATCACCAAGCATTTTGCCAATGGCATCAAGTCCTGTTTTTGTTCCAGAAAACTGATGATTACCAGGTTGATGCCATTTTGCATCAGGGCTGAAATGTGAAAATGCTGTGGGAATGTCTCCTTTTGAAAGGGCTGTTGAGTAAGCCTCTACTACTTCTTTTGTTGTCATATCTATTTTTTATATTTTGTGTATGATTATTAAAAAATGTATGATTGTCCATCTTCAGGAACATTCACTTTATCAATTATTTCAGTTTCATTAAGAAACTCTTTCAAATCTTTCCTTGTAAGTGTATTGTGGTTTACACCTTCCATATGACTTACGACAATTTTTGCGTTAGGAGTAGCTTTATGGACTTCATAAATATCTTTCTTGTTCATTATTAACTGACCTCCAAAGAAAAATTGATTGTCGCCACCATTTAAAACCACAACATCAGGTTTATGTTTGTCAATAGCTTCCTGCACACCTTCATACCAAACAGTATCTGCAGCGATGTACAATGTTTTTTCAGATGAATGTTTTAAAACCAATCCGCTAACAAAACCTGCCAATCTTAGCATAAAACCTTTACCATGTTGGGCTTTAGTTCTGCTGAGTTTTATTTCGCCAAAAGATGAGTTTTCAGAAAGTATTTCTACATTGGTAAACCCTGCTTTTTCAATCTTCAATTTATCTGCCTGGTCTTGTACAAATATTTTTATTCCCTTGGGTAAAACATTTTCAGCTTCTTTATCCCAATGGTCAAAATGCAAATGGCTCAAAAAAACAAAATCCAAATCTTTTACAATTTCCGTTTTAGAAATGGGTAAATCATGTAATGGATTTCGTTTAAAACTCCACGTTTTTGCAGGGATAGGCGTTGTAGGTAAAGCTCCTTTATCGGAAAGCATTGGGTCAACCAAAATTTTCTTTCCAGCATATTCAACTATAATAGTAGCATTTCGTATTTGCTGAATCTTCATCTAATTTTCATTTTTTAAAATTACCAAGCGGATACAGTTTTACTTTAAAACATTGGATTATTATTTGCAGGTGCATCAGGCATTTGCATCATAGCATCCCAGTGCTCGGCTAACTTATCGTTTTCAATTCGGTAAATATCTATGAACCGCCATTCTTTTCCTGCCATCTCTGTACGAGAATGAAGAATAACTATATCATTTTCTGCCACCACGTGTTTGAACACCACTTTCTGTTTTGGCATACCTTGAGAGAGAAGCATTTCTACAACTGCTTTTACTCCTTCAGGACCATCAGGAAGTGTTGGATTGTGTTGTATAAAATCCTTACTCATCAATTCATTTACTCCGGTAATATCTAAATCACCAAAAATTCTTTGATAAGCTGTGGTAACTAATTGTTTGTTTTTTTCTAACTGTGTCATAAATTATTTTTTTAAGTTATTGTGCAAAAGTAAATCATTTCTTACCTTTGTACAAGTACCTACAATATAGTAAGGTACTAACCTAAAGGTTAGAAATAAGAGTAATCAGTGTATAAAATGGAAAAAAGTAAAAAAATAATTTTCACATCAGACGAAAATTGCCCTGTAAGGCGTTCATTAAATTTATTAAGCGGCAAGTGGACACTTTTAATTTTATTTCAAATCAACGATAGAGTAATAAGATATGGAGAACTAAAAAAAGCAATACCCGGGATTAGTGAAAAAATGTTAATCCAGGAACTCAATTTTTTGGTAGAACATAAATTCGTTTCTAAAAAAGCATACCCAGAAATTCCACCAAAAGTTGAATATACCTTGACAAAACTTGGACTAAAAACTTTGCCAATAGCAGACACACTTGCAAAATTTGGTTTAGAAAGTCTAACCTGAATTGCCTGCCAGCCAATAACTAAGGTTTCGTGTTGCCCGCAGGGCAAGACATGAAACCGATGTTGAACGAAACCTTGGTAGCCGGCGTTTATTATGGAGTTGTCGCTGGTGAGATCAGGAATTATCTAACAGACAAGGGAGGCCTGTTTTTTTATCCGTTGGTGATTGATTTGTTTTCATAGTTATTTTGGCCATTA
>JBAQJB010000371.1:0-1645 GCA_049289155.1 Chitinophagaceae bacterium
TCCCATCCTATCCACGATCATCCCCTCGCCGGAATTATTCCTGCAGGCGGCCCGTCTGCACACGCCCGCACTGATTGCTCAGCCCGAGAATATGATCTCCCAGCAATTTCTGAAGATCGCAGATACGATCTTGGAGCACGAAAAGGCTCGATGACGTCTTTTTCCCCGGAAACGCAGACGAGCATTAAATTTGCAGCAGACCTGATTCGTCAGTCTAAACATGCGGTTGTTCTAACGGGCGCGGGCATTTCCACCCCGTCGGGTATTCCCGATTTCCGATCATCTGGAACAGGTTTATGGTCCCATGATGAGCCGCTGGAGGTGGCTTCGCTCAGCACCTTCCGCACCAAACCGAGTCTGTTCTTTGAGTGGTTCCGCCCGTTGGCGCATCAAATGTTTGATGCCCGTCCCAATGCCGCGCATATTGCGCTGGCACAGTTGGAAGAGCGTGGATTTGTAAAAGCCATCATCACCCAAAATGTTGATGTTTTGCATCAGCGTGCCGGTTCGAAAAATGTCATTGAAATGCACGGAACCATGCAAACTTTGACCTGCACCCAGTGTTATCATCATGTGCAGGCTGAATCCTATATCTCAGATTATGTTGAGACGGGTAAGCTGCCCTGCTGCCCGAAATGCGGCGCTCTGCTCAAACCCGATGTGATTCTCTTTGGCGAGCAGATGCCCCAGGCGGCATTGTCCTCGGCGCAGCGTGCAGCCCGCGCCTGTGATCTGATGCTGGTCGTCGGCTCCTCCCTCGAAGTGCTGCCCGTGGCGGGGCTTCCCATGCAGGCGCTGGATCGCGGCGCGCATCTCATCATTCTGAACAATGATCCCACCTATCTAAACGTCCGCGCAGACGCAATCTTTTATGAAGACGTTGCCGAAGTTTTGCCTGCAATTACAGAGAGAGTGTTTAATGGCTGAAATCAAAACTGAAAGACTGGATAGCTATCGCCGCCTGATTGACATCTCGCGCGATCTTGCCTCGACTCTCGACCTCGACATTTTGCTCTCGCGCATTGTGCACGCCGCCGCAGAGATCAGCGGCGCAGAGGCGGCTTCGATCCTGCTCTATGACGAAGCCTCGCGCCAGTTGTACTTTCAGGTATCCACCAATATGGATGAATCCACGCGACGCGGCATCACCGTCCCACTGGATGGCAGCATCGCCGGATGGATCGTGACAAACCGCAAACCAGTGCGCATCACCAACGCGCATGAAGATGAACGCTTCTATTCCAACGTTGAAGCGGTCACAGGTCTTTCAACTGAATCCCTGCTTGGAATTCCCCTCATTACCAAGAACAAGATCGTCGGCGTGCTGGAATCCCTCAACAAACACCGTGGAAGTTTCACCGAACAGGACGAGTCTCTGCTGTTGGTGTTGGGCGCGCAGGCGGCAGTTGCCATTGAGAATACGCGTCTCTTCCAACAATCAGATTTGATCTCCGAATTCGTCCATGAACTGCGCACGCCGCTTTCCTCACTCAGCACTGCCACCTACCTCCTCTTGCGCCCGGAAATGTCGCAGGAACAGCGTGACCAGATCATTAACAACATTCACAGCGAGACCATGCGCCTGAATGCGCTGGCATCCGCCTTTTTAGATCTGGCGCGGCTTGAATCGGGACGTGTGCAATAT
>JBAQJB010000372.1:0-2527 GCA_049289155.1 Chitinophagaceae bacterium
AGTGTTGAGAGAAAAGTGAAGAGTGAAAGGTTAAGAGTGAAAAGTGAAGAGTGAAAAGTGAAGAGTGAAAAGTGAAGAGTGAAAAATTAAGAGTGAAGAGTGAAAAATGAAGAGTGAAAAGAGAAAAGTGGAGAGTTAAAAATGATAAATGATAAGTGAAAAATCTAAAAGTCCGTTAAGAGATAAGAGTTACTCTTTTTCAATTAAGATTGTAAGGCTTAGCCAAAAGCTTGTTTCTGAAAGAAAGGAATTTGTTTTAAGTAAACAAGTATTGTGTTCCGGGACTGCCATTGGCGCATTAATCAGGGAATCTGAATTTGCAGCAAGCAAAGCCGATTTAATTAACAAACTAACTGTTTCACTTAAAGAAGCAAATGAAACTGAATACTGGTTAATGCTTTTACATGGTACGGATTATTTGACGAAAGTTGATTTTGAATCATTGCAATCTGAATGTAAAGAATTAATTGCGATGCTTGTTTCATCTATAAAAACAATGAAAATAAAAATGAAAAGTGATAAGTGATAAATGAAAAGTGTCCCGATAGCTATCGGGATGAAAACGGATAATGAAAAGTGATAAATAGAAAAATGAAAAACGAAGAAAATAAAACCATTCATACAACTGCTGCTGCATCGCCATTGGGTGCGTATCCGCATGCGCGGAGAGTGGGCAATTTACTTTTTCTTTCTGGCATTGGCCCGCGCAACGCGAAAGATAATTCTGTTCCGGGATTGAAGCAGGACAAGTCGGGGAAAATTTTAGCGCATGATATTGAAGCAGAATGCCATGCTGTATTTGCAAATGTGAAAGCCGTGCTGGAAGCGGGCGGCAGCGCGTGGGAAAAAATAATTGATGTAACTGTTTTCCTCACACATATGAAAAAAGATTTCCCGGTTTATAATAAAATATACAATAGTTATTTCGCAGGAGTACAGGCATGCCGGACGACTCTTGAAGTGAAGAGCCTGCCGACACCTATTGCAATAGAATTAAAAGTGATTGCGATGATTGATTAATTTTTTTGGAGTGAAACTAAAAGTGAAAATTTTTTGGTCAGGCGACCAAAAAAGGCGGGGTGATAGAATTTAAATTAATTGCAATTGTTGATTAATTTTTAGAATGTTTCAATGAGTGAAAATTTTTTGGTCAGGCGACCAAAAAAGGCGGGCGTTAGAATTTAAATTAATTGCAATGGTTAATTAATTTTTTTAGTCGGACGAATTTTTTAGAATGATTTTGAAAGATTTATTTGTTATGAAAGTTGACGTTGATTTTTGGAATTATTCAATGGGTGAATATTTTTGGCCAGGCGACCAAAAAAGGCTTGGTCGGGCGACCAAAGTGGCGGGCGATAAAAATAAAAGTGATTGCATTGATTGACTAACTGTTTAAAAAATATTTGTTTACATGAGTTTAAAAAATTGTTCCATACTGGCTGTTGATGATGACCCCGATGTGCTTACTGCCGTGCGGCTTTTGCTAAAACCGGAAGTGAAAGAAATTGTGATGGAAAAAAATCCTGAGAATCTTACTGCACAATTTGCGGAAAAAAATTTCGACCTCGTTTTGTTGGATATGAATTTTAAATCTTCTATCAACACGGGCAATGAAGGGCTTTACTGGCTCAAACGCATTAAGGAAATGAAACCAAATACGCAAGTCATCATGATCACTGCATATGGGCATATAGATTTGGCGGTGCGTTCCTTAAAAGAAGGCGCCGCAGATTTTATTGTAAAACCCTGGCACAACGAAAATATGATGAATGCCATTCGAGATGCATTGAAATCAAAAAAATCGTCCCCGGAATCACTCATCAAATCCAGTTTCTACAATCCTTCATCCGAAAGTGGCCTGATCGGTGAAAGTGATGCAATGAAAGATGTGTTTTTAAAAATTGAAAAAGTTGCGCCAACGGATGCGAATGTTTTATTGCTGGGTGAAAATGGCACGGGTAAAGACCTCGTGGCAAAAGCATTGCATGTGCGTTCCCTGCGTGCGAAAAGGCCTTTCATTAAAATTGATGTGGGCGCTATTACCGATACCTTATTTGAAAGTGAATTATTCGGCCATAAAAAAGGCGCTTTTACAGATGCAAGGGAAGATCGTATCGGACAAATTGAATCAGCCAATACAGGAACATTATTCTTAGATGAAATCGGAAATATTCATTTACCCCAACAGGCAAAACTGCTGACTGTTTTACAAAACAGGCAGGTCACCCGGCTGGGAACGAATACACCTATACCGGTGGACATACGCCTGATAAGTGCCACCAACCTGGATTTCACGGAACTGGCTGATGAAAAACGTTTTCGCAAAGACCTGGTTTACCGCATCAATACCGTGGAGATAAATATACCGCCCTTGCGGAAAAGAGGCAATGATATTATTTTGCTTGCAAAACATTTTGCAAAAATGTATGCGCAAAAATATATGAAGCCACCGGTGATTTTGGAAGAAAGCGCGGTGGATAAATTATTGGCATATCACTTCCCTGGCAATGTACGTGAATTGCAATAC
>JBAQJB010000373.1:0-1551 GCA_049289155.1 Chitinophagaceae bacterium
GTGGCGCTGCGCGAAGCGAGCAGGACATCACGGCTGAAAATATTTTGCGTTACACCGAAGTTCAATCCCGAAGTATTATAGGTGCCGGACTTGGCCAGGTTTCCGTTAAAATTAAATGTAGGTAATTGAAAATTGTGTTGCAAATTATACGTAAAACCCAACTGCGGATACCAGTCCGCTAATTTGCTTTTAATAATTGTTTCCGTAATATCCTCATTGATTTTTGCATTCTGCAAAACAGGATTATGAGCAATGGCATAGGCAATACAATTCTGCAGTGTGGCGGATGCGAGTGTAGAATCACTTGTATTTTGTTGGGCAAAAAGTAATTGGGGAAAAATGAAAAGGAAGAAGCCCAAACTTTTTATATAAAATGGGAACTTCTTTTCTTTATGCCGATGGTTCATTTGCTGCACTTTAATTTTTTTCTTTAAAACTGGCGGCTTAGGAATTGAGCTGAAGCAGATACCATAAGTTTAGCCATTTATAAATTGACTGAAAATCTTTCAATTCTTTAAAGGAGTGCAAGTTAGAAATAAAAATTGTTTCTATTTTACCAAAACTCATTGAATATTTTACCGTTCATGTAAAATGGGAAAGGGAGGAGATGCAATGTGCGGGAGAGCAGTAAATCTTTTGTAAGGCATAATCTCTCCCAGATGGGGGATGATCCCTTCTTTTTTGAAATAAGAATTTTGAACCACTTATATATATCATCATACAAGTTTGTTATCTGAAACAGATGCAACCAATTTATACAAGTGAAAGTGCAGAAATAGGATTGCGATTTTTCAAGTTGATTTAATTTAATTGACATTTTAGAAAAATACAACATTTTTCTAAATAAAGCATTGTACTCAGGGGAAAGTCTAAGGTTACAAATTTTAAATAAAGGCAGGGAGTGCAGCATCGGCTCACCTAAGCATACGATGCGCTGGAAATTTAATTGTAGTTGTAATGAAATTGAATATTCAAGAATTGCATCGTCCCCTGAGGGAGACGATGCGATACTACAATTTCTTTTTCAGGTGTTTTACCCGTTTTTTTATAATTCCATGCTTTGCCAAAACCAAAGTTTGTTCTTTATCTTGGAGAGTGTAGTATCGTCTCGCCATAGCGGACGATGCAATCTAACTTCCAACATCTTTCCAATGAGTTAAAGAAACAAATTCATGTTCCTTATTTAATAAATAAAATGCTGCACTTGAATGTAAATAATTTTCCGGTAAAAAAGCTAATTTCCATTTACCTGTAATAGGATTATTGTGTATGTAATTCAATTTTTGTAAAAGAAACTTTTCAGTATAAACCGGTTTTATATCTGAGGAAATTTCAAAGACCCTGTGTAGTTTATTTCGTTGTTTTTCATTTATACTAAGAGCAAATTGTAATTGTTTTAATATTTCGAAATGTTTTTTCAACTCAAGACGTTTTACTATTTCATAAGCAAGAAACCTTTTGCCATTTGCTAAAAGCATATTGATCGTATCATTTTCATTTGTAAAAATTAATAAATGTAAATGATTTGGCATAATAACGAAACCTTCAATG
>JBAQJB010000374.1:0-2023 GCA_049289155.1 Chitinophagaceae bacterium
GGGCGGCCCCTGGTTTTTATATGCATGGATAATAGGTGCACTTTTATCTTTTTCCGATGCAACGATTTGGAGCGAGCTCGGTGCAGCATTTCCGAAAGCAGGTGGCAGTTATAATTTTTTAAAAGAAGGCTATGGCCCGCGCTGGGGAAAGTTGATGAGCTTTTTATTTGTCTGGCAAACGATGATACAGGCGCCATTAGTGATCGCATCCGCGGCGATTGGTTTTTCATTGTATGCGGGCTATATTTTTTCGCTCACGGATGTTGAACATAAATTAATCAGTGGCGCCGTCGTAATTTTAATTGTTTTTTTATTGTATCGAAAAATTGAAACGATTGGCAAAATAAGTGTGTTGCTTTGGCTCGGTGTATTGCTCACGATGGGCTGTGTTATCGGCGGTGGTTTATTGCATGGAAATTTTCTTGCACCCATCAAACATATTAATGACGGGCTTACATTTAATATGGTTTTTGTAACTGCTTTATCTGCCGCAAGCGTGAAAACAATTTATAGTTTTCTTGGCTATTATAATATTTGTCATTTGGGTGGTGAAATAAAAAATCCGCAAAAAAATATTCCGCGCAGCATGTATATTTCTATTACAGGAATAACTATTTTTTATTTATTGATGAATATCAGTGTTGCTTCTGTACTGCCACTTCAAGTATTACAAAGCAGTTCATTTGCCGTGAGTGATTTTATGGAAACCCTTGCAGGGCGAGGCGCGGCAACGATCATTACTATTTTAATTTTATGGGTTGCCTTCGCTTCTGTGTTTTCAGCCACGCTTGGTTACAGCCGCATTCCCTATGCTGCAGCGGCGGATGGCGCATTCTTCAAAGTTTTTGCAAAATTACATCCTACAAAAAATTTCCCCTACATTTCATTATTGGTACTGGGCGCTGTTGCTTTTATTTTCAGTTTGCTTTTCAGGATTGCAGAAGTAATTGACGCGATCATTGCCATGCGCATCCTCATTCAATTTGTGGGGCAAGGTGTGGGATTATTATTATTATCAAAAAGAAAAGGAAGAAATTTCTTTACCTGGAAAATGCCATTTTTCCCTATACCAGCAATTATTGCCATGCTCATTTGGCTGGGTATTTTTTATGCGACCGGCTGGAAAATGATGCTGGGTGGCGTGGCAGTTATATTTTGTGGCATCATTGCATATCTTATAAAAAGTAAACTGAATAATGAATGGCCATTTGACAAAAATGAAACGCCTTTACATCAGCACATGCAATAAAACAAGTGTGAGGAATGATTCTATTGCCCAAAGGGATAATTTTTTCCGCTGTGCAAATATTTTTCGGAACACAAGATCAATAAATATTGTATTGATAATAAGAAACGGATAGATCAGCCAGGTTTCCCACGTATTAAAAATATCAGCTTTTTTATGCAAGAGCATATAAGGGAACAGGAAAACCAGGAACGTAAACAGAAAAGTGAATGGAGAAAAAAAGCCCATCAGTTTCCCGATAAATTTAGCCGTGTGCTCATTGATCGCATCGATACTTTCTGTAGCCTGAACAGAAAGTGGTTTCTGATATTTATATTTATACAACATTGTTTTTATTTTTTTAAAAAGTAAAATTAGAACGGCTGTTGTTAAGGCTTTGCCACCTGCTTGTTAATGGTTATTCAAATAACAAAAGGTTGCAAAATGAAAAGTGAAAGGAAGAAGAAAGTTTCCCGATAACTATCGGGGTGAAAAGTGACAAGTTTAAAATGAAAAATGAAAAATGAAAAATGAAAAAATTTACATGTGAAAAATCACCGCCAAAATGCGGGAAATCACATTTTTTATGAAAAAAATAAATTGTAGGTTTGTTTAGTAATTTCCTTTTTTATTAATTAAACAGACTTGATGAAAAACAAAATTTTACATGCATCTTTAAGCGTTACATTTGTTGTAGCGATGCAACTAACAAAACAAGTCAGAGCAAGTGCTGAACAAATCAGCTCACAGTATGCCGCAAAGTCAAGCCAAATCTTCGGGGGGGGGTAACTACTGATG
>JBAQJB010000375.1:0-9792 GCA_049289155.1 Chitinophagaceae bacterium
CGCATATGTATGGTTTATATTTCCAGCATGGCAATTCACATATTGATAACCATACTGTAGTCGATAATCTCCGGCCGAATTGCCTGAGCAATCAATTGTATAAAGGCATACTCACGGATAATTCAACCGGTGTGTTTAATGGGAAAATATTTGTACGCCAGGCGGCACAAAAAACAAATGCGTATCAATCGAATAAAAATATCCTGATGTCGGATACAGCCACCATCAATGCAAAACCACAATTGGAAATTTTTGCAGATGATGTAAAATGTTCACATGGATGTACCGTTGGCCGACTGGATGAAGAAGGCATGTTTTATTTGCAATCGCGCGGCATTCCCGAAACAAAAGCAAGGGCTTTATTGATACATGCTTTTGCGATGGATATTTTAGAACATATCCGGCCTGAACCAATTCGTAAATATGTAGATGAATTAATTTCTCAAAGATTAGACACTGATTTGAAATGAGTGTAATTTCTAGCATAGAAAAAAAATTAGATGTTGTTGAAATACGCAATAGCTTTCCCATACTTCAACGCGAGGTAAAAGATAAGCCCTTAATTTATTTTGATAATGCAGCCACATCACAAAAACCACAAGTGGTGATCGATGCGCTCGCCAATTATTACGAAGGATACAATGCAAATATTCACCGCGGCATTCATTCTTTAGCGGAAGAAGCAACGGCTGCATTTGAAGATACACGCGATGCTGTACAAGCCTTTATTCATGCGGGTTTACGCGAAGAAATCATTTTTACAAAAGGGACTACAGAAAGTATCAACCTGGTGGCATATACCTGGGGAAGAAAGAATATTCATGCCGGCGATGAGATCATTATTTCCACGATGGAACATCATTCCAATATTGTGCCCTGGCAAATTTTATGTGAAGAAAAAAGTGCGCACCTGAAAGTTATTCCCGTGAATGAGGCAGGTGAATTAGATATTACTGCCTATAAAAATTTATTAAATAAAAATACAAAAGTGGTTTCCATTGTGCATGTATCGAATGCACTTGGAACTATTAATCCAGTTGAAGAAATTATTGAAGCGGCACATGAAGTTGGCGCGCTTGTATTGGTAGATGGCGCGCAATCCGCCGTACACCTTGATATAAATGTGCAGGAAATGGATTGTGATTTCTTTGCTTTTTCCATGCATAAAATATTTGGCCCAACGGGTGTTGGAATTTTATATGGCAAAAAAGAATTGCTGGAAGAAATGCCCCCATTCCAGGGTGGTGGAGAAATGATCAAAGAAGTGCGTTTTGAAAAAACTACTTATGCCGCATTGCCTTATAAGTTTGAAGCAGGCACGCCAAATATTGCGGATGTTATTGCCTGTAAAACAGCATTGGATTTTGTTCGTGAAACTGGTAAAGAAAAAATGCGCGCACATGAAAATGAATTACTGGAATATGCTACAAAACATTTACTGGAAATTGATGGACTGCGCATAATTGGTACTGCCAAAAATAAAGTGAGTGTTATTTCATTTTTTATAGAAAATACACACCCACAGGACATCGGCATATTACTGGATAATGCAGGTGTAGCAGTACGTACAGGCCATCATTGTACACAACCATTGATGGATAGATTTGGTATTCCGGGAACAGTTCGCGCCTCTTTTTCTGTATATAATACGAAGGATGAAATTGATGTATTCATTATCGCGCTAAAAAAAGCGGTTAAAATGCTTTTATAAAAATGAGCGAAGAAAAATCCATAGCAGAAATTGAAAATGAGATCATAGAAGATTTTTCATTGTTTGATTCATGGGATGAAAAATATGAATATATTATTGAACTGGGAAAAAAATTACCACCGCTTAATCCTAAATATCGCACAGTTGAACATACCGTGAAAGGTTGCCAGTCAACAGTCTGGCTGGGTTCGGAATATAAGGATGGAAAAGTTTTTTTTGAAGCAGATAGTGATGCGATCATTGTGAAAGGATTAATAAGTATGCTGGTTCGTATATTAAGCGGTCATACACCGGATGAAATTATTAATGCGCCATTGGATTGCATAAAAGTGATTGGCATGGCATCTCACTTGGCTCAAACCCGCGCCAATGGGCTGCTCGCGATGGTGAAGCAAATGAAAAATGATGCTTTGGCTTATAAGATCAGCAAGGAAATACAAGTGGAGAATTAAAGAAAAGTATAAATCATAGTTTAAAAAAAAATTGCATAATGGAACCTGAAGCATTAAAAGAAAAAGTGTATGAAGTTTTGCAAACAGTTTTTGACCCGGAAATCCCGGTGAATATTTATGAGCTTGGCCTGATTTACCAGGTGGATATTTTGCCACTGAATAATGTGCAGGTGCTGATGACACTCACGGCGCCGAGTTGCCCGGCAGCACAATCATTGCCGGTAGAAGTGGATGAAAAAGTGCGGCAGATCGAAGGCGTAAATGATGTACATGTTTCTGTCACCTGGAACCCACCCTGGGATAAAAGTATGATGTCTGAAGCAGCACAACTCGAACTTGGTTTTTTATAAAAATAAATAATCCAAAACAACAGCACATGAAAATAACAGCACAGGAAGAATATGGTTTACGCATACTCATTCGCATTGCAGCTTGCAAATCGGATGAGGGTATGAGTATTCCGCAATTAAGTGAAGTGGAAGCGCTGAGCAGCCATTACGTCGCGAAACTCGCGCGTACGCTGCGTTTGGCGGGATTCATCAACAGTACGCCCGGTAATAAAGGCGGTTATATTTTAGCGAGGCCGGCTGATGAAATTAATATTAACCTGGTGTTGAAAGCGCTGGGTGGTGCTTTATTTGATAATGGTTTTTGCGGGGAACATTCAGGCGCTTTAAGGCTTTGCACCAATTCCGTGGATTGTTCAGCCCGTTCACTCTGGCAACTCATTCAATATACAGTAGATAAATTGCTTGATAAAGTAACTTTAGCCGACCTCGTAAAAAAAGAAGATAAGCCTTTAAATGTTTTGCAGGAATTATTATTGCAATTGTGAGATGACGTTTAACTGATTTTATTTATAAGGAACATTTTTTAAAAAATGTATTTCTTAATTTTAATAAAATTCCTTCATGAGAATCCAATTCCTGTTTTTATTTTGGCTTATTGGATTTTCAATACAAAGCTATTCCCAATCCCGGGACACTTCTTTTCACTACATAGATTTATTTGAAAAGGACAGTTCCAAAAATGCCGGTTGTTTTAGAATCCCTTCCCTGGTAACCGCGCCCAACGGGAATTTGATCGTTGCGGTGGATGAACGTGTCCCTTCCTGCGGGGATTTAAAATGGAATAAAAACATCAACATAGTTATAAGGCGCAGTTTGGATAATGGGAAGACCTGGTTGCCTATGCAAACAGTGGTTGATTATCCTTTGGGACAATCGGCTTCAGACCCTTCCATGATTGTTGACAATGTAACCGGGGAAATATTTTTATTTTTTAATTACATGGACCTGGATAAGGAAAAAGATATTTATTATTTTCGTGTTACGAACAGTAAGGATAACGGAAAATCATGGAGCTTACCAGTTGATATCACTTCGCAAATAACTGCAGCAGGCTGGAAGAAAGATTTTAAATTCATCACTTCCGGTCGCGGTGTTCAAACTTCTTCGGGGAAATTATTGCATACTATTGTCAATTTACAAAAAGGCCTTTTTGTTTTTGGAAGTGATGATCATGGCAAAAATTGGTTTTGGATAGACAATCCCATAAAGCCCGGTGATGAATCGCAGATAATAGAATCAGGTAATGAAAGCTGGATGATCAATAGCCGGGTAAATGGAGCCGGCATGCGTTTTATCCATACAACAAATAATGAAGGTATGTCGTGGAATACCTATCCCGACTCAGCTTTAGCCGATCCCGGTTGTAATGCCGGATTATTTCGTTATGCGTATACAAAAGAAGGTTTGCAAAAAAATGTATTGATTTTCTCCAATACCCATTCAAATAATGACAGGATAAATATGACGATCAGTGTTAGTGAGGATGATGGAAAAACCTGGCCCATACAAAAAACAATTTTTGCAGGAAGCGCCGCTTATTCTTCTTTAACGCGGCTTTCGAACGGTGATATCGGTTTGGTTTTTGAAAAAGATGATTACGGAAAGATCGTGTTCGTTCAAGTTCCTATAGCGTGGTTGATGCAACAAAATTCTGTGCAATGACTTCATTTAAAAATAAATGAAAGAGCCACTGATTATACCAGCGGCTCTTTCATTATCTTATAATTTATACGCAATAATTTTATTCCGGCTATCGCGGTAATAAACAACATTTTCCACTTCGTCAAAAAGATAATCTGGTTTCTTATCACCGATCACAACCTTTGCTTCCGGTGAACCACTGTCTTTATTAATTCTTATTAAACCAAAACCATTATCGCTTCCATCATCGAGTTTGGTTAAAATAATTTGATTATTTTTTGAAGCAGATGTCATTTTAAAACGCTTCGAAAATGCGGAAGATGCAGAACTCCCCAGGTTGCCCCAATTATCCGCTTTCCCCATTTCATCGTTATAAGAAGTGGTGCCAAATCCTGATGCGCCTGCTGCATAACCATGTTCTGCACTGGCTGCAAGGCTTACTGCCATGGTAGTTGCGGCCAGGATTTTCCCTGCAAGACTAGTCCCGGGTGCTTTATAATACTGGTGATAAATTTCTTTGCCGGTCCAGTCAAGTAAAACCATATTCTGTGCAGATGAAACCAGGAATCCATTGCTGCGCAATTCCATAAATTGCGGATCTTCCTTGTCTTTAAAATTAAGTGTAGCAAAGGATTTAACATCACCTGTTGTCTCATCAATTTCAGAAATTTCCGCATCATTTAAAACATAATATTTTCCTTCCCTGCGCACAACAGATCCGCCTGTTTTATATTTTAATGATTTGCTCATAACATCTTTCCCGGTCAATGGATCCTGTATATTTGTCTCGGAATTTGTTGTATAAATGAGGCCTCTTTTAGTCATTACAACATTGGTGATCGTTCCGGAAACTTTCATTTCTTTTTTACTTACTTCTTCACCTGTATTTGCATCAATGATATTTACATAATTTTTACCGGATTCTTTGGCAGTAGAAATAGCGATCTTTCCTTCATTCAAACTGATGCGGTTAATATGTCCATTCAGTTTTACAGGTTGTGCCCATTTGTTTTTCCCCGTTAATGCATCAAGAAAATACAGTTCCGATTTCTTTTCATCTGTTGCGAATAAAAATCCATTTGTGTCAGGAATAAAGGAGGCGAGATTATCATCAAATTCAAAAGGTTCACCAATAATTTTTCCAGTATTTTCATCTATAATAGCAAAAGATTTATTGTTGAAAAAGTACACTCTTTCGGAATTATCGATCTTAAAAAATTTCCCGGATGTTTGCGTGGAAGCCAGGTTGGCTGCGCCTTTCATGTTCATACCATCGATCGCATCTTTGGTATCAGCCAATTTTCCCAACCCGCCCGGAATCTTATTTAACAGGCCACCTTTCTTTTCATCGTTCTTTGTGCTTTCCTGAATGCCATCATTTTCACGTGCTTCTGTTTTTAAAACATCACCAGGTGTTTTAAAGGGAATACTAAAGACTGCTTTTCCTTCCGTGCTGTTTAATTTATAGATATTTTTATCCGTGGCAATAAAAAATTCATCGGGCGAAACTGAAAATGGTTTGGTATTTACTACTTCATTGTTTTTTGTAAATACATCCTGCATTTTCCAGGTCTCTTTGGCATTCATAGCATCAATAAAAAATAAGGTTGATTTATTATTTTCATAAGCAGAAAAAACGAATCCATTTTGATTGGGAATTGCATATCGCTTGCCAACCATTTTATAACCCATATTTCTTGTATCCACAATTACAGTTCCATCCATACCATTTAAAATAGTATGCTGCCTGTTGAGTAAACCACCACTCACCATGGCTATGTATGGTGAATTCGCAATCATTGAAAAATTATCTTTAGCAATATTTCCAAACTGTTCATTCTTCCATAAAATTTTTCCCGTAGCTCCTTCAACGCCAAACAATGCTTTATTGGAGGAAACGACAAGATTGCCAGCCGGCGTGAGACTGAACCAATCAATATTACTTTCGAAATTATTTTCCCAGGCGACTTTATTGTCCTTGAGCATTTCCGCAGGAAGTAAAGTTCCGGAACCGCCGGTATCATTGATATTATCAGCCGGAGGTGATACCTGGTTTGTGTCATCCGTTTTTTTATCATTCTTTTTTTTGAGCAAGTTGCCCAATTGCGCCATACCAGCATAACTGATTGCCAGCAAGATTAAGATGGAGAAAAATTTGAATTTCATAATGTTATTATTAATGGTTTACATAATTTTTCAAAGATGTAATATTCACAGCTACTTCAGATACCATATAGCACGTATTTTTCTTTCCATTTCCCTGATTTATTGGCAAAATCTAAGTGGCGCAGGGTATTGATTTATTAAAAATAAAATTAACTGTGATCTTGTTATGATAATGATTATTAATTTTGTAATGATATTTTCTACGTTGCCCTGTGAAGCATATAGTGTATAAATTTTTGCTTTGATGTTATTCTTTACTTATAAATAAATTTTTTTATGCAACTCATTATGCAAATCATATTAGGCATACTTACATTTATTTGTATTGCAGGTGGCCTCAATTTATTAATCAAAGGCACAACTTCTTTTTTGCCCGGAAATACGCCGCCACAGCCGGTTTTGGATAATCTCTTCCGGTTTATGAGTGGTATATATTTTGGCCTTGGATTTATGATGGCCTGGGTAGCATTTCATATTGATTCAGCGGGTAACCTGCTTTATTTTATTGGTTTTGTGGTAATGTGTTCTGGTTTGGGGAGGTTGTATTCCAGGATAAAAATGGGCTCATCGAATAATTATTTATTTTTCATCATGCTTTTTGAAATTGCTTTGGGACTTATCATTATACTGTTACAGTTTTACAGATAAAAATATTTTATGAGACAAATTATTTGTATTTTATTTTCATCAATAATAATTGCTTTTTCTGCATTTGCACAAGCACCTTATCAAATTAAATCTGCGAAGATCGAATTTGTATCTTATCCGGGATATGGCGTAAGAAGTACTAAAACATTGATCTTTACTGACTCAGGCAAAATTCAAAAAATTATCTATAATATGTATGCTGATACTTCTGCAAATAATTTATTGCCAGATTCTTTGCCAAAAACCAAAGATAATTTTAGTATTATTAGTATCCTGGTTAATGATACAATTTACTCATTTAATTTAAACTTTATGACTGGCACAAAGAATTCAAAAAATGATATGCCGAATCTTCCTATGGATAAAGTCGTGATTACTTCAGACACTTTCTTTAATAGAATATGTGAAGTGCATGAAATATATGGTTTGAAAGCATGGTATTGGAAAGGTATTGCTTTGAAATCCGGATTTTCAAAGGATAATGGAATTTTTGAATATGCCACTTCCATAGATGAAAATTATATTATCAAAGAAGATGAATTTAAATTCCCGGATAATATTGAAATGAAAGACAAGATGGATTTTATACCATAATTTTATTTTCCAGGAGCCCGGATGTTTATGATTAGAATTTCCAAAATAATTGCACACTCATTTTTTACAAGCCTGTTTATTTTATTTTTTCATTCCGCATTTTCCCAGGTGTACCAATCCCGGGCTTTGCAAAATATTAATGAAGAAAATGGCCTGAGTGATAATTCAGTGCAATGTATTTTCCAGGATAATAAACATTTTACCTGGATCGGCACATCTTCCGGGCTGAACCTGGTGAATGGTTCTGATATTAAAATATTTAAAAATAATCCTGCGCTGAAAACCAGTATCAGCAATAATTTCATTAAAGCGATCGCTCAAAAAAATGATCATACTTTATTGGTAGGAACACAGGCAGGGATTGAACTTTTTGATACACGCACCAATATATTTAAAGAATTATTCTATTATAATAAGCATAAACCCGAAACAGTTAATTGTATTTGTTCCGCAAAAAATAACACTGCTTTTTTTGGTACCGGTTCAGGCTTGTATATATTGAATGAAAAAAATGACCTGGCAAAAATACCACTGGAGGATGAAGCCGCAGACCATGTAAAAAATAATAATATTTCAGGAATCGCTGTTGATGAAAATGGAATTCTCTGGATCACTACCTACAATGGTTTATGGAAATATGAAGTGGAAAAGAAAAAAGCAACACATGTTTTAAGCAAAAAAGTATTTCCTCAATTGCCCGAATTTTTTACCTGTATTTGCCTGGATAATTCAGGTGATGCATGGTTGGGTAGCTGGGACAATGGTTTGATCAAATATACAATTGCCACCAATGCATATCACATATATTCCTATAAGTATAATATCACATCCATCTCATTGATGGAATTTCCACTGCATACATATTTCCTTGGTATGAATGGAAATTGTTCGGGTTTTGATATGGCAACAAATACATTTAGAGTTTTGCCTGTTCAGCAATCTTTACCCGCTAACCTGGATATTAAACAAGTATATGTTGCGGCAAATAACTGGACATGGCTTGCCACAGCGCATGGTGTTTATTTTTATAACCCGCTAAAAGCTTTTTTTACGATCCGTTCATTTCCACAATCCATTTCTTCCCAGGATATCGCTTTGCTGGAATGGAATGGAACGATACTCGCAGGTGGTGGTGGCCGGAATTTTTTAGAATCATATTCAACAGGTTTGAATGCTGTTAATAATTTTGATTTATCTTTTTCTGAAGACGGGCTCACCTGTCTTTCTCTTGCACAGGCAGGCAGCAACACGATTGATGCCGGAACGAATTCCGGGATCGTTGAATTTAATCTGGCTACCGGGGAAACTGTAAAAGATCCGCTGAATTATTTGATCAGCAATTCTCCTTCGAATAATTTTATTGCGAAGCTCCTGCATACAACGGATGGCAACTGCTGGATCTTTCCATGGAGAAATGGTATTTGGGTAAAAAAGCCAGGGGAAGCAAAATACCATGAAGTCTTTAAAAATTTCCTGTTGGAAAACAATGTTTCAAAATCGTTGGTCATCAATGACGCAATTGAAGATAGCCATCAAAATATCTGGATGGCAGACCTGGATGAAGGCATCATTTTTTATGATCATCAAAGCGAAAAATTTTCAAAGCCTTTTCAAAAAGTACTTGGAGAAAGAGTGGTGACCTCCCAGGTTATTATTAAGAAAGATATATGTTATTCCTTTTCAGATAATAAATTTTTTTACTGGAATATTGACGGCAGTAATTTTCAAAGTGTTTCTCTTCCGATAGGTATGAATAAAAATATTAGTTCCATAGCATTGGATAATAACTTACATGTATGGCTTGCAACAAATGGAGGTTTACTGGAATATGATTTCAACAGCAAACGTTTCCTCCAGTTCACTACTTCAGATGGTTTACCACAAAATAATGTTGAGGGAAAATTGTATTGCATGAGCAATGGCAGGATGATTTTTGCTAATACATATTTTCTTTTATCCTTTCAACCCGCAGATCTTATCGCAGTTATGCATATACAGCCAACTATTTTGCTGGATAAAGTGTATGCAAATGATAAGGCAATTCCTGTGCAGGAAAAAAATATTTTTGATCATACGGTCAATCATTTTATGTTTCAATGGGTGCTGACAGATTATAATAATCCTTTGCGAAACCGTTACTACTACAGGCTTGCAGGCATTGACAGTACCTGGCGTTTTGCCGGTAATAAAGGGGAAATAGAATTTGTAAATTTGTCTCCCGGCACCTATT
>JBAQJB010000376.1:0-10011 GCA_049289155.1 Chitinophagaceae bacterium
CAATAATAATTGCTTTAACAGGCATACTAACTATTTAAATGGGTTAAGTGGAAAATGGTATAAGAATCCGTGCCTCCACCATATAAGGTTCTAGATTTTTTATTTCAAAAGATGCATTATTACCATATATCAGTTTCAGTCGGTTTTGGGTACTGGAAATGCCAAAGCCTTCATCCTGCATTTCCGGGTCATAGTGACCTGTATTTATTACGAGCATTTCATATGCATGGTCTTTAAAATTGGAATATACTTTAATGATTCCTCCATCCACTTCGCGGCTGATGCCATGTTTGATCGCGTTTTCAACGAGTGTTTGCAACATCATAGGCGGCACGGGTTGATCAAGTGTCTCTTCATCAATATGATATTCTACTTTCAGGCGGTCTTCAAACCGTATATGTTCCAGTTCGAGATAATCTTTCACAATTTGCAGCTCTCTTTCCAATGACACTGTTTCCAATGAATCCGCTTTCATGCTGCTGCGCAAAATATTACTAAGTTCCGTTATAGCTGTCCTTGCTCTTTCAGGATTTTCATCTACCAATGCGCGAATACTGTTGAGTGCATTAAAAATAAAATGCGGGTTGATATGTGATTTGATGGTTTTGAGTTGTAATTCTTTCACCATACTTTCCAGGCGCACCCGGTCAAACTTTGTTTGTCTTTCTGCTTCAATATAATGCCAGACATAATAAATACTTACCCAAACGAAGATGATGGGAGAATCATTAAAAAGATTAAAAATAAAACGTTGATCGACGGATGCTTTCATCTTGGGATCATACCATTTTAAAAATTCAACCAAACTACTGTTTACAAAGCTGTATGCGGCACAAGTAAGGATAACAGTAAGAAAAAATGATATCCATTGGTTTCCGGATAAGGGAGGTAAAAGATGAATTCTTTTAAGCGAAAAGCGTAATAAATGGGTAAATAAGAGGCCTAAAACAATCGATAATAGTATCCTTTTCGAATATATCTCTGAAATCTTATGATCAAATACAAAAGCAAAAAAAACCAGGGAAAGTCCATAAAAAAGCCATCCTGAAAATTGGCATACAAGATACTTTGTATTATTATTTTTCATCTTTTGCGAAAATAGTGCAATGAATCCTGGCATGAAGCCATCAATGGATTAATGGTAAATAAGCGCAGCTATAAGGTCGTAAAATTTTTTCAGCAAATTGAACCCGCCTTTAAAAAAATACGTTTTATCATTTAAGATGGGCTGAAAACCTTTATTTTTACATTCATAATTATATATTCCAGATGGAAATAACACCCGGTCCGCTTTTGAAAAAAATTCATTCCCCACAGGATTTGAAGAAATTTACCCGTGCACAACTGCCGCAATTATGCGATGAATTAAGGCAATATATTGTAGACGTTGTAAGTGTTCATGGCGGCCATTTTGGCGCCAGCCTTGGTGTTGTTGAATTAAGTATAGCCCTGCATTATATTTATAATACGCCATATGATCAATTGGTTTGGGATGTGGGCCACCAGGCTTATGGCCACAAGATCCTTACCGGGCGTATGGAAAATTTCGAAACCAACAGGAAATACAAAGGCATTAGTGGATTTCCTAAAAGAAGTGAAAGTGAATTTGATACTTTTGGAGTTGGCCATTCATCCACTTCTATTTCTGCCGCACTCGGGATGGCCATTGCCGCAAAAATAAAACATGAAAAAAGAAAATCCATTGCGGTGATCGGGGACGGCGCACTAACTGCAGGTATCTCTTTTGAAGCCATGAACCATGCCGGTGTTGCCGATGCAGATTTGCTCATTATACTCAATGATAATTGTATGAGCATTGATCCAAATGTGGGCGCTTTGAAAGAATACTTAACTGATATTAGTACATCACCGGTGTATAATAAAGTGCGTGATGATATTTGGAATATGTTGGGAAAACTACCCGTTGGAAAAAATTTCAGCAGGGAAATGATCAGCAAATTTGAAGCAAGCGCCAAAGGAATGGTAAGCAAAAGCAGCAATTTGTTTGAAGCATTGAAACTGCGCTATTTCGGGCCTATTGATGGGCACAATATCACCAAACTGGTGGATACATTGAAAGACCTGAAAAAAATTCCCGGGCCAAAATTATTGCATATAATTACTGTAAAAGGGAAAGGCTATGCACTGGCGGAAAAAGATCAAACCAAGTGGCATGCACCCGGGTTATTTGATAAAGTAACAGGGGAAATTTATAAGAAAACGCATGCCATTCCGCAACCACCAAAATACCAGGATGTTTTCGGACATACCATGATAGAATTGGCGGAAGCGGATGAAAGAATCATGGGTATTACACCGGCCATGCCAAGTGGATCTTCTTTAAAATACATGATGGAAAAAATGCCGCACCGGGCATTGGATGTTGGTATTTGCGAACAACATGCCGTTACATTAAGTGCGGGTTTAGCGACACAAGGCATGAAAGTTTTTTGCAATATTTATTCCTCATTTATGCAAAGGGCCTATGATATGGCTGTGCATGATGTGGCTATTCAAAAATTACCGGTCATATTTTGCCTGGATCGGGCAGGATTGGTAGGTGAGGATGGCCCAACCCATCATGGTGCATATGATATTGCTTATTTCCGGTGTATTCCGAACATGGTGATCAGTGCACCTATGAATGAATCAGAATTGAGGAACCTGATGTTTACTGCGCAACTAGATTCAAATGAAAATCCTTTTGTTATTCGTTATCCAAGAGGAGAAGGTGTGATGCCGGAATGGAAAACACCTTTTGAAGCCATAAAAATTGGAACAGGCAGGAAATTATCTGAAGGAACAAAAAGAAAAGACGGGAAAAATATAGCTATACTTTCCTTAGGCCACCCCGGAAATTTTGTGACGACTGCTATCCGTGAATTGAAAACAGAAGGCATCAACCCGGCTCATTATGACCTGCGTTTTGCAAAACCGCTGGATGAAAAAATGCTACATGAAGTTTTTGCAAAATTCAAAAGGATTATCACGGTGGAAGATGGCTGCGTACAAGGTGGTGTGGGCAGTGCGATCCTTGAATTTATGGCGGAACATAATTATAATGCAGAAGTGAAAATGCTGGGCATACCGGACAGGATTATTGAACATGGCTCATTGAAAGAATTACACCGGGAATGTGGCTTTGATGCACAGGGAATTGCTGCCGCAGTTCATGAAATGCTGGATAAAAAAAGTGACCTGGAAGTAGTTGTAAAAAATAAAGAGATAAAAGTGGCGACGGCGTAATTTTTTCCTATTGCAATTCTCCAATTTTAGATACTTGAGATACCAGTTTTAAAATTGCAGGAATGCGTTTCCGTTTTACCTGTTTTCTTCCCTTGTTTCTTCGCCGGTGTAAGCTTCATTCCATTCTACGATAAAATTATTCATACCCTGGCCTAAGAGTAGAAACATCATTTTTTGCTGAACCATTTCAAGCAGTGAAAGAAAAAGAAAAATGGCGTGCAATTTATTTTCACAAGCCCCAAATATTTTTTCGAAAGCCACTGTTTTTTCCGAGCGGACAATTTGTGAAACTGTGGCCCTGCTTTCTTCCATGGTATAATTATATTGGACTACAGTATGCACTGGTTTATTGACCCGTTCCTGCATCCGCAGCATCACTTTGTCAAACGCTTTCATTAATTTATACAAGGTCACATTTTGAATCTCTGTGCCTTCTGACGATTCTTCCCCGATGAGGTATAATTCTTTCTGCAAATTTCCACGCTTTGCCATTTTTAAACGAGCTGTTTCCAATGCTGCCATACTAACGGCGGCTTCTTTAAAACGGCGGTATTCCAATATCTTATCAACCAGTTCCTGCCGCGGGTCAATTTCATTTCCGGCCGCATCAAGTTCTTTCCTGGGAATGAGCATCTTGGCTTTGATGCGCATGAGTGTGGAAATAAAAAGTATAAATTCGCTGCTCAGGTCAATATTTAATTTTTCCTGGTTATGAATATAATGCAGGAAATCATTAATGATTTTAGTGATGTTGATATTATATATATCTAATTCATCCCGCTCTATAAAAAATAATAATAAGTCGAAAGGACCTTCGAATTGATCTAGTTTTATTTGATAACCATTTTGCTCCACGCGAAAGATTTAGGCAAATATACTATTTTGCCGCAGGCAAATGGCTGCGGCAAAATAGATTACAAGTGGTGATTATTTTTTCAATTGATCCCTGATCTCCATGAGTAACTGGTCTGTGGATGATGGAGGGGTAGGTAATGCTTCTTCTTTACGTTTCAGGTTATTCATGCCTTTGATCATCAGGAAAATGATGAACGCCAGTAAGAGGAAATTGATTAACACCGTCAGGAAGTTACCATAGGCAAAAATCGCTGCGTCGGCCACTTTCCTTGCTTCGACGAGTGGTGTACCGGCCGGGACATTTCCTTTAAGAACTAAATATAAATTGCTAAAATCGGGCTGGCCGATAATGGCTGCCACTATTGGCATGATGAGGTCATTCACAACAGAATCAACAATTTTTCCAAAGGCTGCGCCAATGATCACACCGACTGCAAGGTCCATTACATTCCCCTTGAGGGCAAACTGTTTAAACTCTTTTACAAATCCCATAATTTTTAAATTGTATTTTGATAAAAAGTGAAAAAGGCAAACTTACTTTTTAATTCCCGGATATTGCATATTTAAACTTTTTAAAAGTGTGTGTAAAGCCTCCGCAGCTATATATTCTTTATACCAGTTTTGATCGGATGGCAGGATGGTCCAGGGGACATCATTGCAATGTTTAAACATATCCTGGTATGCAGCCATATATTCTTTCCATAATTTTCTTTCCGTAAAATCATTTTCATTATACTTCCATTGTTTACGCGGGTCCTGGATGCGTTCATCTAATCTTTTTTTCTGTTCATCGGGAGAAATATGCAGGTAAAATTTTAAAATATGCGTATTATTTTGCGTCAATAATTTTTCGAAGTTATTGATCGCCTGCATTCTTTCCATGGCGGTTTCATCATCAATTATTTTATGCACACGCGTCACTAAAACATCTTCATATTGCGACCGGTTAAACACCTGGATATATCCTTTTGCCGGTGTATGTTTATGAATACGCCAGAGAAAATCGTGTGCCAGTTCTTCTGCAGTAGGCACTTTAAAAGATTGTACCAGCACGCCCTGCGGGTTAAATTTTCCAAACACATTTCGCACCAGGCCATCTTTTCCGCCTGCATCCAGTGCTTGTAATATGATCAATACCGAATGTTTTGATTCTGCATATAACAGGTTTTGCATTTCATTCAATTCATCGAGTAATTTATCTGTCTTCTGCTTTGTTTTATCTTTGTTCATCCCTTTAGGAGCACGTGTACTTATTTTATCCAAACGAATTGCGGGCATAGGTTTTTTTTGAAAGGTATTTATAAAAAATAAAATATTTTACTGATTCAATTTTTTTACCAAAGCATTATTCATTTTCTTTTGTTACAAAATAAAAATTTAGGGCACTTTAATGCATCAAAACGAAAATTTCCTGTTTCGGGAGAATATGTTTTACTTTCAATTTTTAGAAACTCATTTTTACAGCATTTAAAAATTATATCATGAACCAGGCTGCTTATGTAGAGAAAAAAAATTATACCATGCCGGTAATAATTATTGGCATCCTGTTTTTCATTTTTGGTTTTGTGACCTGGCTCAACAGCACACTGATTCCTTACCTGCAGATCGCTTGTGAACTGGAAACAGCACAGGCAGTTCTGGTAACATTTGCTTTTTATATTTCCTATGCAGTCATGGCATTTCCCTCATCATGGGTATTGAAAAAAACCGGTTTCAAAAGTGGTATGATGCTGGGATTAATTATTATGGCGATTGGTGCATTAATTTTTATTCCTGCTGCAAACAGCAGGACTTTTGGTTTATTCCTCACTGGTTTATTTGTGATAGGAACGGGGCTTGCTTTATTGCAAACGGCATCGAATCCATACATCACTATTCTCGGCCCGATTGAAAGTGCTGCGAAACGAATTAGTGTAATGGGCATTTGCAATAAACTGGCCGGTGCGCTTGCCCCATTAATTATGGGTGCGATTATGCTGAAAGATGCGGATGTTTTGGTTGAAAAAATTAAGACGATGGATGCGGTTCAAAAAGCTGCAGAGCTTGATGTGCTTGCCTCCCGCGTGATCGTGCCCTATATCATTATTGCCTGTGTGCTGGGAGCCCTCGCAATTTTTATAAAATTTTCCAGCCTGCCGGAAGTGAAAGCAGAAGGAGAAGATGACCTGGCAAATGGTGCACCGCCGGATGGAAAAACAATTTTCAGTTTTCCCTATTTATGGATGGGTTTTATCGCTTTATTTTTATATGTGGGCGTTGAAGTTATGGCCGGTGACATAATCCAGGTATATGGAAAAGCCATAGGTATTCCTTTAGAAATCGCTAAACATTTTACCACGTACACCATGCTGGGAATGCTGGCCGGATATTTAATTGGTATAGTAACTATTCCAAAATATATGAGCCAGACAACTGCATTGAAAGGTTCCGCAATACTGGGCATTTTATTTACTGTTGCAGCCATTTTTACATCCGGCTATTATTCTATTTTATTCATTGCTTTACTCGGATTGGCCAATGCATTGGTTTGGCCTGCGATCTGGCCATTGGCTATTCATGGCCTGGGAAGATTTACTAAAACAGGATCCGCATTATTGATCGTGGGAATTGCCGGCGGCGCTATTTTGCCAAAATTATGGGCAAATATTGGTGAACGTGCCGGCTATCAACAGGCATTCTGGATCATGGTACCCTGCTATTTATTTATTTTATATTTTGCAGTATCAGGCTATAAAGCCGGTGCAAAAAATAAAACAGTTAAAATATAGGAACAAAATTTATTGAGCTTCCAATGCAGGTGTTTTTTCTACGGATGGATTTACCAAATGAATGTTTGAAGTATCAATTTCAGTTGACGCCACTTCAACTTTTTTGTTCAATGGATTTTGCCATTTTACTTTCAACCATAAGCGCTCATGTACCCAATACAAAAATACTTTAGTGACGATTTCTGTGCCTCCGATTGCAAACGCCTGGGCAAAATTGCCCGTCCAGAACATAGCAATGATTATAGTATCCAGCGTTCCAAAAAAACGCCAGCTTATTCCTTTGATCAGGCTCCTGTAACTTTTTTCAGCTATGAGAACACCGTCTGCAGACCAGGTTTGGCCAAACTTTAAACGGCTCCATAATAATTTTTCATGCAGGTAAAACAAAAAGATTTTTGTAAAAACTTCAGTGAAGCCAATTTTTAATGCAGAAGTAATCTGGCCTGTAAATAACCAGGAAAGTAATATTGTGTCTGCCGTACCAACCATTCTCCAGGTAGTTGCCTTAATGAAAACCCGCAGGTTGTTCTCTTTACTTTTTGTAGTAGCCATACAATTTTTTTTAAATTTCAATTCCTATTACTTCAATAGGAATTGTAAATATAAGAGGAATATTTTTACTCCACCAAAAAAAGTTCAAACTTTTTTAAAAAAAATGTTGCGATGTATAAATTATTGTCCCTGCGCCATACTGTACGCTTTTTTACCGCCCCACATATTTAATAATTCACTGGAGCATATCTTAAAGTTTCCACTGAGGCTTACATACAGGCCAATAATATCCTGTTGGTTGAGAGGTTCTCCATCAATACTTTCAAACCGCACATTATATTGGTTCACTAAATTTGTATACACGGATCCAGTTGGCCAAACTTGTGTGCCCCGGTTACTGATGTTAACCAGGGAAAATTTTACGCCTGCATGCTTGAGGCATTTTGTGGCAATTGCTACCGGTTGTTCATTGCTTTCAATAAACAGGTCCACACCAACGATCACTTCGTTTTCCATTTCAATACTTTCCAGCATGGGATTTTTTTCCAGTTTAAATCTTGTTGGAGTGGGTGGCTGGTCTTCCAATAAGGGTTTTGCTCCCTGTGCCGGCACCTTATTAAAATTTGCAATGATTGCTTCAGCAAATTCATTGGTACCAAGTGAAGGCTTTTCATTACTGCCAAAATCGCCCGTATGTTTCCCGCTTTCTAAGGTAAAGAGCAATGCGTTTTCAATCATTGCAGCAACTTTCATTAAGCCGAGATGCCTTAGCATAGTGATGCCACTTAGTAGTAGCGCGGTTGGATTTGCTTTGTTTTGCCCGGCTATATCGGGGGCTGTTCCGTGCACAGCTTCAAAAATACAAATGTGGTCGCCAATATTTGCTGAAGGCGCAAAACCAAGTCCGCCAATAAGGCCTGCACATAGGTCAGAAACAATATCGCCCTGCAAATTAGTGAGTACGACCACATCAAAAATATCAGGGCGTGTTACGAGTTTCATGCAAAGGTCATCCACGATCACATCATCAGATTTTAAATCGGGATAATCCTTTGCCACTTCATAAAAAATATCCAGGAAAAGCCCATCTGTAATTTTCATGATATTGGCTTTGTGTCCGCAGGTAATACGTTTCGCTGCTTTTTTGCGCGCCATTTCAAAAGCATATTTGATCACCTGCAAACTCCCGGGCCGGGTGATGAATCTCCTGCTTAATGCCACATCATGCGTGAGCATGTGCTCTATGCCACCATAGGTATCTTCAATATTTTCGCGAACAATAGTAATATCAATAGGAATGCCTGCTTTACTAAAAACCGTATCTACGCCATGCAATGTTTGAAACACGCGTTTATTGGCATAGGTATTCCAGGTTTTTCGCGCGGTAACATTTACACTCTTTACCCCTTTACCTTTGGGCGTTTCCATGGGGCCTTTGAATAAAATACCCAAGTCTTCAATAGTTACCTGTGCATCCGGCGTCATGCCATTATTAAAGCCTTTATCAAAAACCCATTTACCCATTTCCACTGTTTCATATTCGAGCGGCACTTTCGCTTCGCGGAAAATATGTAATACCGCACTCATAATTTCAGGGCCAATACCATCACCTTTTGCTACAGCTATTTTTATCATATTCTTATTTTAAGAAGTTGCAAAGGTAAGATTGTAAATTTTTGCAGGATAGAAAGCTGTGATAAAATATACTATAATTTAATGCAGGCGAATCATTTAATTTTTTGAATAGATGAGCTCATTATTAAACTTCTTGGCAATTTTCTAAAAAATTTTCAAAAATTTTTCTCCAGGGCAACCATTCTTTTTCTTCGGTGAGAAAATGATTGTGCCAGATACCGATCATTTGTCCATGCGTTTTTGAGATTACATTTTTATAAAATGCCAATTCTATTTCAGTTTCTTTTGGATTTTGTTTTTGTTCAAAAATAGAATTGGCATCCATATAGCAAAATGGAAAAATTTGTAAACTTGTCTTTTCATTTTTTTCCAAATCATACCAAAAAAATGGTTTTGAAGTAGACGCGCGGAAACCATTGATGCTGCCATATCCCATTGAATAATCTTCAGTGATACCCTGCAATAATAACCTGCGATATGTGCCGGGCATCGTCAATCGAATGTAATGCTGCCTTGATTTGTTTATTTTTTGTCCACTGAGTTTTTTCAGGATTTCTATTTCTTCTTTTAATAAATTATCATTGTCAAAAGTTTGCCAGGAGGGATGAATACCGGTTTTATTTTTTTGTGCAACGAACGCAATCAAATTTTTCATCCCATCTTTTCCGGGAGAAATATTTTTATCATAGCGGCTATTTTTTTCTGCGACCAGGAAAAAATAAATGGGTTGCAGTGGAAGATTCCGGGCCAGGTTTTCTATATAGTCAAACTGGTCAAACGGATCTTTTCCTTTTCCACTCCGCACATTAAAGCGATGTGAAACTGACTCCTTGTTACCGGTAATCCATTCTTTAGTTGCCAGGGCAAAATTTTTAATTGCCGGTTTAAATAAATATTTAAAAGCGATATCAATATCGAATGTGGGTAACAATGAAAATGGTTGTAAGTTTTGTTGGGGAAATATTTCATTGAACCAGAGTTCAATCAATGGTAACTGCAGGAAATTATTTTTATA
>JBAQJB010000377.1:0-4107 GCA_049289155.1 Chitinophagaceae bacterium
GGATATGAGAGAATATCATTTTTGAACCACATAGAATCATAGGCACATAGATTAACACATAGAAAAATACAATAACTACGCAATATTTAAATGAGCTTACCAACAAAGTGATTGGTTTTGCAACTGAGAAAAAACCTTAATCAATAATTTATTTTCTATTTTACCCGGTAAATGATAAATGCTATGTGAAAACCTATGTATCTATGTGCCTATGTGGTTCAGGAAGGAACGTGCCTTTCAGTTTTATTTCAAATTTTTATTACCAGTAAAGGTTAAACTATCCATGCGCAAATCAATAGCAATCTTTTTCTTTTACCAAGGTAAAACCAGTATAGCACCTCAGATGTACTACTTGCAAATAAATCTTTTATTGAGGCTTGAATAAAACCATTATTTCTAATTCCTTCTCTAATATTATTTTCCCAATATTTACATTTTATCCCCGTTCATCAAATAGGTATTGCTTTTTAACATTCTAACAATTATTTTCGTGTCATGATGCAACTGGATATTTTTGGTGGCGATGAAGAAAAGCAGCCTTCTTCTCAAAAAAAAGTTGTTGATGTAAATAAAGATGTCAACTTACCAAAGAAGGAGGATGATGCTTTGGATACTGATAAGGAAATTTCAATGGAGCCAGCTATTGAAGATGAGAAAGTTTTCACAAAGGAAAACCGGCGGGGCAGGAAATCATATAAGGAAATGGACGCCGCTATTGTCCATGTAGAAATTCCCGCTGATAAAATCCTGTTTTCGAAAAGTTATTACCCGATCAGTGAAGTGGCGCAATGGTTTAATGTGAATACGTCTTTGATCCGTTTTTGGGAAAATGAATTTTCCATTTTAAAGCCGCGTAAAAACAAAAAGGGCGATCGGCTTTTTCGCCCGGAAGATGTGAAAAACCTGCAATTGATCTATCATTTACTAAGGGAAAGAAAATTTTCCATTGAAGGCGCACGCCAATATTTAAAAGATAATCACGCGAAAGCCATGGCAGAATTGAAGACCGTTCAATCCCTTTCAAAAATCAAATATTTCCTGCTCGAATTAAAAGCAAACCTGGATGGAGAATAAAATATTGCTTTAAAAAAAACCTCAATTCAAAATTTTTATGCAGATCAAAAAAGCTGTTGTTTTTGTTTGTTTGTGTTTTATCATGAACGCTTGTGCCGTGCAGAAAAAAAGTGTTGGTATTGCGCCGCCTGCATATCAAATAAAAACAGAAGGGAATGAAAAAATTCTTATGGGAATTTTAGACAGGCCATTACTGGAAAACAACAATTCATTTGCCTGGTTCAAAAAGAGTTATGCAGAAAAAACCCCGGATGCCGCTGCTGTAGAGGCTTTCCGGCAACATGCCGCTGACTTTCAATTGGTGGTTTTTTGCGGAACCTGGTGCGAGGATACACATAATTTGTTAGGCGGTTTTTATAAATTGATCGATATGTCCGGTTTCCCTGCAGAAAATATTACACTCATAGGAGTGGATCATGAACACCGTTCTTTATTTGACCTGGCACATGTTTTTAATATCACGAATGTGCCCACTTTTATTGTGATGAAAAATGGGAAAGAAGTTGGCCGCGTAGTGGAATATGGAGATTCAGGCGAACCGGATAAAGACCTTGGCATACTTGTCAAATCCATGAAATAAACAGGTTGACTCTTACTCTTCTTTTTTTATTTCCGGAACGATCCGCAGTTTTGCATAATGCAGCATAATTCTTTTTTCTCCGTTGAGGTCAAATGAAATTGTTGCCGCTGGATTATGTACGATGTTTTCCATTTTTAAAACAGTACCAAAACCAAATTTTTGATGTTCTACACGCTGGCCCACCTTCAGGCCACTGGTATCATCCGGCATAAAATCTTTTGATGGCACATGCATGGCAACCTGCGGGTTCGTATTATTTGGAGGCAGGTAAGAGGGTTTCTCATATTTTTTTTCTGCTGGCTTTACATCATTGTAATCACCAAAACCTCCCCGTTGCATGCGTTGAAATGCATTGCCCATGTTGGAGGAAATGCCTTGTGGGCGCGAACTTCCACTGGCATAACTGGTATCAATAAATGCTTCCGGCAACTCTTCTAAAAAACGGCTGGGTTCATTTTGCACGAGGTTCCCAAAACGGTATCGGGTATTGGAATAGGTGATCCAGAGTTTTTGTTTGGCCCGCGTAACGGCTACATAAAATAAGCGCCTTTCTTCTTCTAATTCTTCACGGGTATTGATGCTCATGGCATTTGGAAACAGGCTTTCTTCCACGCCACCGATAAATACAACCGGGAATTCCAAACCTTTAGCAGCATGCACGGTCATTAATTTCACCGTATCCGCATCGCCATTTTTATCTGAATCTGCATCGGTGAGTAAAGTGATCTGTTGTAAATAGGCACCCAGGCTTTTATCTACTACTTCGCCGTCTTCATTATCCGGTGTTTCCGTCCACTCCTTAATGGAGTTCAATAATTCCTGGATATTTTCATAACGCGCAAGTCCTTCGGTCGTTTTATCGTTGAATAATTCTTTCGTGATCTGTGTATGTTTTCCAATTAGCGTGGCTACATCATACGCATTTTTTTGAGTTAATAAAGTTTGAAAATAGCGGATCATGGTAACAAAATTTTTAATGGATTCCAATGTTCCACCTTTGAAGCCATGTACATGCGCTTCCAAAAGAATATCAAACAAAGACAGTTTATTTTCATGCGCCATTATAAGGGCTTTTTCCACGGTAGTTTTGCCAATGCCCCGAACCGGATAATTGATAATTCTTTTCAATGCTTCTTCATCCCTGGTATTTACACTAATTCTTAAGTAACAAATAAAATCCTTGATCTCTTTTCGTTGATAAAAACTCAGGCCGCCATAAATTTTATACGGTATCGCATGTTTGCGCAGGCTTTCTTCAAAGGCGCGGCTTTGTGCATTCGTCCTGTATAATATAGCAAAATCATTATTATAATAATGATTGCGTAATCTTTGTTCTTTAATAATATCCGCAACAAAACGGCCTTCATCATTATCCGTCATGGTACGTACAAGTTTGATGGTTTCACCCTCCACATTTTCTGTCCAGAGATTTTTTGGGATCTGTCCTTTATTATTTTTAATGATCTCATTGGCCACTTCAATAATGCTCTTACTGCTGCGGTAATTTTGTTCCAGCTTCACCATTTTCACATCATCATAATCTTTTTGAAACTGGAGAATATTTTCAATGGTCGCGCCACGAAAACTATAAATACTTTGCGCATCATCGCCCACCACGCAAATATTTTCATGCACGGCCGCGAGCAATTTTGCGATCTCGTATTGCACCGGGTTTGTATCCTGGAACTCATCGATCAAAATAAATTTAAACTTGTGCTGATATTTGTGCCGCACGTCCGGGAAGTCCCGCAACAATTCATGCATTTTGAATAACAGGTCATCGAAATCCATTGCGCCATTATTGAAACAACGTTCTGCATAAGCCTGGTAAATTTTCCCGATAGCAGGCCGGTTGGCGCGCTGATCTTCCTGTTGTATATAATAATCCTGCTGGTATTCCATCGGCCCGACCAACGCATTTTTTGCCTGTGAAATACGGTTGTGTACATTATTTGGCTTATAATGTTTCTCATCCAGGTTCAATTCTTTGGTAACCGCTTTGAGCACTGAACGCGAATCATCTGTATCATAGATTGTAAAGTTGGACGGGTAGCCAAGCCGGGTTCCTTCCGTGCGCAGGATGCGCGCAAAAACGCTGTGAAAAGTACCGATATATAAATTCCGCGCCTCCTTTGACTGCAATAAACTTTCGATCCGCGACTTCATTTCCGCGGCGGCTTTATTGGTAAATGTGAGTGCGAGTATATTAAAAGAATCCACGCCATTCGCCATTAAATGCGCGATACGTGTTGTAAGTACTTTCGTTTTTCCACTGCCTGCACCAGCCACGATCATCAACGGCCCTTCCATATGTGTAGCCGCTTCGAGTTGCGGAGGATTTAAACCTTCTAAATATTTCCCCATGGCTGCAAGGTACAAAATGGTAAAGGGGAATTTTTTTTTGAATGCATTATTTGGAAAAAATTAAACGCATTATTTTGGAAGCACCCATT
>JBAQJB010000378.1:0-3193 GCA_049289155.1 Chitinophagaceae bacterium
TCGGGATAATTTACACTAAAACTTAGTTGCTGGCTAATTACCGAACCGGTATTAAATGAGGTGCGTAAAAATGGATTGGTGCGAAAGGCACTGTCCAGTAATGGCAAAGTATCGAGTGAATATAATTCAATGTTCAAAGGCTTGTACTGCCATACTTTATTTTTCTTTACCCATTCATAACCCCAGCCACCGGTCAGCGAACGAACCCGGAAAAAATCCTTCCTGTCTGAATACGCGGCACTAAGATTTATAATAGTTCTGATGGCATCCAGCCTGCCCGTTTTGATGATCTTAATCGGTGAAATAAATTTTGGAAAAATATAGGAATGATTCAGAGAAGTTTGAACGGTTTGTAATAAAGGATTGTTTTTATCAAAACTAAATTCAACTCCATTACTAAATGTTGTGGATGACTGAATGGCCCGGTGCCACACGTTCCTGTTGCGATAGGTGATATTAAATGAGAGGCCAAATAAATTAGACGACGTTAAAAAATCGCCTGTATTCCTGCTGGCTTCCAGGCCAAGTGTGATCGTTTCTTTTTTAGCAGGTGTCAAAAAATAATGAAAATCTACTGTATCATTTCCACGGATTACGGTTCGGTAATCGACGCGGTCCCAGGCCCCGATCTGTGTAAAATTATTTAGTGTTTTATAAAAATTATCTTCATTGTATAATGCGCCTTTATGTGTATAGGTATGCTTACGCAAAACAGAATAATTGAAAAGATCCTGTTTGCTATAAAATGTAAAATTTTTCGTTGAATCTATATTCCATTGTTCCGGGTGCCGCATAATACTATCCGGAATATCATAATTTCTTGTTTCGGGATAAATATAATTCCGCCCCACATAATATTTTTTTAAAAAAATAGAATCCGAATCGGGGTTTAATGTATCCGGGTTTGCCCTTTCCTGTATGGAAATAAATGCTTTCGGATTTTGCTTCCGCCGTTCTTCTGCTTCGGACATTAATTGTGCCTGTTCGAAAGGATCGAGTGTCAGTTTCAATAAACTGAAGTCGGTTGTATCAACGATTGCCACCAGATTATCCCGCGTGAGTAAAAAATATCCAACCCGCCGGTATTGATTGACCAGGCGGTCCAGTTCAGCACCTATGATTTGTTTTGAATAAGAAGTTTTTCCCGGTACTATTAATGTTTTCTTTGCTTGATTCCGGGCAATGCGTTCCAGCGCTGAATCCCGGAACGTGTAGTGAACGGAATCGATCAGGGTACGTTTACCTGTGAAAACATTCATCATAATAGTAGTACGTTGCTGCGTATTAAATGTATCCACATAGAAGGAATCCGTAAACTGTGTATGGTAAAATCCCTGTGTATTTAAAAAACTATTCATCAGCCCTTCCGTGCGCGTAATATTTGACGAGTCAAAAACAGGCGGGTACCTTTCTTTATAAAAAAGGCCGAACTGCTGTACCTTCGGGGCTTTCAGGCTATCATCCCAATAATTTTCCAGCCCGATAGTGAGACTTTTTTTTTCATCTTTTGAAATGTCGCCCTGCACATTTAAAATATTATCAAAAACGAATGGCGTATCTACCGGAAAATTTTTTACTTTGGTGCGGTTAAAAAAAAGCACTTTTTGTTCCGAGCAGGAAATAAATGAGCTGATGAATAGAGTCAATGAAAAAAATAAAACAATTTTATTGCGCAAACGCATAGATAATGATTAGTAAAAATGAGGCCAAATATATTCAATCTTTGCACGCGAAAAAAAAAACGTGATGCAGAATGCGTTTTTGTTGCGGAAGGAGATAAGGTAGTTCGTGAATTTTTGAAAGAAAAATGTATCCCGGTAAAATTATTTGCTACTGAAAACTGGCTTGGGGAAAACCCGGGTATCCAGGGAAAATTTGTTCACCCGGCAACTGAGGACGAGTTACAAAATGCCGGTTTTTTAAAAACATCCAACCAGGTGCTGGCAATTTTTCCGCAAAAAAAGAATACCGACATTTCTCCGAAAAGCGGTTGGGTTTTGGTTTTAGATGCGATACAGGATCCCGGGAATGTTGGAAATATGATCCGCACGGCGGATTGGTTTGGCTTGCAACACATCATAGCATCAAATGACACGGCTGATGTATATAATCCAAAAGTGGTACAGGCTTCTATGGGAAGTTTAGCGCGCGTGCAGGTGGTATATGAAGATTTGGAAAATTATTTGGAAAACACAGGTTTGCCTGTTTATGGAGCAATGCTGTCCGGGGAAAATATTCATTCGATACCGAAGCAGAAGGAAGGTATTTTAATAATTGGTAATGAAGGGAAAGGCATTCATGAAAATTTGCAAAAATATATTACAAAGCGCATCACCATTCCCAAAAAAGGCGGCGCGGAATCATTAAATGCGGCAACGGCTTTTGCGGTGATTGCTTCTCATTTATTTGAATAAAAAATTCATTTACATTACTATGCGAAAAAATCGTGCGCCTGTTTTTTTTACGAAGCAAATTTTTTTCTATTTATAATTATTCATCCGCATACTCTCCCTGCAAAGCATATTTACCAAAAATAAATAATCCCGCTACAGCAATGGGCATAATGATACACATCATAATAATGCCAAAAACAACATCATCCTGGCGGCCCGATAAAATTTTTGGAATGCCCATTTTAAAAATACCAAACCACGTAGCCACGAAACCCAATAATATCCAAACAATACCCAACCACTTTTTTAGTTGATTGGATAATGCAACAGGAATAAGGCGGACCGCCTGTTTCCTGTTATTTTCTTTTAAATATAAAAATCCAATGACCACGCTGATACACATGAGTACGATCGGGTAGGAGAGCCCTGCTAAATAATAATTAGGCTTGTTGCCATCCTGTGCTTTTTGCACAAGGTATGTTGCAAAATAGGGTGCCATGCCACCAAAGATTCCATATCCAAAATGATAAGGCAATGAAAGTGATGTATACCGAATTTTGAGTGGAAACATTTCCACCATAAAAGCAGCGAGCGGCCCATATGAAATGGTGAAAATAAATTCGAGTAAGAAAACCATGAAGATCAAAATCCATTTTTCTTTTTCACTTACGAGAATAGTTTTGGAAGATTGATTTTGCTGATTGCCAGGTTGTGTAATAACTTTATTTGCCAGCGTAACAGAACTGCCATCTGTATAAAAAAAATGCGTGGTAGTTGTTGTTGAAAAATCATTTCCGGGC
>JBAQJB010000379.1:0-4291 GCA_049289155.1 Chitinophagaceae bacterium
TTAAGCAGGTATTTTGGCAACTCTGCAAAATTTTGGCTTGGGTTACAAGATGACTTTGACATTGAAGAACAAATATCCACGAAAGGATCATTACTAAAATCTATTAAAGCTTTAAAGCTTGCTTAAAGGGCACATACAAAGATTTTGGCGCAATCCGGACAAGCGCAAGTATACCATGCATCATTTATCTGTTTTTCTGAAGTCATAGGCAGACCGTGTATTAATATGACTGGCATTCCCAATAAAAATTCTCATCTTTAACCAGGTTCCGCAACGGACAGACACTGCATCGAAACCTTATTGCGCCAATGCGGGACACTACAAGCAATTATTATGAGACGAATCCTGGTAATAATATTATTCTTGACCATCGGGCAAAACTGCTTTGCGACTGAATGGTTAACTTATTTTATTTACATTCAAACCGAATACATACAAGGCCCCTGGACAAGAACAACAATTTTTGACAAATCAGGGAGCTATATCTACCTGCATCCCAAAGAATTTGAAGAACTGTTTGGCTCCGAGGGAATAGATTTAGCAAATGCAATTTTCAATCATTTGCAGAAAGAAACCGAAAGCCCGAAACTATATAAATTTACATATTCATTATCTCTCGCATCTGACACAGTTGTTATTCGAACCAAAGAAACAATTGTCAAACTGGATGCAATTAAGAATGAATTAATCGCTTCTTTTACTTTGAATAGTTTTAGTGCTGTAAAAATTATTCAACCAAATAAGACCACGTTGTATCAAATAAAAGACATATCCATCCCATATATGGACCTGGTTTTTCCTGCTGAATCAAATATGAAGACTGACAACCAGGCATTCGTACAAACAGATAGTATAAAAAACGACACGTTGAATTCTACTACTACAACAGAAACGTTGTCAAACACAGAGCCTGAAGATAAAATTTCAATTTGGTTATTCATTTCAATAATAATTAATCTCGTTCTGACAGTTTTAATTGTACGAAAGAAGAAATAACTAATATTAACACGGACTGTTGAGTATTCTAAAAGCCTAACAACGCAAAAACCGAAACCTTTCGCTGCTTTGTTGGAATGAAAAATTATTCTACTTTTGAAGTATAATAGAATTTTACAGATCACAATGTGATAAACAGGTGTGGAGAGAATTCAAAGATGATACAAGAATAAGTTGACAGTCTTTCAATTGATGAAAAAAAGATGGTGGAAAAAGAACCACAAAGTTGTGAAAATTTGATAAAAGAAAAAATTTCTTTCAATATATTTACCATACGCAGAAATGAAATATAGAAAATTTTCAAAGCAAAAAAAATATCTCATAGCAGGGATTTTAGGAACACTTATGATATTAATGGGATCCTATTTATTAATGAATGCTATTAAGCAAGATGATAAATTAGATATGCTTTTGCATGGAGTTTCACTTTTCATTTGGTTGATATTTACCATAAACTTCTGGCTGATTTATAGAAAGGAATTGAAGTCTAATACAAATTAGAAAGCATGCATCTAACACCAAGATGTTTCTTTACTGTTTGGTGTCTTCACCAAATAGCTTCTTTGATAAGGAATTTCTGTTGGTGTGGACACCAACCGATAAGCAAAGTCTGCAAAAGGAAAATATTCACTTCCAGATGTATATGCTATAAGACGTTTCACTATGTAGGAACATTTTAATCCATGCATAAAAAAAACCGGCAATCGCCGGTTCTATAAAAATAAAATGATCATGCTTTTTTAAATTGCAAGGCATGCTTTTTACCCATAAAAAATGAATACATAAAAATAAATGTGGGTACAAATACAAGCGTTGATAAGAATGAATTTTTTAGGAAAGGAATGCCCATTGCATACGCAGCTCCCAGTCCGGAAAAGTCTCTTGAAAATAAAGTTGGCTGGCCTACCCAAACCTGGAAATTGGATAAGAAGAAATAAACCAGCGGACCAGCTAGTATACTAAGAATGATGCCCGGTGTTTTTGCTTTTCGCAAAGCAATTCCAATTAATACAAGCACCAGCAATAATATATAATTGATTAATTGGCCGGAATAAAAACCCGCAAAAGGAAACCAGCCTGCAGAGTAAAAAATTTGTATGAGTACATCACTGATGAATAAAGCAAGCAGAGGAAATAAAAAGGAAACTTTGACATCTTTGATTTTAAGGCCGGCAAACAATGACATGGCGATGATCGTGCTAAACCCGCTCAGTGCAATATTTGGCGCACATATAAATTTTACAAGCGTGGTAACTGCAATTACAAATATTAAAAAAAAGATAGTTGAACGTGTTTGCTTCATGATGGAATATTTTTTGCAAAAATAAGGCTTTATAACTTTTTGAGGGAATTTGTATTTTACAGCTAATTAATATTTTAAAGAGCTGTCTGAAATTATGCTGCTGCTGATCAATGGATGAACTGTAACACTGAAAGGGTGTTATGATTATAGATGAAGAAAAACCAAGTTAAAAAGCTAACCCCGAAGGGGTGATATGATAGTATTTAAATAATTGTGTAAAGAGTCCTTAATGTCAATCTATTGATCTTTCTCTTTAAAAGCAGTAATATTTTTGAGCAATCCCCTTTCGTATTAATCGGTAATCAAATTTTCCCAACATTTAATAGCAAAGACAACCTAAATGTAAATTTAAAAAATGTTCACCTGCGTAAGATTAATTTGAATAAAAATAAAAATGCCACCCCTCCGGGGTTTAGAAAGCACAATTTAATTCTATCCTATAATAATTTCAACCCTTCGGGTTTTCATGAGCACATCAAAATACTAATTTGCCTGTTTCGCTCCTGTTTAAAAAAGAATTAAATACTAAGGCACAAATGCTTTAAATGCCTGTAGCTTAGCACTCGTAAAGATTTCATAATTTTCACCCGCAGCAACAAAAGCCGCTTCCCCTTTTTTAAGCGTCAGTGTACGCGAACCTTTCAGTTTTGCAACACCTTCCATCACGAGAATAATTTCCGGGGATTGTGCAGCATAACTGCCTTTCTCACCCGCTTTTAATTGAATGGCTGCAAGTGCAAAATCCGGCGCGGGGCAGTCGTACATAAATATTCCCTGGCCATCATTTCTGCCTTTTAAAATCTCCGGTGTTATGCCTTTGAAAATCACATGCTTTATGAGTTCAGGTACATCTATATGTTTTGGTGTAAGCCCTGCACGGAGTACATTATCACTGTTTGCCATGAGCTCAATATATTTCCCTTCCAGGTATGCATGCGGTAAACCAGCGCCCTGGAAAATGCCCTCCCCTTTTTTAATATGCAATAAATTGAAAAAATAAATAGAGAAAATTCCCCGGTCAATATTCTTTACTTCTTTATCTCCATAATATTTTGCCACCCAAAATGCCGGGTCCGTTTTGGGCAATACCTTTTTTTTCTTTAAGGCAGTTTTTACAAGTTGCGTGAGCATACTATCTACTTTTTCCTGCGGCATTTGCATCACTTCTTTATACAATGCTTTATACCCTTTTTGTTTAAATAATTCAGCCAGGTCTTTGAATGCCGGAATAGCATCTAATCTATTTTGCAATTGTTCTTCGGGCATAAAACCATGCAATAACCAAAAATCACTCAATGCCACCATGATCTCTGGTTTATGATTCCTGTCTTTATAATTCCTGTCTGCTGCCTGGAGTGGTTTGCCCTTTACATCTTCCGCGTCGAAACCCTTTACTGCAGCGGATTTGGTCGGATGCACCTGTATCGATAAAGCATCCTTTACATCTAATATTTTAAATAAAAAAGGAAGTTCGCCATAGGTTTCATATACTTTTTCGCCGAGTAAAAAAACGGGCATTTCCCGGATAGCGTCCTGTAAATTAATTGCGCCCGTATTCGTAATGATACTGGATGCCGCAGAAGGATGCGCGCCCATCCAATATTCCGCGAATGGCTGGTTCGCGGCATTTTGGATGCCCAGCCAGGCAGGTATAAACTGGTGTCCGCCCCAGGCGTAATGCATGACTTTTCCCTTTAATTTAAAAATTTTCTCTTGCAAGATCAAAAGTTTTTGTTTAGATTGATAAGCACATGACTCAAAACAAAAATACAGGAAATAAAGGGGAAGCAATGGCTTCAGTTTTTTTGGAAAAAAATGGCTTTACGATCCTGGAAAAAAACTGGCGTTTTAAACATTGGGAAGTAGACCTGATCGCATCGGGAAAAGATGGGCTGTTACATTTTATTGAAATTAAAACACGCACTACAATGACCTATGGCTACCCGGAAGAAAGTATTGGTAAAAAGAAAATGACCAACCTGCGCAATGCCG
>JBAQJB010000380.1:0-1742 GCA_049289155.1 Chitinophagaceae bacterium
CAAAATTGTTGTATAAGTACAATACATTAAACCATGCTACAGCCCAATAAAAATATGCTTCACTATGCGTACGCCCTTCAATAATCTGAAACACCAGCATACTTGCCGCCATAAATATTGTAGTGTAAATACTGAGCTTCTCAGGAGATATGCGATGTTCGAATTTGGAATAGATAAAACCAAATATCCATAGTAAAAATGCGGAGAGAATAAATACCCGCCATAATTCTGTTATAGGAAAATGATGCAGAAATTCTGCGTAGGTAGTTGTAAAGAAAAAAGCGAGTGCAATACCTTGAAAAAATTGTAACCAGAACAATCGCTTCACTAACCACACTTCCGCTTGTCTGACATTTAACAGTGTTAAAATTCTTTCAGTTGCCATTACTAATCTTGCCCCCCATTCTTATCACTTATATTTTTTTATTGTTATTTACTAAACCCAATATGCGTTTTGTATGCATTGATTTTCCAAGGTTATGCGAACTCTTAACAGATGCCGTAAAATAGTTATGCTTCTGCAAAAAATCTAATTGTATTTTATTCCATGCATCTCTGTCTTTTATCATTCCCAATTCATGTTGCTCTTTAAATAAAGTTTCAGAAACAGTTTCATAATCTGTTCCACCGAGATAATATAAATCTGCATCACAAATAATCTGTTCCAATTCTGTAGCAGGAGATTGCGGCAAACGAGTGGATATTATCATACTGCATATCTTTTTTATTTGCTCTTCAGTTAATCCAAAACCCGGCAACTCTGCCCGGGCAATTTCACAGCCTCGCATTTCATGACCTTTATACACTTCAATAAAACCTAAGTCGTGATACAGGCAGGCAACATGCAACAGAAACAGATCTTCTTTATCAGTAACACCCTCCATTTGTGCTATTAACAAAGCACTTTCCAACACATCTCTTGTATGATGCATACCGTGATAATATAAGCCTTCAGGAAGTTTTTCTTCCAGCTTTTTCCAAACATGTGCTTCTATGGAAGCTAAGTTTCGGGTTATCATAAGTTTGAATTGTATAGCTAAAGTATTTAATTCAAAGTTATAATGTGTGAATTTGTTTTGGAGGGAAAAGCAATTGAGGTGTTTCAATTTATACTGATGCATTGTTTATTTGGACTGTAATTATTTTTTTTTGAGCCATCTCTTATCTTGTTTTGATTCATCTCTTATCTTGTTTAGACAAAGTGGTACAATCAAAAGCATTGTTCTAATTATGATAATAAACTTCAATTAAATATGATATAAGAGTATATAAAAAGCATAAGTTCTTTTTCATTGTCAATTGTCAACTGTCAATTGTTAATTGTTTAGACCCATCTCTTATCTTCCCCTGCCTTCGGCAGGCAAGCTTAAAAAGTTTACCTGCCGAAGGCAGGGAGAGTAAGGAGAGGGTCAAAAACACAAAAACGTAAATAATATTTGTTTAAATAATCATCACTAATCTTTTTCATTGTCAACTGTCAACTGTCCATTGTCAATTATTTAAGTAAATCAATATCTTTAATAATTATAAACCCTTTCTTATGAATAAATATTTACTGATTATTTCAATTGCGTTTGGATTGCATGCATGTCAAAATCCGGAAACAATAATTACTGAATTAGATTATAATGCAGAAGAAAATGCCAGCATGAGTAGTGGCGTTTCTGTAACAGATGCAACTCCATTTAATAATTTGTTTACTCGCTATGGAAATGGATGGACTGGAGGTGATGCTACCTATT
>JBAQJB010000381.1:0-1525 GCA_049289155.1 Chitinophagaceae bacterium
CAAAAATTATCAGATGAACTGGCGGATTATTTATATGATTCATTACCTGAACGAACTTTCGCTTTTAGCGCCACGCCGAGTTTTTCCGGCACAGGTGTAAATTCGGCATATGGGCGTGTAGGTCTTGTAGATCCGCCTGATCGTACGCGTTCTCAAAATGATATTTCAAATGATTTGAATGAAAAATTGAAACGATTTAACGACGCCAAAATATTTACTATACAGGAACAGACTATTGCTGCAGGCTCCGGCCGTGGCGGGCTTCCCGTGCAATTTGTTATTCAAAATCTTGACTTTAATAAAATTAAAGAGGCACTTCCAAAATTTATGGAAGCGGCGCGGAAAGACCCGACCTTTCAGAATGTAGATGAAAATTTAAAATTTAATAAACCTGAATTACAGCTCACTGTTGACCGGATTAAAGCAAAAGACCTGGGGCTTTCTTCTGCTGAAATAACCAGCGTAGTACAATCCGCATTTAGTGGAAGACGAATGGCTTATTTTTTAATGCATGGAAAACAATACCAGGTAATTGGGCAGGTTGAAAGATCTGACCGCGATAAACCTTCCGATATTGAAAAATTATATGTTAGAAATAATAAGGGAGAAAATATTCCTTTATCAGCAGTGGTGAAAATGGAAGAAAATAGTGAGCCACCAACTTTGTATCACTACAACCGCTTTAAAAGCGCTACAGTTTCTGCTTCACTGGCAGAAGGAAAAACAATTGGCGATGGTATTGCAGCAATGAAAGCCATTGCAGCCAAAACATTAGACCCAAGTTTTCAAACTGCATTAACCGGTGCTTCGCGCGACTTTGAAGAAAGTTCATCCAATACAGCGTTTGCATTCGGACTTGCATTATTATTGATTTATTTGGTGTTGGCGGCACAGTTTGAAAGTTTTTCCGATCCGCTCACAATTATGTTTACAGTTTGGCTTGCATTGGCAGGTGCATTAATGAGTTTGTATATACTTGATCAAACACTGAATATTTTTTCACAGATTGGCATGATCATGCTCGTAGGCCTGGTGACAAAGAATGGAATATTGATTGTTGAATTTGCCAATCAAAAACGCCTGCAGGGAATGGCAAAAAAAGAAGCGGTGATTGAAGCTGCTACACAAAGGCTTCGCCCAATTTTAATGACAACGCTGGCAACTTCATTAGGCGCTTTACCAATAGCTGTCAGCCTGGGCGCAGCTTCCACAAGCCGCATGCCGCTTGGTACTGTGATCGTTGGCGGTTTATTATTTTCATTATTTTTAACCCTGTTGGTGATTCCTGCTGTTTATATGTATTTATCGGGTAAACATAAAGCGCACATTACACATATTTCAGAATAATTTTTGCGCAGCAAAATATGAAAACAAAAAGATTGATGAAAAAATGGATTTATATAATATTGATTTTAATTCCTGGTTTTTCAAAGGCCCAGCAATTAACGCTGGATAAATCTTTGCAAATTGCTTTAAAAAATAATTTTGATATACAACTTGCAAAGAACAATGTTGACATCAATAC
>JBAQJB010000382.1:0-2081 GCA_049289155.1 Chitinophagaceae bacterium
CCATCAACCAGCGGTCTTTATTATCAAATGAACGAATGTCAACCACAGCGCGGCTTCCATCTTTATTCCAGGAACACATATCCACGACAACTTCACGTGGTTGCGGTTTTTTATCTGCATAAACTGCGGGATAATCTTTTACATAATCGGGTTGATCTAAAATACCCGGAATGCTATCTGTTTTTATTTCCAGTAACTTATTTTGCAAAATATTCAACACATAAAAGGAATAACTGCCCTGTGGTGCACCCACATTTGTACGGCCATGAATATCCGTAGTAAAACCAGAAGTAGTTACATAATTTGGAACAATTGTCTGCTTTGCATTACCAGGCGCTTCATATAATAAGTAAGCCAGGAAATTCCCATTGGGACTGAGTTCCAGGTAGGAAATATCTTTTCCGTTTAAGTAATTATCATACAATGTATCTGCATCTTTCATTGCATTGTTTGCAGCCATACGCGCATCACGTTTAACCTGTCTTTCTTTGATCACGCTGGAAGTTTCCAACTGTTGTTGCTTCAACCATTCTTCCTGTAAATTCAATTTTTTTTCAGTGGACTTTGTTCCTTCAATAAAATTCGTGAGTTGTTTTGTGGTGCCATTTTTAAAATCCCAGCAAAAAAGATTATTGCCTTTTTTATAGACAACTGCAGTTGTATTTTTTATAAATATAGGATTGTATTCAAAGTCTTCTGTTTGCGTAATGCGCAATGTATCTTTTGTATTGATGTTATATAAAAAAATATCACCCTGGTAGGTGAAAAGTAATTTTGTAAAATCTGTTGACCAGTTACCGCGTGCCATAGCCTGTGCCATCCTGGCTTTCCGCTGATCGGCCTTGATCAGTTGCATACTTTTTATATCCGTATAATACATGGAATCGCTGGTTTGATTGTCCGGGTTCCAGTTAAAATAAATAGTTTGATTATCCACTGACCAAAATGCATTGGAAGGCGATGTGCCGATCCATTTGGTATCACGCATTATTTTTTCAACAGTTAAGGTTTGGGAAAAAGAACTGGCTGCAATGGCCATACACAACATAAAAATTAAACTTTTCATATACACCTGGTTTACGATTTGCAATAAATTTATTCAATTCACCTTAAATGATTTTATTTTTTTTATAAATGAAATTAAGAATGCCGGTTTTCATCCTGCCCTGCTTACTTTTGCGCGGCATGGCCGCTACAAAAATTTCCATATCAACATTACTCGAATTAAAAAATTCGGTGCCCGTTTTTGATGTGCGCAGTCCCGGCGAATACCAGCAGGCGCATATTCCCGGCGCGCACAGTTTCGCCTTATTTTCTGATGAAGAAAGAAAAGAAATTGGTACTGCATACAAACAGGACAGCCGTCAATCTGCAGTAGAAATTGGCCTGGGATTTTTTAAAGAAAAAATGTTGCCGCTTATTGAAAAAGCCAAAACTTTAAAAGGAAATAATGACAAAAAAATAATTGTGCATTGCTGGCGCGGTGGTATGCGAAGTGCAGCAGTGGCGTGGCTTTTAGACTTATATGGCTTCGATGTTTTTGTACTGGAAGGTGGCTATAAAACGTTTCGTCACTGGGCGCTGGAGCAATTGGAAAAAGATTATGCGCTCTACGTTTTAGGCGGTTATACAGGCAGTGGAAAATCTGAAGTCTTACAGGAAATGTTTGTAAAAAACCATGCTGTTGTAGACCTGGAAGGAATTGCCTGTCACAAAGGATCTGCATTTGGAAACCTGGATGATGCGCCCCAACCGCGACAGGAAATGTTTGAAAATATTTTGGCTGATACGCTTTGGAAAATGAATGTAGAAGGAGAAACCAACATTTGGGTAGAAGATGAGAGCCGCCGCATCGGTGCATTGAATATTCCTGCTACATTTTACAATTGCATGCGTGCAGCGCCGGTTTTTTTTATTGATATTCCTTTTGAAGAAAGGTTGTCGCATATCGTGGAGGAATATGGAAGATATAAAAAAGAAAATTTGCACGATGCAATTGAACGTATTCAAAAAAGGTTGGGCGGACTGGAAACAAAAAATGCAATTGCTTTTTTAGAAGCAGGTGATTTGGACAATTGTTT
>JBAQJB010000383.1:0-27561 GCA_049289155.1 Chitinophagaceae bacterium
TTCTAAGATAGATTCATCTACGCGCCCAAAAAAGACAATTAAGAAAGTACCGGAGGAGAAAGAAAAAACGCCTGTAACAGAAAAAGTAATTCAGCCGGAAACTCCGGTTATAATTCAAAAAGTAGCAGAACAAAAAGAACCCGAAACTGAGGCCCCTGCTATTATTGAAAACATCAAAGCAAAAAAAATTGAGGGACCCAAGATCATAGGAAAAATTACACTCCCGGTAAATAGTGATACAAGGCCTAAGCCTGCTACACAGGAAGAAAAAAGAAAAAGAAAACGTATTCCTGTAGAAAGAAAACCTGCGCCAGGACCGGGAGGTGGTCAGCAAAGAACCGGTGGCGGAAGAGAAGGCGGACCGGGCGGAGGTCGGCCAGGTGGAGGATTCAGACCGGGCGGCGCACCCAATCGAGGAAGTGGCGGAAGAGGAAGATTGCCTCAAAGAGAAGACAAAGAAATTGATCAAAAAGAAATACAGGAGAAAATACGGGAAACCCAGGCAAAACTTTCCGGTGGGGGTTCCGGGAGGGGAAAGAGCTTGAAAGCAAAACATCGTCGTGAAAAGAAACAAGGCCTGGCAGAAGCGCAGGAAGGAATGGTGGACGATAATAAACTACAGGTGACTGAGTTCGTAACGGTTAGTGAACTCGCAAACCTGATGAACGTGAGTTTTGCTGATGTGATCAGTAAATGTATGAACCTTGGTATTATGGTTTCCATTAACCAGCGGTTGGATGCGGAAGTAATTGAACTTGTATCCGCGGAATTTGGTTACGAAGTAGAATTTATTGGAATAGATGACCTGGATGAAGACGATAATGATGATTATGAAGATGACCAGGAAGTATTGGTTTCCCGTTCACCTATAGTGACCATCATGGGACATGTGGATCATGGAAAAACTTCATTACTTGATTATATAAGAAGTGAAAATGTAGTGGCGGGAGAAGCGGGTGGAATTACCCAGCATATTGGCGCTTATGAAGTGACTTTACCCAATGGAAGGCAAATAACTTTTCTGGATACGCCGGGACATGAGGCCTTTACCGCAATGCGTGCCAGGGGTGCAAAAGTTACTGATATCGCGGTTATCGTTATAGCAGCAGATGATGCGGTAATGCCCCAGACAAAAGAAGCCATTAGCCATGCGCAGGCTGCAGGTGTTCCCATGATTTTTGCGATAAATAAAATTGATAAAGAAGGTGCGAACCCGAAGAAAATATATGAACAGCTTTCACAAATGAATTTATTGGTGGAAGAATGGGGTGGCAAATATCAAAGCCAGCAATTATCTGCGAAGCAGGGTTTAAACGTAGATCTTTTACTGGAAAAAATATTATTGGAAGCAGAATTACTGGATGTAAAAGCGAATCCTGCACGGGAAGCAAGCGGTACTATTATAGAGGCATCGCTTGATAAGGGCCGAGGTTATGTTGCCACATTGCTGGTACAAAATGGTACCCTCAACCAGGGGGATCTTATTGTCAGTGGCCAACATTATGGCCGGGTAAAAGCAATGTTCAATGAAAGAAACCAGCGTGTAACCTCTGTTCCTCCTTCCACACCTGTGCAGATTTTGGGTTTGAATGGCGCACCACAGGCTGGTGAGAAATTCAAGAAGTATGATGATGAAGGCGAAGCAAAAACAGTTGCCAATAAACGATCCCAATTATTGCGTGAACAAGGATTAAGAGCCAGGAAACATATCACACTCGATGAAATTGGCCGCCGTCTTGCATTAGGAAATTTTAAAGAACTGAACCTGATCATAAAAGGGGATGTGGATGGATCGGTTGAAGCATTAAGTGATTCCCTGCAGAAATTATCTACGGATGAGATCGTAGTAAGTATCGTTCATAAAGCAGTTGGCCAAATATCGGAAAGTGATGTATTATTAGCTACCGCTTCCGATGGAATCATTGTTGGATTTAATGTACGCCCTTCTCCGCAGGCAAATAAATTGGCAGAAACTGAAGGGGTTGAAATAAAATTATATTCTATTATTTACAATGCGATCGAAGAAATAAAAAGTGCGATGGAAGGTATGCTGGAACCGAAGATCCAGGAAAAGATTGTGGGAAATGTGGAAGTGCGCGAAGTATATAAATTTGATAAAGCTACAGTAGCAGGTTGCCAGGTACTTGATGGAAAAATTCTCCGGAATAACAAGATTCGTATTATCCGTGATGGTATTGTGGTGTACCCGGTTGCAGAAGGCGCACATGCAGAACTCGGTTCACTGAAAAGATATAAAGATGATGCTAAGGAAGTTTCTTCAGGAATGGAATGCGGACTCACTATTAAAAATTATAATGATATTAAAGTTGGGGATATTGTAGAAGCCTTTGAGGAAGAAGAAATCAAAAGGACTTTATAAACCTGGTCTAATTTCAAATTCTATTTTAATCGCAACAAATTCTTTGTTAAAAACAATACCCAATACTTCAATTGGGCATTGCAAATTCTATTTTTGAATCCATTCATACAATATGAAAAAAATCATTTTCCTTTTATTGGCCACAGTTTTCTTTTTCAAAGCACAGGCGCAGCCGCAAAAAGTAGTTGCAGATAAGATCGTGGCGAAAGTAGGTGACCAGATTATTTTGCATTCTGATATTCAAAATGCCATAGAAGATTATAAAAGGCAGGGCCAGGAAGCTGAATTGCCACCAGATCCAGATTGCTCCTTTTTACAAGGCCAGTTAATTCAAAAGGCATTGGTGCTCCAGGCTCAAAAAGATTCGCTGACAATCAGTGATGATGAACTGGATGCATTGCTGGACAACCAGATCCGTGGTTTTATTCGCTATTATGGTTCACAGGAAATGTTGGAACAAATTGCGGGAAAAACATTGTTTCAATTAAAAGAGGACCTGCGGGAAGATTTCCGGGAAAGAAAACTGGCAGACCAGGAAAGGGGAAAAATATTGGACAACATAAAGATCACACCTTCTGAAGTGCAAAGTTATTTTGACCAGATCCCAAAGGACAGTTTACGATTTTATGAAAGTGAATTAGAAGTGAGCGAAATTGTAATCCATCCCAAAGCGAATAAAGAAGTAGAAGATTATGTGAGTGCTGAATTATATGAAATGAAAAAACAGGTCGAATCCGGCCAGAAAAAGTTTGATGCTTTAGCCCGGTTATATTCAGATGACCCCGCAGTTAAGGATAATGGTGGCCAGTATAGCCTGAATAAAAATGATAAAAACTGGGACCCTGCATTTTTTGCAGCAGCATTTAAATTGAAAGAAGGCCAGATCTCACCGGTTATTAAATCTAAATTTGGACTACATATCATTCAAATGGTTAGCCGTGCGGGAGATGATGCGGTCATTCGGCATATATTAAAAATTCCCCCGGTAACTGATGTGGAAATCAAAGCTACAATCGGGCGGCTGGATAGTGTAAAGGCAAAAATTAATGATGGCACAATAACTTTTTCCGAAGGTGTTTCCCTGTATAGCGATGATGATAATAGTAAATTGATAGGGGGCTATATTTCCAGCCCGGATGGATCTACGTATCTTACGATTGATAAAATGGATAAAGACCTTGTTGCAATATTGAAGGATTTAAAAACTGGCGTCATTTCAGATCCACAGGTTTATACAGATGAGCGCGGCATAAAATCTGTTCGATTATTATATATCAAAACCCGCTCTCAACCGCACCGGGAAAATATGCAGGATGATTATAATAAAATATCACAAAGGGCTTTGGAAAATAAAAAATCAGAAGTATTGCAACAGTGGTTCAAAGTGCATATTCCCCAGTTTTATATTTATATAGATCCGTCTTTTAAAGCATGCAGTGTATTGGCCGATTGGTTCCAGGCATCTGCAGGAAACAACTTGTAATTATTTTCTGCAAAATTTTTTTTAAAAAATAGCGGCTCCATTTGTATTTATGAATATTGAAATCATTTCAGGAAGCCCGCGAAAAGACAGTGTTACCTACCGAATAGCCCTTCATTTATTAGAAAAAATCGGAAAATACTCCACCCATACTATTAATATTATTGATGTCCGTGATTGGGAACTCCCGTTGATGCAACAGGAAACAATCCGTGATATAGAGACTGCTCCCGCACATTTACAGCCGTTGGCTAAAAGAATATTTGAGGCAGATGCTTTTATTCTAATAACACCGGAATATAATGGCAGTTATACTTCTGCATTGAAAGCATTATTTGATCTTTTCCCCCATCAAAAAAGAAAAGCATTTGGCATTGTTACCGCCAGTAGCGGAAGTATGGGTGGCATGCGAGCCAGCCAGCAATTGCATTTATTTATTAATGCTTTATTCGGTATTCCATCTCCATTCATGCTCATCACACCTTTTGTAGATAAAAAATTTGGGCCCGGGGGGGAATTGAACGACCCGGATTTTGAAAGACAGGTCATCGCTTTTATGAATGAATTTTTATGGCTGGCAGAAAAATTAGTTCCAGTTTAAAGAGCTCTAAAAAAAGTATTGTACTTTTGCATTCTTCATTCAATCAATATCATGAGCGATGAGATCAAGCATGAATGTGGTTTAGCATTCATACGTCTTAGAAAACCTTTCTCTTTTTACCTGAAAAAATACGGTTCTGTAATGTATGGCCTCAATAAATTGTATTTATTGATGGAAAAGCAACATAACCGTGGACAGGATGGAGCGGGTATAGCTGCTGTAAAACTGGATGTGGAAGCAGGCAACCCTTTCCTATTCAGGGTGCGCAGCATTTCACCGCAATCCATTGCATCCATTTTTGCAGGAATTGCTTCCGAAGTCAAAGAAATGGAAAAATACCAGCCCGATCTGCTAAATCATCCGGGACTGATGAAAGGCCACTTACCTGCTTTGGGCGAATTATTACTCGGCCATTTGCGCTATGGTACACAGGGAAGAAACGATGTGGAATTTTGCCATCCGTTTATAAAAAAAGATGTAGCGCCCGGGAAAAATCTTGCACTGGCTGGAAATTTTAACCTGGTAAATACGGAAGAATTATTTGACCTGGTAAATATTCAACCCGGTATTTTTCAAAAACAAAGTGACCTGGCAGCAATGATGGAAGTGATCCATCATTTTTTGGTTGAACAAGATGACCTGGCGCCGAATGGTGCGAATATTGCCACTGTATTGAGAAAAGCGGCAACGCTTTTTGATGGTGGCTTTACAGTTGGCGGGCTTGTTGGAAATGGAGACGGATTTGTATTACGTGATGCAAATGGTATTCGCCCTGCTTATTATTATTTCGATGATGAAATAGTTGTTGCCGCTAGTGAACGTGCATCAATACGAACTGCTTTTAACCTGGGAGAAAATGAAGTAAAAGAATTAAAGCCAGGGCAGGCACTCATTGCAGATCATTCAGGTAATGTTTCCATTGAACAAATTTTAGAACCAAAAGAAAGAAGAGCCTGCAGTTTTGAAAGAATTTATTTTAGCCGCGGCAGCGATGAAAAAATTTACAGGGAAAGAATTGCTTTGGGATATCATTTAAGTAAACTGGTACTGGAAGCCGTGGATTATGATTTAAAAAATACTATATTTTCTTATATCCCAAATACTGCGGAAGTCGCCTATTTAGGCCTTTGTAAAGGCATGGAAGATTATCTAAACCAGATCAAAATACAGCGGATCATTTCCTGGGGAAATGATATTGACCCGGTAAAACTGGATCAAATGATCAACCGGAAAATTCGCCAGGAGAAAATTGCCATTAAGGATGTTAAGCTCCGCACATTTATTACTGCAGATAGTGCACGCGATGAAATGGTGCAACACGTTTATGATATTACCTATGGCACAGTTCGGGAAGGCCAGGATACTTTAGTGGTCATTGATGATAGTATTGTGCGCGGTACAACACTAAAAGAAAGTATCATTCGGATGTTGTCGAGGTTGAAGCCGAAAAAAATTATTGTAGTTTCATCTGCTCCGCAGATCAGGTACCCGGATTGTTATGGGATAGATATGAGTAAACTGGGTGACTTTATTGCGTTCCGCGCGACCATTGCATTGTTGAAAGAGAGTGGCCAGGAAAATCTCCTGCAGGTAGTATATGATGACATCAAAGAACTGGAAAGAAATAATCAATTGCATACAGAAAACCTGGTGAAGAAAATTTATAAACAATTTACGCCGGAAATGATCTCCGCAAAAATTGCGGCACTGATAACAGCCCCGGAAATTGATGTGCCGGTACATGTAATTTATCAAACCATTGAAGATTTACATAAGAGTTGCCCAACAAATACAGGCGACTGGTATTTCACCGGCAATTATCCTACAAGTGGCGGAAACAGGGTTGTTAATAAAGCATTCATTAATTATTTTGAAGGGAAAAATCAGCGGGGATATTAATATATGAAAACTCTTTTTTTAGTCCGTCATGCTAAAAGCAGCCATGCATTAAGTGGCCAGTTGGATATTGAACGCCCTTTACATGAACGTGGAATACACGATGCAGAAATGATAGCGCACAGATTATTATTAAAAAAATTTTCATTTGACACGTTTGTTTCCAGCCCGGCAAAAAGAGCTTTAACTACCTGTAATTTGTTTGCAAAAGTTTTCGGCATACCAAAAGCAAATATTATTATAGAAAACAAATTATATGAAGCCGGTTCGGAAACTTTTTATGAAGTTGTAAAAAATATGAATGATCATTTTTCCGGCATTGCATTATTTTCCCATAATCCCGGCATCAGTTATTTTGTACATTCACTGACGGATAAAAAAATTGATGGAATGCCCACTTGCGGCGTATTTGGTGTGGAAGCTGATATTGATTCCTGGAAAGATTTTGAGCAGGCAGATAAGAATTTTTTGTATTTTGATTTTCCAAAAAATCAATAAGTTTTTTTTCATTTTTTTCGAAAATTCAATTGCCTATTTTATTGTTTAAATAGTCTGTGTCATTATTTATCAATGCGTTTAAACAATCCAATACATCTTGTTTTGTTTGTCCCGTTTTTTCAGTTACATAATTTTCGTTTATTTTTTCTATGCGGCTAAAAAATGATTTTACCTTCTTTGGACGTTTATAAAAAATATAAAATTCATATGTACCAGGATCTCCAGTTACAGAAATGGCCAGCCCGTTTTTTGTATCAGCATTCTCAATTTCAAGTGAAGGTGAAAAATAAATTTTATCTCCATTTTCGCCAGCTATTTCCATGCGCTTTAAAAAATCGGGCCAGGGTATATTTTCAAATTTGTCAATAATACTGTTTTGTGAAATGTAGCCAAGTTGAATAATATCTTTTTGAAATGGATCGCAAAATGTTGCCCTGAAATTCATTTTCTAAATTTGTAAATACCTGTTCAGTTTTTGTAAAATTGAGAAGCATTCCTAATTGACTAATTTTTTTATTTCAAGTCTTTCAAAATCTCTTCAACCGCGGCTTTTATTTGTGGATCATTTCCCTGCATGCGGTCTTCAAAAGTATTTTTGATAAGAATGTCCGGGGTGACTCCCGTGTGTTCCAGGTTTTTTCCATCCAGTGTAAAACATCCCCAGGACGGAAGGCGTACTGAAGAACCATCTACCAGGCTTTTGGCAGAAGTGAATATGATCCACCGGTAAGTTGGTGTACCCAGCACTTTTCCCAGTTTTAATTCTTTGAACCCTGCTGCTGTCATTTCTCCATCACTTAATGTTTGTTCATTGATTAATAAAATAATTGGTTTAGACGCAGGCGCAAAGTCAGGCTGCGGGCTCATTTTACCATCCCTGTATTTCCATTGCAGGTAAGGTTTTTGAGAGAGCATTTGTAAAACGGCATCATGTACATTACCACCGGTATTGTACCGCAAATCAACGATCAATGCTTTTTTTTGCGCCACATCATCCGACACCATATTTTTTTGAAATTGATCCAAAGATGGCGTTGTCATATCTTTCATATACACATAACCAATTTGATTTTTGCTGAGCGCTTCCACTCTTTTTTTATTAGCATATACCCATTCGTCGTAAAGCTGGCCGGTCATTTCATTATAAGATTCCGGGTGAATTTTTATGGTAAATTCTTTTCCATCTCTGCGAAAACCAAGTGTCATTTCATCCGGTATGTCAGTTGACCGCATGAAATAATATTCCCTGTTTTGATCCGGTGAAACTTTTATGCCATCCACACTTACCAGCTCATCACCTTTTTGTATAGCTTGTTCTGAAAGATCCGCACAACCATTTTTCACCACGTGATCCACGAGGTATGGATTTGCATCATTGAACACAATTCCATTTGCGGCTGTAGTTACTTTATAAAAAGTTTTTTCATCATTACCAAACGTAGCGAAACCATAATGCGAAGTGTTCAATTCACCCATCATATTATTCATGAGCACACGGAAATCATTGCGTGTTTGAAGATTGGGTAAATATTGCGCATAGCGGTTTCGAATAGCCTGCCAGTCCATACCATTAAATTTTTCATTGTAATAATTTTCCTGCAGGTCACCCCAGGCCTCATAAAACATCTGGTTAAATTCATCATTCATATTGATCGTAAAAGGATAATCCATATCTACTTTATCCAATAGATTTTTATCAAGATCAAGTTTACTGATCTTACCATTGTTCAGCACAAAATATAGATTTTTGTTTCCTTCAATAGCTGCGTCAAATCCAACTACATCTTTTACCTGTTCCGTTTTGGTTTTTTCAAAAGGTTCAAATGTAAGTTTCCATAAAGTAGGCTTTCCTTCCATTTGCGTAGAAATAAAATACAGGAAAATTTTATTTTCTTTTCTTATCACATTTACTATGGCCTGCATACCAAAATCCGGTCCTACCTGTTCTACCCGGTCCATCATATCTTCAAAATTAATCTTTATTTCCGCCTTAGGCGATGGTGTCTTTTTTTGCGCAGTATTTTCTTTTTTATCTTTTTCCTCTTCAGCAGGTTTCTTTTTATTAAACAAAGAATCAAACATATCTGAGCGGTAAGGTTCAGTTATCTTTTGCAAAGGAAGCCTGTATAATTTTTGTTCCTGTGGCCCGCGGGGATAAGAAGGATGTGTTCTGTCTGAGGCAAAATAAATATACTTTCCATCGGGTGACCATACCGGGTCTGTTTCTGAAACACCGGTATTCGTGATATCAAATATTTTTGCATCTGCCATTCTGTATAAAAATATATCCTGTTCAAAATTGCGGTAGGCAGTATACATTACATATGCATCATCCGGAGAAAAAGTGGGTACAGAATTTTGAAGCCCCCAAATTTCATCTTTTACAATGGCAGTGGTTTTCATATCATCCAGGTTTAGCAGGCGTACTTCATCAGAGCCACAAAGAAAAACTGCTTTTGATTTATCGCTATTAAAAGAAATGGAGCGGCTGTTTTTGGGCATATTGGTGATTTGCTTTTCCATGCCGTTTTTTTCTGCATCCTGTGTGTAAAGATTTTCAAAACCTTTATATGTTTGCCCGTATAACAATGTTTGATTATCCGGCAGCCAGTAAACTTCTTTCACTGTTTCCTGTGGAAGCGTTGTAAGTTGTTTTATAAATTTTCCTTTTGTATCAGACACAAATAATTTTCCGCGGCTTACAAAGGCCAATTTTTTTCCATCATCAGAAACACTGAAAGCCGTAACTTTTCCAGTTACATTAAAACCCTGCAAAGTGCCGAGCGTACTGTTTTTATAAACTTGCAAAGGAATTTTTACAGATTGTTTTGTTGCCACATCATAGGCATACAATTGAAAATCTTTTTCAAATACCACTTTATCACCAGCTGCACTTACAAAAGGGCGCATGATGGAAGTTGTAAAATTAGTGAGCTGCGTTTTTTGACCATTGTCAAATGTGTAAAGATTATATTGCCCGTTTGCTTCGTCTGACACAAAATAAACTTTTCCTTTTTTATCAGTTGTAGCCCACATGTCTTTTCCTGTCCAGTCTGTATAGCGCGAATATTTTTTTGTGGCAGGATTGTACGATTGTATGTCCGGGTTGAAAGGGCCTTTGTACCCAATACGATTCGCAAAATTTGCACTCTCCCAGGTATCATCAAAAAATATTTCTCCGTTTGCAGGATTTTCAAAAGCATTATGCGTGTAATCAAACATGTTGTCACTAAAAACTCTTTGTGGTGTACCGCCTTGCCTGTTTATTTTAAATTCACTCATGCGGCTATAGCGGTTACTCGTAAAATAAATTGTTTTATTATCCCAACTCCATGAATCAACCATATCATTGCCGGCGTGAAAAGTTAGCCTTGTGATATCACCACCTTGCAATGGCATCACATACACATCTGCGTTACCAAATTGCGAATTACTAAAGGCCAGCCATTTCCCATCAGGCGACACACGGGGATTCGTGGTATAGCCCTGCATGGATGTAATGCGGGAGCTCACTCCTCCCAGAACTGAAGCACGCCACAGGTCGCCATCATAACTATAAATCAGGGTTTGCCCATCGGGTGTAAGTGCAGGATAACTTGCGAAAAATGGAGCAGATTCCTGTGCGTTAGCAGGTTGCTGCAAAAATGCACACACAAACAGTAAAAGTATAATTCTCATAAATTAATTTTCTTTTATTAAAAAATTACAAGGTATTCAATTATTTTATTTGAAAAAAATGAGGTGTGTAAAAATATTGCTTTGAAAAAATTGCTTTTGAAAATCAATCCGTCTTTTTCATCAGATCAATTATTTCTTCTACAAATTTTTCCAGGGATGTTTCGGTGAATGCAGGGAAAACATAATCAAATGTTTTTGCCTTTTCTAAACTTGTGGCGAGATCATCATCCGGAAGCATTTCCATGCACCATTTTTGTGCTGATAAATGTTTTGCAAGATATTCCTGTTCCGATTGGCCGGGTGTGGCCACCAGTATGGATCTTTTTGAAAGCGATAAAATTTCCATCACGGATGTATAACCTGAACGGCAAATGATATATTCACTTTCGCGAATATTTTTTTCTAATTCTTTCGTGTTGAGATGATCAATGACCGTGCAATTTTCATTCAGTATTTGTTGATTTTCTTTTCCTGGTTTTCCCAATAAGACAAGTGATTTCCCCGGAATATTTAGCACAGATGACAATATTTTTTTTTCGAGTAATCCGCGCTGCGGTTCAGGCCCGGAAATTAAAAAAAGCCAATTGATATTAATGGGAATGGCACCTGCATGTTCAAACCTGGATAAAGGCCCGATATAGCGTAATGCAGTTCGGGGTATTTTTTTTGGATGCGAAAGTTCACCGGCAATATTTTTCTCTCCTTCAAAATCCGGCACCCAGCAAAGTGAAAACTTATTTATAAAACGGTAATTCATTTTTTGCACTATTTTTTGCAAAAAAAGGGAAGGCATTTTTATTTCCAATTGGTGTGTAATAAAAATACAGGGAATACCCGCATGTGATAAGCCAAACCGATTATCAGAGATCACGAGATCAATTTTTTCTTCCGCCACAATTTTCTTCAACCATTTTTTTTCAGTATAAATTGATTTCAAAATTTTTGGAACCTGAGACAGAATTTTCAGGGGCAGAAAAGATTTTTGTTTAGAATAATGAACATTATAGCCTTTTAAAGGAAAATTTAATATGCCGGGAAATTCTTTTTTTAAAAGCCCGATCTGAACCGGCGTGCCTGCTATAACCACCTCACATGCAGCGTTTTGTAAGGCACGTATGACAGGGATACAACGCGTGGTGTGCCCCAATCCCCAATCCAAAGGCGCAACTAATACTTTATATATATAATTATTTTTCCCCAAATCCGTTTTAATTTTTTAAATCAAAAATCTTTTTTTAATTTTAAAATTAATAGCGATGCCACGTAAGATAACTTTTTTACTACTTTCTTTACTACTAATTCTTTTTATTTTCACTGGTTGCAGGAGCAGTAAATATAATAGTAAATGCGGATGCCCGGCTCACAGAGGTATCGTTGGATAAATTTTTTCTCAACAAAAAACCAGGATGTATGACCCCCACAAATCGTGATCTGCTGGTACTGACAAAATTTTTCAATGAAGATTCCCCTTTGCATTTGAAGGAAGTGGAAATGCTGAACAGGATACTGAAAACGGTAGAAAATTTTTCTGTGTTCTGCGGCGCCAATGAAATTTTTGATATTAATACTTACGAGATCGTTCACAGGCCTTATGAAATACAGGAAATTTTACGTGGCAAAATTTTGAAACCTTTTGTATTCATCATCAACAAAAATTAGTTGATTGTTGATTGCCCGGATCGTATCCTTGTTTTAGGCCAACTTCGCCAATGCTTCTTCCAGTTTGGAAAATAAGCCATCCAGGTGTTCCAACCTGCAGGTGCCTACGCTCAACCTGTACCAGGGTGAATGTTCATCTGCGCCAAATGCATAAAAAGGAACTACTGCCAGTTTTGCTTCATCTAATATATAAGCAGTAACATCCCTTTGTGTTTCCAGTTTTTTGTCGCCGGATTTTTTTCCCATAAGATCCAGTTTGATCGTAAGGTAAATAGCTGCCTGTGGAATGATGGCATCCACGGGGTAGCCTTTATCTTTGAGCCGAATAAATCCATCATAAATCTTTTCAAGCCTGCCGGATAAAGCTGATTTAAATTGTGTAAAAAAATCAGTTATATAATCATCTTCCATTAAAAATTTTGCCAACGCTTTTTGTTCTGCCATGGGCGCCCAGGTGCCCATATGTGTAAGCAGGGAACGCATTTTTGCAATCACTTTTTCAGGCCCGAGGCTCCAACCCACCCGAACACCTGTTGCAGCGAAAGCTTTAGAAATACCACTGACAAAAATGGTTACTTCTTTCATTTCAGGAAAAAGAGATACGGGGTTATAATGTTTTGTTTTTCCATAGGTAAGGGTAAAATACATTTGGTCAAACATTACATATAATTTTTTTTCTTCCGGCCCGCGTCTTTTATTTTCTTCAATGACGAGCCTGCAGATATTTTCAAGGGCTTCTTTCTCCAGTGTAGTCCCGGTTGGGTTTTGTGGCGTGCAGAGGCAAAGTAATGTAGCACCTTTTATGTAAGGCTCCACTTCCGCGGCCGTAGGCATAAAATTATTTTCGGCCGTTGCTTCTATCACGCAATGGTTGCCCTTATTGAGATTTGTATAGTGGTTATTATTCCAGGAAGGCACGGCATAGATTACATTATCACCTTCATCCACCAGGATAGCAAACAAACCATAGATCAATGGCCTGCCACCGGAAGCTATTAAAATTTCGGCTGGGGAATAGTCCAGGTTATTCCATTTTTTTGCAAAATGGGAAACCGCTTCTCGGAGTTCTAACACTCCTTGTGCCGCCGGGTAATTAGTATGTTTTTCTTTATAGGATTCTATGATCAATTCTTCCATAAGTTTCGGTATGGGAAAGATCTCCGGGTTAAAATCACCGATGGTATAATTATAAATTTTTTCCCCGGCTTTTACCCGGGCACTTATTTCATTTCCCAGTTTTACTATTTCAGATCCTACCAGGTTCTCCGCTAAATGGCTAAGTTTTGTCATATTGAAAATAATTTGGGTTGTTATCCGTATGATTATTCATTTAAATTTTTAGGGTGTGAAAAATAACATTAAATATGTGAAAAATCACGCTAAATATGTGAAAAATCACATTTTTAAAATTGATTTCTGTCGATAATATTGCATTTCAACTTCCCCTAAAAAGAAAACATGAAAAATTTAAGCCATGAAGATATTGAACAGATCAATACTATGAAAAATTATTTGGATAGTTTACCACCTGCTATCAATGTCAAAAAGGCGTATTGTTTTATGATAACGAAAGAAGATATCAATTCACTTTTAGCACAAAAAAGCAACGGGGAAATGCTGGATGGCCTCCGTATTTACCTTGGTGCAAGTATGATTGAGGGGCATGCTATTCCTAATATTCATGTCATAGCCTGTGAAAAAGATGAAGAAAACAGGTATAATGATTTTAAACCGGAATCGGAAAATTTAATAAAGCAGGATCTTCCGTTAGTAGCGCATGGAAAACCTTGCCCGACTGAATGCAGTAAAAAGAAATTTATTTAAATAAAAACATGTGGATATGTTACATTACCTGATAAGTTTTTCTGATACAGTTTTCCCTCTGATTGCTTTGATTGTTTTCTTTTTATTATGGAAAAGAATCAATGGGATGGAAAATTTGATCTTTTACTTTTTATGGCTGAATTTTATTTTGTTTGGCATTACCAATATCATGTCATACCAAAAGATCAACAATTTATTCCTGTATCATGCTTATGCGTTAGTAGAGTTGTGGTTGATAGGTTATTATATCCTTGTTCGTTTACTCCAAAGAAAAAATACCTGGTTGAAGCTTAGCATTTTTTATACAATCTTGTGGTTGGCTGATATTTTTACTATTGAACCACTCACCACATTTCCCAGCTATTCCGGCGGCATTTCAAATTTTATCCTCATCATTTTATCCATGTTCTATTTATTGAGATTGGCTAAAAGCGACGAGATCTTATATTTCCAAAAAATTCCTGCATTTTGGATTGTAAGTGGATTCCTGGTTTCCTGCTCATTTTTAATTTTGGGTTATGTGATGTATAATTTTTATGTGATAAACAAATTGCCGGAGCTGGGTAACCAGATCACAAATATTCTTTATATTAGTACAATCCTTAAATTTACACTCATCATTATAGGGATACTATGTTACAAGCGTCCTCGAACTCAGTTATTTTTATTGTAGTCGGCACATTGATCATTCTCTTCTTTGTTTTATTTTTCTATCTTTTTATGATTCAATTGCATAAACGCCAGTCACTTCATCAGAAAGAAATGTTTGATTTGAAAGCAGTATATGAACAAACAATTTTTAAAACACAATTAGAAATCCAGGAGCAAACATTTAAAAATATCAGCCAGGAAATTCACGATAATATCGGGCAGGTTTTAAGCCTTGCAAAACTTAACCTGAATGTTATTCCTAAAAATGAATCCTCGGAGAAGATTGGCCTTACGGAAGAACTGTTAACAAAAGCCATCAGCGACCTGCGCGATTTGAGTAAAAGTTTAAGTGCAGAAAAAATAGCGGATAACGGTCTCGCAATAGCTTTGGCACAGGAAATGAACATTGTTGAAAAAGCTGCAAAAAATATCCACACAGATTTTTTTTATAATGATGAGCCCGTTTTAATGTCCCGTGAAGAAACTATTATTACATTTAGGATCATACAGGAATTACTGCAAAATATTCTTAAACATGCGGGTGCCAGCAATATTAAACTGGAACTGCTCGGTTCAGAAAATGCAACCACACTTTTGCTGGAAGATAACGGGAGCGGATTCGACAGGGCAGCGCTCGATGAGGCCAAAACGGGGATAGGTTTGAAAAATATACAACAAAGATGTACATTGATCGGCGCTGATTTCAGGCTGGATTCAAAACCCGGGAAGGGCACATTTATAAAAATACTTGTTCAACATTCAAAAACATAAAATGAAAACAATTGCCCTGGTGGACGATCATATTTTATTGCGCAGTGGCCTGGCTTCTGTGATTGGGAGTTTTGAAGGCTTTCAAATTATTTTTGAAGCGGATAATGGCAAATCTTTTATTGAAAAATTAGCATCAAACCCGGATCCTGATATCGTATTATTGGATATTACAATGCCCGTTATGAATGGATTTGAAACTGCAGAATGGATTAAAAAAAACAGGCCCGAAATAAAAGTAATTGTATTATCCATGTTGGATGATGACAGTTCCATAATACGCATGATACGCTATGGCGCACGTGGCTATATATTGAAAGATAGTAAGCCGGCTCTTTTAAAAGATGCCTTGCATGAAGTGTTGGATAAAGGTTATTACTTCAATGAGTTGGTAAACGGGAAAATGATCAATATGGTTCAAAAGGGAAATTTCAAGTTGCCTGAAGAAGAACTGTGTGATAGAGAAATTGTTTTTTTAAAATGGTGTTGTACTGAAAAACCCTATAAAGAAATAGCGGCAGAAATGAATATTACACCCAGGGCTGTAGAATCCTTGCGCAGCCACTTATTTGAAAAATTAAATACATTCTCCAGGGTTGGCCTGGTGATGTATACATTGAAAAACGGTATTACTAAAATCTGATTATTTCCTGAAATAGTAAAGGGTGTTGCTGTTTCCCGGTGAAAATGTTTTTTGTGCAGTGTCACGAATTTCATCAATTGTTACAGCCTGGTATTTTGCTAATTCTTCATTCATCAGATTTGCATTTCCCATGAGTTCATAAAATGATAAATTGGTTGCGCGGCTCATGATACTCATGTCTTCAAAAATGGTCACGCTCTCCGTTTTATTTTTTACTTTTTGTAATTCAGGTTCTTCCAGTAAAGTTGTTTTTATAAAATTTAATTCTTCTTCAACTGCATTTTCTGCGTCCTGCATTTTAACTCCGGAAACTAATTTACCTTCTATTGTAACCAGCCCAGGCTCCACACTGCCGAAATGATAGCAGGAAATATTACTGAATAATTTCTTCCTTTTTACCAGGCTTTCAAACAGGCGGGAAGAACCGCCACCACTGAGTATTTCCGTGATGAGATCGATTGCATAATACGTTTTATCCATTCTCCCCGGAATATGCCAGGTCTTATAAAAAGCATCCAGGGGAACATCCGCAAATACTTCTTTTTTGCGCGCAGCAGTTTGCGGTGGTTCAACCGGCAAATGACGATTGTATTTTTCGCCGGCAGGAATATTCCCAAACCATTTTTCTGCTAAAACTTTTACATTTTCTAAATTTACATTTCCTCCAATCGCCAATATAGCATTGCTTGGGTTATAATGTTTTTTAAAAAAAACTTTTACATCATCCATCTTTGCATTTTCTATATGACTTAGTTCTTTGCCGATGGTCATCCACCTGTAGGGATGTACTTTATAGCTCATGTCCCGCATGATATGCCATACATTTCCATAGGGTTTATTAATGTAATGTTCTTTAAATTCTTCACATACAACTTTGCGTTGCACTTCAAGGCTTTCTTCGCTAAAAGCCAGGCTGAGCATGCGGTCACTTTCCAGCCAGAAAGCCGTTTCTAAATTTTTTGCAGGTACCTGGCAATAATAATTTGTGAGATCATCCGTAGTGAATGCATTATTCTGTCCGCCGGCAATTTGAAGTGGTTCATCATAATTTGGAATATGAATACTGCCACCAAACATGAGGTGTTCAAATAAATGCGCGAAACCGGTTTGATCCGGGTTTTCATCTTTGGCACCAACATCATACAACACATTCACCATGGCCATTGGCGTGGAATGATCTTCATGAACGATAACGCGCAAACCATTATCTAAAATAAATTTTTTATATGCTATCATGTAATAATTATGAAAATGTAATTTGAAAAATGAGTAGAAATAATTGTATAAAATACAGCTATATTTTTTAATTTAAAACAGGGTTTTGAATTTTCATCAGGTCTTCATCCTGTTTTATTTTTTTCTCCCAGTCCCAGGCAGTTTTCATCATATCATCCAGGGAGTATTTGATATGCCAGCCCAGGGTTTTAACGGCGTAGTCATTATTTGCATAAATGGCAACTACATCACCGGGGCGCGGATCAGTGATTGTATAATTTAATTGCAGGCCGGAAACTTTTTCGAAAGCTTGTATGGCTTCCAGTACTGTGACACCATTTCCTGAGCCGAGATTAAAAATTTCGCTGTTGCCGGCGTTCTTTTTTTCCATTAGAAATTCTAATGCCAGTGTATGTGCATGTGCGATATCGCAAACATGTATATAATCTCTTATGCAACTTCCATCCCGCGTATTAAATTGGTCGCCATATACCTGCAATTGATTTATTTTTCCAATGGCAGTTTGTGTTATGCCCGGTACCAAATTTTGTGGTTTGCCTAAAGGAAGCTCACCGATGAGTGATGATGGATGTGCGCCAACAGGATTGAAATACCTTAATAAAACACAATTCGTTTCACCATGCGCTTTCACATATTCGCGAATAATTTCTTCACCCATTTGTTTGGTGGCACCATAAGGAGACTCCGCTTTTTTTACGGGAGAATTTTCCGTCACCGGGATAGAATCAGGATTTCCATACACCGTGCAGGAGGAGGAGAATACAAAATTTGGTATAGAAAATTCCCGCACACATTTTAATAAATTGATCAGCGAAAAAAGATTGTTTTCAAAGTACATTAATGGCTGTTGCACAGATTCCCCCACCGCCTTATATGCCGCAAAATGTATGATGCCGGAGATATCTTCATTTTCCTGGAACACCGCCCTCGTTTCATCATAATTTTTTAAATCAACCGTATAATTTTTTAATTTTTTCCCGGTGATCCTTTCTATGCCATTTAATAAATAAGTCGTAGACCTGGAGTTGTCATCAATACTGATAACATCAAATCCATTTTCAATTAAATCAACAATTGTATGTGAACCAATATATCCGCAGCCACCCGTGACCAATATTTTCTTCATAAAAAATTTATTGGCAAAAATACAAAAAGAAAAGCTTTTAAGTGAGATGAAACACAAGACGGATCAGGGCATAAATACCAGCAGCCAGTAAACCGCTTACAGGAATGGTAAGCACCCAGGCCCAAACCAGATTGAGGGTGAGGCCCCAGCGTACTGCGCTTAATCTTTTTGTAGCGCCCACACCAATAATAGCGCCTGTAATAGTGTGCGTGGTACTCACCGGTGCGCCCAGGTTGGCTGCCGTGAAAAGCGTGATGGCACCTGCTGTTTCAGCGCATACGCCTTCCAGAGGCGTTACTTTTGTTATTTTGGTTCCCATCGTTTTGATGATCTTCCAGCCACCACTCATTGTTCCCAGGGAAATGGCTGTATAGCAGGTTAGCGGCACCCAATCCGGCAATGAAGCAAAATCAGGAATATAGTTTTGCGCGATCATGGCTGCACCAATGATGCCCATTACTTTTTGAGCATCACTGCCACCATGTCCAAGGCTAAAGGCGGCGGAAGAAACCAATTGAAGTTTCTTAAACATATTGGCAGTGCGTTGCGCATTTTCCCCGCGTATATAATTGATGAAATACGTGATAACAAAAATAACACCCAATGCCAGCAAACCCCAGAATTCAAAGGGCTTTTTGAAATCAATGAAAATAAGGCAGCTACTTACAACTACTATGATGATGGATATCTTCAGCCAGAAATTTCTTTGTATGGTTACAAGCGTTATGAAAATAGATAAAACCATTCCAATGATCGGAGCGAGAACGATATACATAAATGTGAGGCCGATGCCATTGGTGAAAGACCAGTTGATACTGCTGAAACCCGCATGGGCTATGGCTGCTCCGGCAAAGCCCCCGATGAGTGTGTGGGATGAAGAAGAAGGAATGCCGTACCACCAGGTCAATAAATTCCAACAGATAGCGGCAATAACACCTGCTAACACTACATATAAATCATAAGAACCCTGGTGCACAGTTTTCGCAACTGTATCCGCTACCCCATGATCACGGAAAATAAAAAATGCGGTAAAATTGAAAAAAGCTGCCCAGATAACCGCCTGCAATGGGGTGAGTACTTTCGTGGAAACGATGGTTGCAATTGAGTTTGCGGCGTCATGAAAACCATTTATAAAATCGAAAATTACTGCAAGAACAATAATGATAATTAATAATGCCATGGACAAAACGGGTTTTTAATAAAGATTGATTTTCGCCACTCTTTTGCCTGGAATAAATTAAGCATATTTGATAATGATGGATTCGATAACATCAGCAGCGTCTTCACATTTATCAGTTGCTTCTTCCATTGCCTGGTATATTTCTCTTTTTTTGATCACTTCTTTTGCGTCGTTTTCAGTTTGGAATAAACGATCAATACTCAGGTCATAAATATCGTCTGCCTGGTTTTCTATACTGTTTACTTTTACCAGAGCTTCCGTTATCAGGCGCATGTTTTTCATCGTGCGCAATTCCATCACTGCATTTTTTATTTGCTCCGCGCTTTTGCTGATCAGGTCAGCCATTTTATGAATGCCCTGTTCATTGGGATTGACGCGGTAAAAATTTATTTTTTTTGCAGAAGCATAAATATAATCAGCAATATCATCGAGGGCACTTGCCAGGTAATGAATATCTTCCCGGTCGAAAGGCGTGATGAAATTCCGTCCCAGTTCTGTAAATACTTTGTGCGTCAATTCATCATTAATATGTTCCATGTGTTCGATCTCCGCAATGATGGCTCCGCGTTTATCAAAATCGGGTTCATGAACAACTTTTTTCAACGTTTCCGCCATTTTAAAAACAATGCCGGCAATTTCTTCGAACAAAGAATAAAATACCCTATCCTTTGGCGTAAATAATTTGAAAATGTTGGATACCATTCAATAAGGTTTTTGCAAAAGTAACTTAGTTTCCTTAGAAATAATAGCAGATCAGGTTGGGTAACAATTTCTTAATATTGAAAATTAATTTATAAAATTAAAGTATGCATTTACCTTTTTTTATTAAAAAAATGATTTTGTTTTTCCTGTTTTCTTTTTTATGTAAAGCAGCAACTTCGCAATTCCTGATGGATATGATAGATACCACGAAAGAAACCGGGCAAGGATTACTCACTGTTTTTAAAAATTATAATCATTTAAAAATAAGTGGTTATATGCAACCCCAATTTCAGTATGCGGAATCAAAGGGCGCTAAAAACTATATTGGTGGCGACTTTCAGCCCAATTCAGACAACCGGTTTATGTTGCGTCGCGGCAGGATAAAATTTGATTATTTTCATTTCGGCGAAGACACGAAACCTACGGTTCAATTTGTTTTCCAATTTGATGCGACAGAACGCGGCGTTTTTGCCCGCGATATCTGGGGAAGGATTTTGGAAAATAAATTTAAAAATTTTGGATTGACTGTGGGTATGTTTGCCCGGCCATTCGGGTATGAATTAAACCTTTCTTCTTCTGACCGCGAATCTCCCGAAAGAGGCAGGATGTCACAAATATTAATGAAAACGGAGCGCGACCTTGGTGCCATGATCTCATTTGAGCCAAGAAATAAAGCATCTTTTCTAAAATATATTAAATGGGATGCGGGTATTTTTAATGGCCAGGGACTAACGGCATTTTCCGATTACGATTCGTATAAAGATTTTATATCAAGACTTAGTTTAAAATCATTTCCACTAAATGACAAACTCTACTTCTCAGCAGGTTTGTCTTTATTGAATGGCGGGTTTATTCAAAATAATCCGTACTTGTATTCATTGCAAAATATCAACAATCAAAAAATGTATGTGGTTGATTCTTCCGCACAAAATATTGGTAAGGAGCTGCCGCGAAAATATTATGGAGCGGATGCACAATTAAAATTTATTCATACAAAAACAAGTAGTACTGAACTGCGTGGTGAATACTGGGCCGGTACCCAAACGGCCAATGCCTTAACTTCTGAAACGCCTGCTGTGCTGCTCACAGATCCATACTATACGCGGAAATTTACGGGTGCATTTTTCTACCTGCTGCATGCATTCAGCACGCACCACCAGGTGGGTATAAAATATGACTGGTATGATCCCAATAAAGATTTGACAGGTAAAGAAATAAATGCGCAAACCGGCGCTACACCTGCAGATATAAAGTATTCCACTTTTGGTGCCGGGTATATTTATTATGTAAATGAGAATTTGAAAGTGGTTGCCTGGTATGATATAATAACCAATGAAATTACTGCATTACCGGGGTATGCGGAAAATTTAAAAGATAATATTTTTACCCTTCGCCTGCAATTCCGCTTTTAAAAAATTGACGTAACAATTTCTTAATGCGCTCATAACATTGGAGTAACATGCGCATAGTTCTTTTGCATAAATTAGTTATATGCAGAAGATCATTACAAGCAGAAAATGGTTCCTTTTAATATTTTTTACTTTTTGTTTTTGCTCCGCTTTTTCTCAACTTTCAAAAATTTCAGGTAGGATAGTTGATGAAAAAAATAACCCGGTGACCGGCGCGACAGTAACACTCATTTCCCTCAATAAAAATATAGTATCTGATGTGGACGGAAGATTCGCCTTCCAGGTTACGGCGGGGAAAAAATATGACATAGAAATTTCCGCATTAAATTTTTCCACGAAACAAATCACAGGGATTGAAACTTTAGTAAATGCCTCAAGCGAATTAACGATCATTCTCACAAGCCAGGCAAATAACCTGGAAAATGTAGTTATAAAAACGTCTGCCAGGAAAGAAAGCACGAATGCACTTATCCTTATTCAAAAAAACACAGGCGGTATTGCCCAGGTAATTTCCGCGGAATCCATTCGCAGGAGCCCTGATAAAAATACAGGTGAAGCACTCAAACGCGTAACAGGTTTATCGCTGCAGGACGGGCGTTACCTTGTCGTTCGTGGACTGAGTGACAGGTATAACCAGGCCATGCTGAATGGCGTATTGCTTTCCAGTACAGAACCCGACAGGAAATCCTTTTCATTTGATATTTTTCCTTCCGCGATCATTGAAAATATTATTATCAATAAAACTTTTATTCCAGAATATTCCGCAGAATGGGCCGGTGGTTTAATCCAGATCACAACAAGGGATATTCCTTCACGCAATTTTTTTAATATACAGATAGGTACCAATTTTAATACGAATACGATCGGTAAAAGTTTTGCAACGTATAACGGCGGAAGCCTCGACTGGCTTGGCTTTGATGATGGTACACGCGCACTGCCCAATAATTTTCCGACGAAATTTACCTATGGCGGATTGAGTGATGCACAAAAAACAGAACTGGCCAAACCTTTTACAGCGCAAAGTTGGGCATACAATTCTACTTCCAATGCATTGAACACATTAGGACAGAATTTTCAGGCAAATGGTGGTTTTGCCACAAAATTATTTCATAGAGACTTAGGCGGTATTGTTACCGTTTCTTATAACCGCAGCACCAGAAACCTGGAATATCAAAATAGTTTTTTTAATATCAGTGATTCAAAAGCAACGCCTTCTGTATCGTATGATAACAATAAATATTCTCAGGATATTTTATGGGGCGCGCTTGCAAATTTTACACTGAAATTGAATGCAAATAATAAAATTTCATTCAGAAATTTATTGAATGTAAATACGTCGGATTACACGACCCTGCGCACCGGGAAAGACTATGAAGCAAATGCTGAATTTGGTGAAAATTTGAAAGCCTATGAATTTGGTTTTAAAAATAATACTTTTTTTAATACACAAATAAATGGCGAACATAATATTACGGGTATACATACAAAGTTTAACTGGTTTGGCAGTTTCACTATTTTAGATCAGTATATTCCACAACAACGCCGCCTGCAATATAACCAGGCAGCTGGTGATCCCAATGCGCCCTACCTCGCTTTATTATCCAATACGTTATCCCAGAAATCAGGCAGTATTTATTATGCAAACCTGAATGACTATATATACAATTTTGGTGGCGACCTATCGAGGTCATTTGAATTATTTGGTCATAAACAAATTGTAAAAGCGGGTTATAATTTCCAGGTAAAAGACAGGATATTTGATGCGCGGCCATTTTCAATTATTCTGCCTTCAGATAATCCTGCTTTGAAAGCGCTTGATCCTGCAACAATTTTTTCACCGGAAAATTTTGGAACAGCCCCGGGACAATTGCAGGTCGATGAACTTACAGGAATTTATTACCGATATATGGCCAACTCTATTTTAAATGCAGGATATGTGCAATTGGATAATGCCATCACTGACTGGCTGCGGGTTGTATGGGGTGTTCGGTATGAGAATTTTGACCAGTTGGTAGGAAGCACACAAAAATCTGATCCAAGGTATAATTACAGTAAAACAGGAGATTTTTTACCTGCATTGAATGCAACATTTAAATTGAATAATAATACAAACCTGCGGGCATCTGTTTCACAAACAATTGTCCGCCCGGAATTCAGGGAACTCACCGGAACAGCCTTTTATGATTTTGAAATTGGCGCAACCGTTATTGGTAATTCTAACCTGCTACGGACTAAAATTTCCAACTTTGACCTGCGCTTTGAAATATATCCGCGCGCAGGCGAACTGATCACTTTTGGATTTTTTTATAAACATTTTCAAAGCCCTATTGAACTTTCTTTAAATCAATCCGGCGCGGGTTCTTCCAGTACTTTTAATTACCTCGATAATGCAGGCACAAAAGCAAATAGTTATGGTGTTGAATTTGAATTTCGTAAAAAATTAGACTTCATTGATGCGTTGAAACAATTTACAGTACAGGGAAATTTTTCTTACATATATAACCGGTTAACATTTACAGAATCTTCTCTGGACAGGCCTATGCAGGGACAGTCTCCATACCTGATCAATGCCGGTTTACAATATGATGTAGAAAAATGGGGATTGAATACAACCTTACTTTTTAACCAGATCGGCCGTCGTATTTTATACGTGGGCAATGAAGCATATCCTTCTATATGGGAAGCGCCAAGGCCATTGCTTGATTTGCAGGTTGCTAAAAAATTAATGAAAAATAAATCGGAGATCAAAATAAATATTTCTGATATCCTGAATCAACGGGCAATTTTTTATCATGACCTGGATAACAGCAAACATTACGGTGCTGATGATGTGGTGCCCATTTCCAGGAACTATGGCACCAATGTAAGCATGTCATTTACCTATAATTTTTAAATAAAACTACAAGAATACTTTAAAACACAACAACATGAAAAAACTTTTGAGCATTGCTTCACTGCTGATTTTGCTCACAACATCCTGCAGAAAAATTGAAGCAGACAACATTATTATCGGAGGAAATGGAAATGACAGTACCCAGGAAAATACAATACTGGAAGGGAAAATTTCTACTGACCGTACATTAAAAGCAAACTATGTGTATAAGATCCGCGGCTTTGTTTACGTGGTAGGTGGTGCGCGACTTACCATTGAACCCGGCACCGTGATCGAAGGAGAAAAAGGAAGTTCTTCCCGTGGTGCACTCATCATTACTACGGGTTGCCAGCTTATCGCTGATGGAACAAAAGATAAACCAATTGTTTTTACATCAGACCAGCAAACACCGCAACGCGGCGACTGGGGCGGTGTGGTAATACTCGGGCTTGCTAAAACAAATGCTTCTTATAATGGCGTGCCAGGTGTTGGTTCCGTGGAAGGAGGTGTAAATACTGCCGACGGGTTGGGGTTATACGGAGGCCAGAATGATGATGATAATTCTGGTATACTGCGCTATGTGCGTATCGAATATGCCGGGTATGCCTACCTGCCCGATAATGAATTAAACGGATTAACGCTTGCAGGAGTTGGCCGGAGCACGATCGTTGATAATGTGGAAGTATATAAAGCCAATGACGATGCCATCGAATGTTTTGGAGGAAGTGTAAATTTGAAACATATCATTTTTATCAGTACACTGGATGATGATTTTGATACGGATAATGGCTGGAGCGGGCAGGTGCAATTTGGTATTGTAATGCGCGATTCACTGATTGCTGACGTTTCAAAATCAGAATCTTTTGAAAGTGATAATGATGCGAATGGAAGTTCTTTGGATCCGCAAACACGTGGCATATACAGTAATATTACAGTAGTTGGGCCCAGGGCAACTACGACAAACGTGGGCAATAGTTTGTTTCTTGCAGGCGCACAAATACGCAGGAATTCTACTATTTCCATTTTCAATTCGGTGATCATGGGATATCCAACAGGATTGCTTATTGATGCGAGCAAAGGCACACCCACGGATAATAATATCCAGTCCGGGGCACTTTTGTTCCAGCATAATACAATCGCGGGATGTGCTATACCATTGGCTTATTCAGCGAGTACAACAACGCCCACTGGTTGGGATATAACCTCGATGACGACCTGGTTTAATACTCCTTCTTTTGCAAATACAATTCTTGGTACCAATGCAGAATTGAAATTGACAGACGCATATAATTATACCAATCCTGATTTTACACCAATGAGTAATTCTCCATTGTTACAGGGTGCGGATTTTTCTAATTCCAAATTAAGTAGTGGAAGTTTCTTTACACCGGTTACTTACCGCGGTGCAGTAGGACTGGATGGCGCAGATGCAGACTGGTGGAAAGGCTGGACAAAACTGAATTTAAATTTATAAACTGGGCAGTATATTTTTAAAAAAAAAGACCGGCTTAGGCCGGTTTTTTTTTTGAAATAATTTAATTCAAAACGAATAAAAAATGAAAAATGGTTTTTCATTTCTTATCAATTCACTTTTTGGTTATATTTTTTATTCATTAAAAACCCTATTTCTGCTTATTCTTAAACTGTGCAATATAATTCCTGCTGTATTCCCCCAGGATCAATGTACCACTTGTTCTTGCACGGTCTTTTAATAATTGGTCCCAATGTTCCGTCCCTTTCCAGAAAATATCTTTTATATTTTTCATCGCTTCCGGGCTATAGTGGGAAAGCGTAGTGGATAATCTTGTAATGCTATCATCCATTCCCGAAACATCATTATGCAATTCTGCATAAAGCCCTTTGCGGCGCGCCCAGTCTGCAGGCCGCCACGATGCTGCATCAATGGCCAATTGTGAAAAAGCGGAAAGGCCAATCTTTCTTTCCACTGCAGGGCCAACTACAAACGGGCCAATACCCAAACCAAGTTCACTAAGTTTTATATCAGCCCCTTCAACTGCTATAGTATAATCCGCGGCGGCTGCAATGCCCACGCCGCCTCCCACACATTTTCCCTGTATGCGTGCAATGATGAGTTTGGGACATTTGCGCATATCATTGATCAGGTGTGCAAAGCCATTAAAAAACTGAAAACCTTCGGCTTCATTTTGTATGGACATCAGTTCATCAAAAGAAGCGCCCGCACAAAATGCTTTTTCACCGCCTGAACGAAGGACTATGACTTTTGTTTTTTCATTCAAGCCTTCTGCATGCACCTGTAAGGCAATGGCATTGAGCATCGCGCCGGGCAATGAATTGCTTTGCGGATGAAAAAATTCAATCGTGGTAATACCATGTTCGTGGCTTGTCGTTAAATGCCCTCCGGCAATTTCCTGGATCATATAATTTTATTTAAAAATAATATATTTTCTAAAAATGAAAATTAAACAGGCTTGCGCATCACCATAGTAAGAATGGTTGCTACGCCAATTGTCTCTTCTGTTTCATCAAAAATTTCTACATACCATTTTACAATACCTTTTGGAATATCATTTTCTTCTTTTAATTCCGTACTTATTTTTTCTTTGCAGGTAAAACGAATATATACTTCCGCTCCCGGATAAACGGGTTTGGTAAAACGTAATTCATCAATGCCATAATTAAGCAGTACGGGATTTTTTTCATAACTATCCACGAATAATCCTGCCGCAATACTCATCATCATATAACCATGCGCCACTTGTCTTTCAAACATGGTACCATTGAAGTCCGTGGTTTTAATGTGCGCATAAAAATGATCGCCGGTGAGGTCTGCAAACGTGTCAATATCTTCTGCAGTGATCAATCTTTTTTCGGTGATGATCTGGTCGCCGATAACGAGTTCTTCAAAATATTTTTTAAAGGGATGAACACTGCTGATTTTTCCTTTTGCATGCGGCTGGTATACACTACTAACTGCAG
>JBAQJB010000384.1:0-1697 GCA_049289155.1 Chitinophagaceae bacterium
GCGACCAAAAATGGCGGAGCGGCTTCGGCCAAAAAAGGTTTACATTCTTCGATCAAAACAAGTTACGATTTCCAGGAAAACAAATGAATGACTTGAATGGTAATGATTATATATTTCATGGGAAAAAATTTAAAATAATAATTGAAATTATGTCATCTATTTATTGCTGTGTGGATTGCAATACGGAGATGTAAAGCCATTGCTGGTCGCCTGACCAGCACTAACGAAGTCGTAATTTTCCCACATGTACTTCTCGCCTTGACAGCAATATAAATAATAATAAAATGAGTGCTGAAATTTTTGGCCAGGCGACCAAAAATGGTGGAACGGCTTCGATCAAAAATGGTTTACAGTATTCTCAAAATGGCAGAAAATTTTTTGGCCACGCAACAAAAACATGGCAGAAAAAAATTTCCAAAAAAAACCCGGCAATTGCCGGGCTTTCAAACAACATTTTAAAATTTATTTTGGATCGAGCGCTACTTTAATTCTTTGCGCCACATCCTGCAAATGATATTTGCTGAGTTTATCTGAAGTACCCGGAATTGCCGCAACAATATCCGCCCTCAGGCTGGTGAGATGCGCGCGTACAATAGATGATACATCCGTAGTCTTTACATTCGTATTAAATAATGCAGCCAGTTGCGGTGGCAGAGTTTGCACACTTGGACTTGCCGTTGGATTGATTATAGTGATGAGGTCTTCCACATATAATTTCTGCAGGTTCCTGCGATAATTATCAATGGGTTTTTTGGTAGTCAATTCACTCCATACACCTTTTTTCAAATCTGAAAGCATATCATCCACGGCATAGGTAGTAGTTGTGCCAAAACGGTTTGCACTGAGCGCCATCCTGTTCAACCGGGCTGCATTCAGCAGGCTGTTCAGGCTATTACTTTGGATAACTGAAATGATATCAGCCGTTACAGGATTGCTGAATTTGTTGAGGATATTTTTATCTACCAGCCAGGTTGGGGTTTCGTATAATTGTTTGTTTAAAAAACTAAGCGCATCTTTTTGCATATTCACCGGTGTAGGTGTATATACATCACCGGTTTGTTCTATGCTCTTCGGTGTTTCATATATGCCGCCCACATTTTTTAATACATGTCCCATATAGCGGCTATACTGAATAGCAAGCTGTGTGTACATTTCATCCAGGTTATCATATTTATCCCCTTCCTCTTTTGTCCATTCTGGTAAATTAACCAGGATCCTTTTTAAATTCAGGATACCATAATTACTTGCAGTCATGGCATTATCGCCGAGGTCTTCTGTTTGGGAACGCGGATCGAAAGGATTGGATTCAGTACCAAACCATAAGCGTGGATTTGTACCCAGGCTGTCCAGTATCCATTTATTAGTAATTTTTGCATCATCTTTTTCATTCGTTGCATTCGCGTAGGAGTAACCCCATTGAATAGCCCATTTATCATAATCCCCGATGCGTGGAAATAATCCGGCTTCACTGATATTATCTTCTGGTTGCGCTACATAATTAAAACGCGCATAATCCATGATAGAAGCTGTGTGTCCATGTGCTTCTACCCAGGCTTTATTGCGCAGCATTTCCACGGGAGTTGTACTGCTGCTGCCCATGTTGTGGCGAAGCCCCAAAGTGTGGCCTATCTCATGTGATGACACAAAGCGAATCAATTGCCCCATTAATGAATCATCAAATTTCATCTTCCTCGCTT
>JBAQJB010000385.1:0-14805 GCA_049289155.1 Chitinophagaceae bacterium
CGTGCACTTGGTTTCATATTCAACTCCAGGTAGGATTTCGCGAGCAGGTACATGCTGTTTTGAGCGAGTGAATCCTGCTGGCCACCCAACTCTTTAAAACCCGTTACCGCTTTATTGAACTGACCGGTGTGGTAATAACAAAAAGACAATTCATATAAATCAGCGCGGCTTACTTTTTTCGTATTGCTTACATATTCCTCGAGGTAAGGCAACGCATTTTTGAAATCTTTTTTCTCAAAATAAATATGGCCTACCAATTGTTTCAATTGCAGGTCATAATATTGATCGCCTGATTTTTTTAAAATATTTTCCGCATAACTCAATGCCTGGTCGCGGTCATTATTGAAATAATAAATTTCGGCAATATAATATGGAACTACATTCTGGTAAGGCGCCTGGCCTTCACTGATCTTGAAACTGCCAAGTGCTTCTGTATATTTTTTTTCACTGAATAAAATAAATCCATAATAATAATTAGCAGCCACATAATTCGGATCACCCGGAATTTGGCGTACGGCATCAAACAATGGTTTGGCATCATTAAACCGTTGCATCGTAAAATAAGCATAGCCTTCATGAAATTTCATTTGGGCGATCTGGCTGTTATCAAGGTTGGACAAGCCGGCTTTTTCATAATAATTCAAGGCATCCGAAAAATCATTTTTTCTAAAATAATATTCCGCCAGGAACCAGGCCATCATTTCTATACGCGGTGTATTATGTTCCAGCGAAATGTAAGCCGTAGCCTCGGTTTCTGCAGTTTCATCATTGAGTTGCAGGCCACTGATAATGGCGTAATATTTTGATTCTTCCCAAATACTTACCGGGATATTTCCTGTATTAGCTGTCGAAGCATACAAAGTTTTAAACAACGGGTAAGCCAGGCTGAAATCCGCTTTTTGATAAAGGTCTTTTGCCAGTTTAAATGTTTCATCGGGGTCGTCATTCCATTTCGTAAACTGCGCAGATAAAGAGAAAGATAAGCAGACGGCAAAAAAAAGAAGGCCGCTTTTTTTAGGATTTATATGCATATTAAACTGAACGGATGGGTGATTTAAATATTTTAACCTGTTTTATAATAAAACGTAAAAACGCGCTAAAGATAAGATGCATCACATGCAAACAGAAACTCCATTATCGAATTGTGGATAAAGTTTTAGTAGCCATTTTTTGTACACATTTTTATGAAGTGTCGCGTTATTTTTTTAGCATATTTTGATTTTTTGCATTTTTCAATTTTAGTAGAATTAAAAATTCATCAGCAATATTTTTTCAACCATTAAGAATTTCATATAAATTTTAAGAAAACGTCCATTATATTAAAACCATATTTAAAGAAAGAGTTTTGCAAATTAAAAGGAACATAAGGAAAAAAAAATTTGGTAGTATCAATACATAGCTCTTACTTTAACATTCTGTTTAACAGCAGAAACAATATCCAACATTCCTAAAAGAGAAACCAAGTTCATGAAAGCTATTCAAAAAGTGCTTTTACATGCACTATTGAGTTGCGTTTTAATTTTACCTGCTATTCATTCGCAGGCACAATTAAAAGCCGACTTTACCGCAAGCCCTACATCAGGTTGTTCCCCTTTAATAGTAGGCTTTACAGACAAATCTACCGGCAAACCTACCAGTTGGAAATGGGATTTAGGCAATGGTGTTATATCCACTGCACAATTTCCCTCATCTACGTATTTTGAAACCGGTGCTTATACTATTAAACTGATCATTTCAAATGCCACACAAACTGATTCCATTACAAAGTCGGGCTATATCAATGTTTATGGTTTACCGGAAGTGGAGTTTGATGCATCTCCTATTAGTGGTTGTTATCCGCTCAATGTTAGTTTTGTAGATAAAAGCACCACAGAATCAGGTAATATCAGTTCCTGGTTATGGGATTTTGGTGATGGTTCTACAGCGAATGTTCCGAAACCTTTTCATACCTATTCTTCACCGGGTTCATTTGGTGTAAGCCTCATGGCATCTAATAATTTTGGTTGCACAAAAACGATCACCAAAAACAATTTAATAAATATAGCACAGGGTGTTGTAGCAGCATTCACTGTTTCTTCGGCTGATATATGCCAGGCCCCTGCTGTTTATACCTTTACCAATCAAAGTAGCGGCACCGGCAACCTGACCTATTACTGGCAGTTTGGGGATGGTGGCACATCGAATACTGCCTCACCTAAACATAGTTATAACAACCCTGGAACTTACACTGTATTATTAACGGCTACTTCCGTTTCAGGATGTACTGATACAGCTTCTGTAACAATAGATTTTAGTTTTCCGAAACCAGGTTTTTATATCCCACCAACAATTTGTGCCAACCAGGCTCAGTCAATTACGAACAACACAACGCCTATTCCGGTTTCAGTAGCATGGAATTTTGGAGATGGCACAACTTCTACAGATTTTAACCCAATAAAAACATATACGAAAGCAGGCACCTACCAAATCAAACTGGTAAATGAATTTTCAGCATCCTGCAAAGATTCCATCATGAAAGTTGTTGAGGTATTAGACGGCCCGGCGGCATCCTTCACAGTTACTGATACGGCGAGTTGTTCGATTCCTTATACCGTCCAGTTTAAAAATACCACTAAAGGAAATGCGATTACTTTTATCTGGAATTTTGGAGACGGAAACACTTCATCGGAATCAGACCCGGTACATACCTATACAAAGTACGGAGATTATACTGTTACATTAACAGCCACTAATTCAAATGGATGCCAGACAATTTTCAAAATAGCTGATTGTATAAAAATACACTTGTTGTCTATATCTGGTTTTGACAACTTACCAGTAACAGGTTGTACTCCATATACAATTCATCCTAAACCAATTACCAATTTTTCTTTAACCAATGCTACATATAAATGGGATTTTGGCGACGGCTCTACTTCCACTTCGCCAAACCCAAGTCATACCTATTCGCTGGATGGTGATTATACTGTTACACTCACATTGACCACAGCAAACGGATGTTCCAATACATTTAGTTTGAAACATGCTGTTATCGTGGGTCATAAACCGACAGCAAGTTTTACTGCAGACCCGTTAGATGTTTGTGCAAAAACGGCGATCACATTTACCAGCACCAGTACAAATGGCCCGATCACTATGCTGGAATGGCATTTTGGAGATGGTGGTATCTCCTATTCAAATCCCGTTGCTACACATAAGTATACAGATACTGGGTATTTCAGCATTACATTGATCGCTTTTAATAATGGTTGTTCAGATACACTTGAAATTATTGATATGGTTCATATCAAAGCGCCGGTAGCTAAATATACATTTGAAAACAATTGTACGGTCCGGGAGTCAGTTAGTTTCACAGATAAATCTATTGATGATAAAACCTGGACCTGGGATTTTGGCGATGGTAACACTTCCAAAATACAAAACCCTGTTCATGTTTATACCAAAACGGGTTCCTATAATGTGGTCTTATCTGTTTCGAATAATTCCTGCGTGGACACGACTAGTAAAACGATACAGGTAGTGAATGAAAAACCCAAATTATCTATTATTCCTTTTGCCAATTGCCGCAACATAGATCTTTCCTTTGCGGTGCAAAATGTAAATGCGGCTAATATTCTTAATACAACCTGGGATTTCGGTGATGGGAATAGCCAGGTGATAAATGGGACTAACACCACACACAGTTATAATAAAGCCGGTACCTACAAAGTGTCTGTTGTGATTCGTGATATACTGGGATGTACTGATACGCTCACTGAATCGACGATCGTAAGTATTTTTGGCCCCACTGCAAAATTCAGTGCGCCAAAAACAACAGGTTGTATCAAAGAAGTATTTAATTTTACTGATGCTTCCAATTCGGATGGAACACATGCTATTAAAAAATGGACGTGGGATTTTGGCGATAATACAGTCACTACTTATAACGCTGCGCCCTTCCAGCATGCCTACCTCGCCGCCGGGTATTATGATGTGAAATTAACCGTTTTGGATGAATACGGTTGCTTTGATAGTATGCTCAAAAAAACATATATCAATATCACCAAACCTACATCCTCTTTTACTATTTCTGATTCTGTCGTCTGCCCCGATAAGAAAATAGATTTTACAAGCACTTCTGATGGCATACAATTAAAATATACTTGGGATTTTAAAGATGGTTCCGGGGCTTCCACACCAAACCCTTCTCATATTTATACGGTACAGGGAAAATATTTTCCACAACTATTAGTTACAGATGCCAATAATTGCCGGGATTCGATCACCACACTAACACCTATTATTGTTTCGATACCATTGCCAAAATTTATTATGAGTGATTCATTTTCATCCTGTCCTCCTTTGAATGTAACTTTTACAAATAAATCACAGAATTACGCTTCATTAACCTGGGATTTTGGAGATGGAAATACATCTACCATTTTATCTCCAACACATTTATATAATACTGCAGGCATTTACCCGGTAAAACTGATTGTAACAGGTAATGGCGGTTGTGTGGATTCAATCTCCAGGAATGTAGAAATAAAAGGGCCTACTGGAAATATTGTCTATGATCCCATTAATATTTGTTACCCGGGAGCAATCACCTTCACTTCCAAAGCTCAAAACACAGCTCAATACCTTTGGGATTTTAGTGATGGAACTACGATTACTACGACTACCGGAAAGATAACTCATACCTATGAACCTGGTTCTTATTTACCCAAAATAATTTTAAGTGATGCCTTTGGTTGCCAGGTACCCATTAAAGGGCTTGATACCATTCATGTATATGAAATTACAGCTGTGCCAACAGTAATGAATAAACAGTTTTGCGACTCGGGTACACTTGTCTTTACTGATTCTTCCTATTCCAATGATTCTATCAGTAATTATCATTGGGTTTTCCCGGATAACAGCACTGCCAATGGTAAACAAGTTTCCCATTTATTTACTTCGGGTGGCACCTACCAGGTTACTTTAATTGTTACTACAAAATATGGCTGTATAGATAGTGCTGAATTATTAACGCCAATAAAAATTTCTTCATCTCCAGCAATCAGCATACTTGGTGATAGTACGGGTTGCACACCTGTTACACTAAAATTTAAGGGAAACATAAAATCTGCTGATACCAGCGTTCTCAACTGGAACTGGAACTTTGGGAACGGGACCGTTTCTAACCTTCAAAACCCACCACCGGTAACTTATTTATTGCCCAACCAATATACAGTAACGGCTATTGCCTATAATAGTGCCGGCTGTGCAGATACTGCGCATAAGCAGATCAATTTACTGGCGCCACCAAATGTAAATGCGGGCCTGGATACTACTATCTGTAAATTTGGTACATATGTGTTGCAACCAAGTGGCGCAATGAATTATGTATGGGATCCAAATCCCGATATAAGCTGTACAAATTGCACCAATCCTGTCGTCGCACCAGACTCTACAACCACTTTCATTGTTCATGGCACAAATGCACTGGGCTGCACTGCTACAGATTCTATAACAGTCCAGGTAATTCAACCAGGTACGATCACAACATCCGGCAGTGATTCACTTTGTATTGGTGGCTCCATTCAATTGCATGCAGAAGGTTCAGCAACTTATAAATGGACGCCAACTACTTTCCTGGATAATCCATTTATCGCAAACCCGGTAATGCATGCGACAAAAGATACAGTGATCAATTACCAGGTGACAGGTACAGACAGGAAAAATTGTTTTGTGGATACAGGAAATGTTCACATAAAAGTTTACCCGATTCCGGATATGCAAATTCTAAAAGACAATATCACTTTGCAGGCAGGGCAGAGTGTGAAGCTGGAAACCACAGCCACGCCGGATATCACGCAATGGAAATGGGAACCAGCCACAGGCCTGGATAATCCCAATTCCGCAAACCCAATTGCCAGTCCCGTTCAAACAACTACCTATACCTGTGTAGCAATTAATGGCGGCGGATGTATCGCACGCGATTTAGTGACCGTACATATACTGTGTGACAAGAATAATATTTTTATACCAAATACTTTTTCCCCGAATAATGATGGAATGAATGATGCATTTTACCCAAGAGGCACGGGCTTATTCAGCATTAAATCTATCCGCATCTTTAATCGTTGGGGGGAAATTGTTTACAGTAATAATGATGTGACACCAAATGTCGCTGGTGATGGCTGGAATGGAATGTACAAAGGAAAGCCGGCACCATCAGATGTATATGTGTATGTAATGGAAATAGTTTGTGAGAATAGTAAAGTAATCCCAGTGAAAGGAAATGTAACATTGATCAGGTAATAATACAGGGGAAGTTGACAGAGTAGTTTTTATTTTTTGACATAAATCCAATATCCAAAATGAAAAATCTAAAAAGGTTTTTTATCATCAGCATCTGCTGTATGGCAGAAATTGTGCAAGGCCAGGATGTGCACTTTTCCCAGTTCTTCGATGCGCCTTTACTACGCAATCCTTCTCTGGCAGGAATCTTTAATGGCGATGTGCGTGCACAAGGTGTTTATCGCAGCCAATGGGGAAGTGTAAGCGCTCCTTACCAAACCGGCTCATTTGATATTGAAATTAAAAAGCCAATTGGCAGAGCTAATGATTTCATCACCTTCGGGATGCAAATTCTCTATGACCGCGCGGGAGATATCAATTTTACCACCACAAATTTTTTACCTGCAGTAAATTATCACAAATCATTAAACGGTGATAAAAGAAAATTTCTTTCCCTTGGATTTATGGGGGGCCTTGTTCAAAGAAAAATTGATCGTTCAAAAATGACAACCAATAACCATTTCGATGGTTTTGGATATAATCCTGCCCTGCCTGATGGTGAAACTTTTCCGACATCTAATTATAAATATTGGGACGGAAGTTTGGGTGTTTCTTATAATTCATCCCTGGGCGAAAGCGATGTCAGTAACTATTTTATCGGGCTAGCTTATCATCATTTCAACAGGCCGATCAATTCATTTTATACAAATCCACCGGTTGAATTAAATCCGAAATGGGTGGCATCAGGTGGGGTAAAATTATTTGTAAATGATTTCACTTATGTAAGTTTCCAGGCAGATATTTCCATGCAGGGCGATAATAAAGAATTTATTGGCGGCGGAATGTATTCCCGTAAAATCGGCGAAGACCTGGATAATCCACTATACACATTGCACCTCGGCGCTTATATGCGCTGGAAAGATGCCATCATTCCCGTGCTCAAACTGGATTACAATCCATTTTCAATTTCATTCAGTTATGATGTAAATACATCAGCTTTAAAAACGGCGAGCCAATACCGGGGCGGCTTTGAACTTTCTATTGCCTATATCGGTTTTGATAATTCCGGCTACTCAACAAGGGATGCGGTACTTTGTCCCAAATTTTAAATCATAAAATATTGTATGGTGAAATTTTACTTTTCATTAAATGGTAACTTCGCAGGAATAAATTAAAAATATGTCATTAAAAGTTGGAGATATAGCTCCGGAATTTACATTGGTTGATACAGAAAAAAACAAAGTATCCCTTTCAGATCAAAAAGGAAATAAAGTGTTATTACTTTTTTTTCCAATGGCCTTTACGGGTGTTTGCACAACCGAGTTATGCAGCGTTAGGGATGATATCGGGAAGTATGACAATGTAAACGCAAAAGTTTTTGGTATTTCTGTGGATTCCCCATTTACACTGGGTAAATTTAAGGAGGACCAGAAGCTGAATTTTCCACTGCTCAGTGATTTCAATAAAGAGGTTTCTGAAAAATATGGTTGCATTTATGATGCTTTTATTGGCTGGATGAAAGGTGTCTCTAAAAGAGCAGCTTTTGTTATAGATGAAAAAGGGTTCATACAATATGCAGAAGTTTTAGAAAGCGCAGGAGACTTACCGAATTTTAAAGCTATAAAAGATGTTATGGAAATCAGGAATTGAGTATTTTAATAAAACCTTAAAGATATTTTTTGGCACAATAAATAATATTACTTAATTTTACGATGTAATTTTAGTGATGAAACAATTTTTACACAACACTTCCGGTACTTTTAAAAGACTCCTGCTCGCTACTGTTTTAGTGGCAAGCGGATTGATCTTTGCAAATACAGGTAATGCATTTGTACCCACAGATGTACAGGTAAAAATTGTAAAGTTTTATCCTAACCCTGCAACATCTTATATCAACTTTGAATTTCCAGCTAATATCGACAGGACTTACTCTATTTCCATTTATAGTTTTTCAGGTAAAAAAATGAAGGACCTGCCGGTAAGTACTTCTAAACTTTCTATCATTTTATCAGATGACTTTTATCGTGGAATTTATATTTTCCAATTACATGATAAAACCGGCAAACTCATTGAAGCTGGTAAATTCCAGGTAGCGCGATAAAAAATTACCCCTCTATTTTTTTTTCAATTAGATCAATTCTTTTTTTAATTCACAATCAATACCGGTATGGAAAGTTTGTGCCGAACCTGGTTCACCGTTTCCCCATATAAAAAGTCTTTGATGCCTTTATGCCTGTGCGCGCCCATCACCAGCATGTCCGCATTTTCCTCCCGCACAATGCGCACGATTTCCTTAACCCTATTCTTATAACCGAGTTTAAAATTGACTTTGTAACCTAATGTTTTTAATTGTGTTGCATACACTTCCAGCCTGTGTAAATCGGCACGGGTTTCTGCATCATCTGCCTGCTCCCCGAAAAACCGCGCAGCGGCAGTTTCAACAATATGTAACAATACATATTGCGCTTCCTGCCTGCCTTGTGAAAGCGCAAAGGCGATCAATTTTTCATCATTACCGGTAAAGTCCAGGGAAACAGCAATATGTTTTATTTTCGGCGTTTCTAAATTGGACAGTGGCACGACTTCTCCATGCATGGCAGGCTTCTCCCTTAATTTTCTTTTTTTCATAACAGGTATTTTTATCATCATGATAAACAACCAGGAAAACAGGATAGCTCCAAGGATCAATAATATTTTTAAGCCCAAATTGCCGGCTTCCCGGAACACCGGCAGGCATGCTTCTGTGACCATTTTAATATTTAAAAACACCAATACTGTTGCGACAAGCCAGGATAAGATTTTAACCCAGGGAGCGATCGCATATTTTCCCATTGTTTTTTTATCACTCACAAAAAATATCAACGGAATGACTGCAAAACCAAGTTGTGCACTTAAAATCACCTGGCTCAAAATCAGCAATGCATCTAATTCCTGGTCACCATAAACAAGAATGACGATCACGCTGGGAATGATGGCCAGTAAACGTGTGATTAACCTGCGCATCCAGGGATTGATGCGGAGATTCAAATATCCTTCCATGACTATCTGTCCCGCAAGTGTACCTGTGATGGTAGAACTCTGTCCTGCAGCGATTAATGCCACAGCAAATAATATTGGTGCCAGTTTACTTCCGAGCAATGGCGCCAATAGCGTGTGGGCATCTTCAATTTTTGCTACTTGCGTATTACCAGTCGCAAAAAAAACGGAAGCGGCTAAAATCAGTATTGCAGCATTTACAAAAAAAGCAGCATTCAATGCAATGGTGCTGTCAATGAAATTAAATTTCAAAGCTTTTTTTATGCCCACATCTGTTTGTGCGATTTTGCGTGTTTGAACCAGTGATGAATGCAAATATAAATTGTGCGGCATGACTGTCGCGCCAATAATACCGACTGCAATATATAATGCATCGCCACTTAATGCGGAAGGCACAAAGCCTTTTAATATGTCACTTGCATCGGGTTTAGCCAGGAAAATTTCAATTAAAAAAGAACCGCCAATGATCAGTATGAGTGCGATGATAAATGCTTCCAAACGGCGCATCCCCAGTTTTTGAAACCAGAGTAATAAAAAAGTATCTAACACCGTAATACAAACGCCCCATATAATAGGAAGGTCAGTCAACAGGTGAATACCGATAGCCATACCCAACACTTCCGCCAGGTCGCAGGCGGCAATGGCAAATTCGGCAAGTATGTATAAACAAAAATTAACTGCCCGCGGATACATGTCCCGGTTTGCCTGCGCCAGGTCCCGCCTGCGTACAATTCCTAAACGGGTACTCAGACTTTGCAATAATAAGGCCATCAGGTTGCTCATTATTAAAACCCAGATAAGGCTATACCCAAATCGTGCGCCGCCCTGTAAGTCTGTAGCCCAGTTTCCGGGATCCATATAACCCACACTCACCAGGTATGCCGGACCAAAATAAGGAAGCCATTTTCGCCAACCCTTTTTTGCTGTTGTCGTCATGTCCACCGATTCATGTACCTCGCTTAATGAAATATGATTATGTTGTTTCCCGGTCATTTATATAATTTTTACAATGAGTGTTTTGGTTAAAGCTTCCCCTAAATGAATGGCTGCTTTATTTTTTATTTTTACTTCCATGGATTCATCAAAATCAAATCTTTTTTTAACTTCCACACGTGTTCCCAGGCCAATATCAAAATGCTTTAATAATTCCAGTAGTTGTAGTTCCTGGCCCGCTACGGCAATGATGTTTGCAGGTGTATTGACAGGAAGGTCAGCAACCCGTAATTGCTCCCGGGGCTGCATGTTTCCCATGGCATCAGGAATGGGGTCACCATGCGGGTCCACCCTCGGAAAATTCAAATAAGCATCCAGTTTATTGATGAGTTTTTCAGAACTTACATGCTCCAGTTCTTCCGCCACAGCGTGGACTTCATCCCATTCAAAATGTAATTTTTCTGAAAGGAAATATTCCCATAAGCGATGACGGCGGACAATATTCAATGCCAGTTTTTTACCCTTCATGGTCAGGCGGAATTTTTTGTAGGGCGACCAGGAAATGAGTTTCTTTTCCTTTAATTTCTTTAGCATGTCCGTTGCGGATGCCGGCCGGGTTTTCAGGGCCGCGGAAAGTTTCCCGGTGGACAAGCCTCCTTCCTCCTGCAAATGAAAAATCGCTTTGATATAATTCTCTTCTGCGATCGTATATTTAGATTGCACGTAATTTAATTTTAGACAAATCTAAAATATTATTTTTATTAACCTAATTTATGAAAGTTATTTTTCACAGCCATTAAAAAAGTTAACGGGTTTTTTTTGAACGTTAATGCTATCGTTTATTTAAAACTTATATTTGCATCTTTGTAATTTTTCATAAAAAATTGAATACCATGAAATACCTGTCCCTGATCATCTGCCTCTTTATAGGAGAACTCGTACACGCTCAGCCAGACCGCTGGCAACAACGCATTTCTTACCAGATAGATGTAAATATGAACGTTAGTACCAACCAGTTTACTGGGACGGAAAAAATCAATTACTGGAACAATTCACCGGATACACTTACACGCATTTTCTTTCATATGTACTGGAATGCATTTCAACCAAATAGTATGATGGATATACGCAGCCAGGAATTGGGAAAAACTATTCTTGCCACCAATAAAAAAGGAGAACCCATTCGCGATTGGGATGGAAGGGTGCGTGACCGTATTTCTAAATTAACGCCCGCTGAAATTGGTTATCAAAAAATTTCTTCCATGAAAGTGAATGGCCAGCCGGTACAACTCATCGATCATGAAACAATATTGGAAGTGCAGCTTTCCACACCCATTTTACCCAATTCAAAATCAACAATTGATCTTTCCTTTAATGCGCAGGTTCCCCTGCAAATCAGGCGCAGCGGGCGCGACAATGAAGAAGGTATCCGGTATAGTATGAGCCAGTGGTATCCAAAAGTAGTGGAATATGATTACCAGGGATGGAATGCAAACCCTTATATAGCGCGTGAATTCTATGGTGTATGGGGTGACTATAATGTAAATATTAATATTGATAAAACATATATGCTGGCAGCTTCCGGAACTTTACAAAACCCGGAAGAAATTGGTTTTGGTTATCAAAAAAACGGGACCGCTCCCATTGCCGTGAATGGCGCTAACCGCACCTGGAAATTTGTTGCGAAAAATGTACATGATTTTGTATGGGCAGCAGATCCCACCTATACGATGATCAAAAAGCAAATACCGGGCGGGCCGTTATTATATGTAGTTTATAAAAAGGTAGATTCCCTTGAACAAAAATGGCAGAAACTTGCCAATACCATGGTCAAAATATATCCTTTTATGGATAAAACCTACGGGGCTTATCCGTATAATAATTATTCATTCATACAAGGAGGAGACGGAGGCATGGAATATCCCATGGCCACACTGATCAAAAGTGCCAGTGTGGGTACTGCAATTCATGAGTGGATGCACAGCTGGTACCAGGGCATGATGGGCACCAATGAAAGCCTCTATTCCTGGATGGATGAAGGCTTTACTTCTTATGCAGAATCAAGGATCAGCGCGTGGTTACATAATGATACAACCTTTCCTTACAGTGGTGCGTACAGCGGGTATTTCAGTTTGGTAAAAAGTGGTTATGAAGAACCAATGAGCACACATGCTGATCATTATAATACCAACTATGCATATTCTATAGATGCCTATTCAAAAGGTGAAATTTTCATGGCACAATTAGGGTATATAGTAAGTGATGCGGTATTGGATAAAATTCTACTGGAGTATTACCGGGAGTGGCGCTTCAAGCATCCCAATCCAAATGATTTTATCCGTGTTGCAGAAAAAGTGAGTGGTATTGAATTGCAATGGTATAAAGAGTATTGGGTCTATACCACCAAGACTATTGATTATGGAATTGGCGATGTAAATGAAAAAGATGGGAAGGCAAATATCACATTAAAAAGAATCGGCCTTATGCCAATGCCGGTTGATTTGCTTGTGACTTATAAAGATGGAACAAAAGAGATGCATTATATACCGATGAATTTAATGTATGGCGATAAACCTGCAGAGAATTCTTATCCGCGTGTGATTGAAAAAGAATGGCAATGGGTAGCCCCGGAATATAAAGTAGTAATCAATCATCCCGTAAGTGAGATCAAAGAAATAGAAATAGATCCCAGCCAGCGAATGGCGGATGTAAACAGGGTAAATAATAAGATCACGGTGCCGGAATAATTTTGATGCAAGTCTCTGTACAAAATGTTTCTTCCACTTATCGAAGAAACATTTTGTATAGAGATAATTATATATCGTGGTAATTAAATGGATTATGGTTTATTATTATGCCTTCAAATAATGCTGTCATCCAAAGCACGAAGCACTCCAGCGGAACGCGTTACATAATTTTCCAAATATCTTCTACCAGCAGAATGTTCCTCCGGAACATTTACTAAATAGATATAGAAAAAATCAAAACTTTTTCAAAATATATGTAGTGGTGATTATCATTGATTATGTTCCAGCGGATCATATCATAGGTAAATATTATTTCAATCATTGGAGCACGTTCCGGAGGAACGTTTTGTGCATGAATTTGCAATACAAATCTGCTCCCGATGGTCATCGTATTTCAACATTCTATGTTATATATGTTTTAGGCTATCAAATGAACACGAAGCGTTCCTCCGGAACGCGTGAAACTCTTTCACAGTAATATTACCCACAAGATGTTCCTCCGGAACATTTACAAAAAATGATATGGAAAAACAAAATGGTTTCAAAATATAATCATAAGTAATTACATTCTTCTATGTTCCAGCGGAACATTTCATAGGTAGAATAAATTTCAATTTTTGGAGCACGTTCCAGAGGAACGTTTTGTGCAAATAAATGCGAGACAAAGCAGCTCCCGATAGTAATTGTGCTTCAGTATTTAATGATATAAGTTTTAGTCGATCAGTGAGCATGAGGCGTTTCTCCGGAACGTGTAAACGCTTTCTACAATTATGTTACATATAAGATATTCCATCCGGAACATTTCAAATAAAGTAATGAAAAAAAATCTTTTTCAAAATGTATGCAGCGGTAATCATCAAATATGTTCCAGCGGAACATATCATGGGTAGATAAATTTTAAATATTGGAGAACGTTCCGGAGGAACGTTTTGTGTATACATGATATAAAAGAACGTTTTCCAAAATAACAATTACGGGTATATTGTATTTATGAATCAAAATACGTATTTTACTACATTCCTAATTTTAAAAAGATTTTTTCCTTATGCCTGATACCTATTCCAAACTTCATATTCAATTTGTATTTGCAGTAAAATACCGTGCTGCATTAATTCATAAAAGCTGGAAAGATGCACTGCATAAATATATCACGGGTATCATTCAACATAATGATCATAAGATGCTTCAATTAAATAGTATGCCCGATCATATACATATTTTTATTGGTATGCGCCCTCATCAATCAATTGCCGCTTTGATACAAAATGTAAAAACCGAAAGTAGTAAATGGGTTAAAATGCAAGAATTTGGTAATAATAATTTTGCATGGCAGAACGGTTATGGTGCATTTTCATATTCCAAAAGTCATGTAAATAATGTAATCCGGTATATTCAAAACCAGGAAATTCAACATCAAAAAATAAAGTTTTTAGATGAATATCGAAAAATGCTAAAATCATTTGAAGTGGAGTATGAAGAAAAATATCTTTTTCATGAACCGATTTAACACGAAGCGTTCCTCAGGAACGCGTGTAACACTTTCTACAGCTATGTTACCGATAAGATGTTCCTCCGGAACATTTACAAAAAAAGGACATGAAAAAACAAATCTGTTTCAAAATATAAACCGTGGTATTTATCATTGATTATGTTCCAGCGGAACATATCATAGGTAGATATTATTTCAATAATTGGAGGACGTTCCAGAGGAACGTTTTGTGCATGAATTTGCAATACAAATCTGCTCCCGATGGTCATCGTATTTCAACATTCTATGTTATATATGTTTTAGGCTATCAAATGAACACGAAGCGTTCCTCCGGAA
>JBAQJB010000386.1:0-1753 GCA_049289155.1 Chitinophagaceae bacterium
TATTTACTATTATGCATTACCGGCATATTATTTTTCACTTCCTGTAAAACAAGTACACCTTTCTGTACACTTTTTTCAAATTCAGAATTTCTAACGCTTAAATTCACGGATGATCAGAAGTTCGAGTATGTATATTACAAATTGGATAGTATAGGTATAACTTTTGACTATAACAAAGGCATTTATTCAAAACACGAGGATACTATCATATTATACCCAGAAACTTTGAAAAACAGGGATTTTAATTATGAACTTCATAAAGAATATAACGATAGCATACACTTCACAAGCATAAAAATTGAAACAAATATTACCGGTGACTATTTAAAACAGTATAAAATTAATTTGATTGCCGATTCTGCACAATTTGCTTTCAATGGGGTCAGCGTGGATACAATCATAAATACTTCAAAATTTCAAAGATTTAAAATTGAAATATTTCTGGCAGATTATTACCTTACTGGAACACCTGTTCCAAAGTATAAAAATATTTTAACGAAAGAGATTATTCTTGATACTAATTTTAATTTTTTTACCATCAGTATCCCTATAAAACGCCTAACTTATTATTATAAAAATAGTGGTCCTGTTTTAATTCAGGATTTGGGAAATTACTGGATGATTTTAGATAGTAGTAAAAAGATACCCAAAGGGGGAATTTTTCTTGATTGAAATAAATATAACCTCACTTCCCCCTCTGGAGCAAGTATGCAGGGCTGGGGATGCGTACAGCGTACTTGTACAATTGTTAGTAACTATTTATTTTACAGGGACCGAAATTCTTGTTGCCATATAGCCTAACCGGTAAAGTGCAATACCTGAAATATTTTTACCCGTCATCTTTGTCTTCTTTCAAATAGTTGTATTTTATATTTCATGAGCCGAATAATTAATCCGCAAATGATTGTGATCTAGCTAATCAATGCATAAGAATGCTTCGCACAAATGCTTTGATGGATACTTGCGCCAGAAGGGAAAGTTCATTAAATTATTTCGCTTATGTAACTTTTGCCTTTGGTTCACGTTACAGTCATGAAAAAATATATCCATGAAAAAATTTCAGGTTCTGTTATTATCTCTTTTAACTACCATATCATTTTGTTTTTCACAAAGCGAACAATTAGATACTTCTGCATTTCAAAGGATTAAAGACCAGGCAACTAACCATTCTGGTATCATGGAAACTGCACATTACCTCACGGATATAAATGGCCCCAGGCTTACCAATTCTCCCGGCTTTAGGAAAGCGAGTCAATGGGCAGTTAATAAACTTAAGAGCCTCGGTTTGCAAAATGTAGCATTAGAGCCATGGGGAAATTTTGGCCCTGGCTGGTCAATAAAAAAAACTTATGTGGCAGTAACAGAACCTTATTATCATACCATAACTGCTTATCCATTGGCATGGACAAAAGGAACGAATGGTTTGGTAAAAGCAGATGTGATGCAGTTGAGTGCGCTTGATCCGGATCTGATAAAAAGTCTCGGTGATAAAGTAAAAGGAAAGATCATTTTGCCTTTGCAAACAGATACCGTTTTACGTTCCAATTTTGAAGCAGATGCACAACGCTTTTCAAATGAGGCTTTACAAAATTTAACTGATAAAAGTGTATTAAAGGAAGAAGAAATAAAAGGTATGGTAGGATATCTTGATAATATGAAAGAAGCCATTCGTTTATTGCAACAACAGGGTTGTATAGCAATACTGAATATGAGCAGTGACAACCGGGATGGTACAATAGATGCAGGCTTATGG
>JBAQJB010000387.1:0-9178 GCA_049289155.1 Chitinophagaceae bacterium
CGGATATTTCCAGTGAAATGTCTTTTTTGGAAATGATCGATGTATTGAATGAAAAATTAATTGAACAGGGAGATGATCCGGTTGCTTTTGATCATGATTGCCGGGAAGGAATTTGTGGTATGTGTTCGATGTATATTAATGGCCGGCCGCATGGACCCTGGGAGGGAACAACTACCTGCCAGTTACACATGCGTGCATTTCATGATGGTGATACGATTGTTATTGAGCCATGGCGTGCGAATTCATTTCCTGTTATTAAAGATTTGGTCGTTGACCGGAGTTCATTTGACCGCATCATCCAGGCTGGAGGATATATTTCTGTAAACACAGGTAATGCAGTGGATGGAAATGCGATGCCGATTTCTAAAGATATTGCCGATGCTTCATTTGCCGCGGCGGCCTGTATTGGTTGCGGTGCCTGCGTTGCAGCTTGTAAGAATAGTTCGGCGATGTTATTTCTTTCAGCGAAAGTTACACACCTGGCTTTATTGCCACAGGGCATTCCGGAACATGATACCAGGGTAAAAGATATGGTGGAACAAATGGATAAAGAAGGATTTGGTGCATGCTCTAATACAACAGCATGCGAATCAGTTTGTCCCAAGGAAATTAAGATGACCAATATTGCTTACCTGAATAAAGAATATTTGTTGGCAACATTGAAGAACAGGTAACTAGATTTCTTTTGATTTCTGCAAATAAAATCTGGTTGGTAATTAAACAGTGAAATCAATATTTGGGGAAATGAAAATGAAAGAAAATTTTTCATTTAAATATGATGCATTTTAATTCATTTGTTATCAATAGTATGTACTTTCAATACATTATTTTATTGGGCTAAAGCCCTTTTAATAATTTTATCTATTACACCTCCAGCTAAAGCTGGAGGCAATTCAAAGCGGGAATGAATTTTAAAAATGAGATTTATTAAAAAGACAATTCATAAAATGAAATCCAGATGATTACAAAAAATTCAGCATGTAATTCTAAATACTAATCTATTGCCACTTGCTTTAGCCAGTGGAAGAATGGCCTGTATTTTCCGGGCTTTAGCCCAAAAAATAAAGTTCCTTTTAATGACTATAATATTGTCCTTTCAATGGTTTGAATAATACATTTCTTTGATATTGTTGAAATGTAATGGCCGCTTCATTATTGGACACTGTCCAGGCTTTAAAATTATCTTCTGTTCCGAATAGCCAAAAATTATATGCAGTAAAATAGCCTTCCTGTAAAAGGGTTCTTTGCAAATCAAATAGTTTATATGGAAATTGTGTTGCCTTAACAGGATACCAGTTCAAAATAAACCGCGCTCTCAGTGCTACAAGGCTTTCCGGCGTAATGCCATAATTTGTTATCGCATTTAATTTCAAAAACTCTTCTCCCACAGCTTTTTCAAAAGGGGAAGCTTTTTTCAACAATTCATCCAGGTAATTCCCGGAATACATTTTTTTATAATCCTCAAACAGTACTTGTTTAATTTCTGTCGTGCGTTGTGTAAGGCTTTCAATATTTACAAAATTTTCACCATATAAAATGGACCAAAAATAATTTCCATTTGTAGCATAATATTCCGAAGCATAATAATAATTACTGCTTTGACCGGGATCCACTTCAATTCCTTTTTCCCATAGTTTGATCGCATCACCCGCACGTTTATCGGAATTCAGCATATCGCCATATTCACTGTACATGATGCCGCTTGCCGGAAATTTTTGCAAGGCTTCCTTGTACATTTTCTCGCAGTTTTTATAATCTGCAATGGCTTTATAAGCAAGGCCTAATATCTGGTAACTCTGCACATCAGCAGTAGTTGATGCTGTAATTTTTTTCCCCGTTTCTATTGCCCCGGCAAAATCTCTTTTCAGGTAAGACACAAATGCTTTGTCTTTTAAAATATCCATATCATCAGGTGCAATGGCCAATGCCTTGTTCAATACAAATAATGCGTTTTCATAATCCCCCTGTTTCATAAAAACCCTTGCCGTTTCATGTAGCGTTTGTGCATCCTGTTCGGGTTGTGCATTTACTGTGATACAGCAAACAGTAGCAGCAAATAAAAAAAATAACATCTTCATATCTATTCATTTATTAAATGTGTCAATAAACCATCGCGCAATTTTGGCTCAAACCAGGTGCTCTTTGGCGGCATCACTTCATTCTTATCAGCAATTGAAAATAATTGTTCAATACTTACCGGGTACAGGCTGAATGCCACCGCCATTTCTCCACTGTCCACTCTTTTTTCCAATTCTGAAAGGCCGCGGATACCGCCAATAAAATCAATATTTTTATTGGTTCGGGGATCATCGATATCAAGCAATGGCGTTAATATATTTTTTTGCAAAATACTTACATCCAATATACCGGTAGCGTCTTCTGTAAATGTCCCGGGCAACGATTCCAGTAAATACCATTTGCCAGGCAGGTACATACCAAACTGGTGCAGGGCAGCGGGTTTCACCGCTTTATTTTTTGGAGTTATTGTAAAATTTTCTCCCAACTTTTCGAGGAATTCGGTTTCTGAAAGACCGTTCAGTGATTTTACAGTCCTGTTATAATCCATGATTTCCAATTCGCTGGAAGGGAATAAGGTTGTCAAAAAAAAGCCAGCTTCGGGGGAAGCATTTTTTCCTGATTCTTCAAACACTTTAGCTGCGGAAGCAGCCCTGTGATGGCCATCTGCGATATAAGTGCAGGGTACAGAATCGGCAAAAATTTGCGTGATCTTTTCAATGTTTTCAGAATCATTCACGATCCAGATCGTGTGCTGTACCCCATCTTCAGCAATAAAATCGTACACGGAAGATTTAACTGCAGTTACTTTTTCTATTAACTCATCCAATGCTTTTACATTTCTATATGCTAAAAAAACATTGCCTGTTTGGGCACCTGTTACCTGGATATGCCGGATACGGTCCAGTTCCTTTTCAGGCCTCGTATACTCATGCTTTTTGATTATTCCATTGGCATAATCTTCCAGGCTGCTGATGCACACCAGGCCTGTTTGGCTACGGCCATTCATTTGAAGTTTGTATAAATAATAGCAGTCTTTATTTTCCTTAAATAAAACTTCTCTTTTTAAAAATGCATCCAGGTTTTCTTTTGCCCGCACGTAAACTTCGCTGCTATGCGGGTCGGTAATTTCGGGCAGGTCTATTTCACTTTTTGTGATATGCAGAAAAGAATGTGGGTTTCCCTGGGCTTCTATTTTTGCTTCCGCACTACTCAATACATCATAGGGTTTGCTGGCTACATGTTTTGCAAACTGCGCCTGCGGCCTTAATGCTTTGAATGGTCTGATTATACTCATGAATCTTTGATTTTTGCTGTGTTTTTTAAGAGGTATATTGATGCGAAAACTGTTCCATTAATTTGACCAGTAATTCCAAACTTTCCATAGGCAATGCATTATACATGCTTACCCTTAAGCCGCCAATACTCCGGTGGCCCTTTATGCCTACCATTCCATTTTCTGTGCAGGCTTCCAGGAATTTATTTTCCAGGGCTTTGTCTTCTATTGTGAAAACCGCGTTCATCCGGCTCCTGTCTTCTTTTGCCACCGTTGGTAAAAATAAGGGCAGCTTGTCCAGAGCGCCATAAAAAAATGTGGATCTTGCCAGGCTTCTTTTTTCCATTTCTGCAAGGCCGCCTTCTTTTTTGATCCAGCGCAATGTAAGCAGGCTTACATAGATGGCAAAAACAGGTGGCGTATTAAGAAGTGAACCTGCTGCAATATGATTTTTATAATCCATGATTGCCAGTATCCCTGCATTTTTATGTTCGAGAAAATCTTTGCGAATGATCACCAAAGTAGTACCGGCAATGCCTACATTTTTTTGAGCACCCGCATAGATCAGGCTGCATGTTGAAAAATCCATTTTACGGCTGAAAATATCACTGCTCATATCTGAAACCAATGGTACAACTGTTTTTGGGAATTGATGCCATTGCGTGCCTTCCACTGTATTATTGGAAGTGAAATGCAGGTAAGAACTATTTTCGGGAATGCTTAATGCTTTCGGAATAAACGTGTAATTGTTATCTGCAGAAGAACCTGCTACGGTTACTGGTCCAAAAAGTTGTGCCTCCGTAATGGCTTTTTTTCCCCAGATGCCATTTACACAATAGGCAGCTCCTTTTGAAGCCTGCAAAAAATTCATGGGTACCTGCATAAACTGGGTAGTAGCGCCGCCATGTAAAAATAGAACCTCAAAATTTTCGTGGAGGTTCAATAATTCCCTGACGAGTGATTTAGCTTCTTCTATTACATTTACAAACCATTCAGTGCGATGGCCAATTTCCAATATTGATAAACCAATCGTATTAAAATTATAAATAGCTTCCGCAGCTTCCTGCAACACTTCCCTGGGAAGTATGGACGGGCCGGAATTAAAATTGTGCATTTTCATCTTTTCATCTTTCAGCGCTGCAAAATAAAGGTATTGTATAGAAAGGGATTGTTAAGAAGGTGCAGCATCTTCGGGAATATGCTCGGAAATATCGGCAACGCCGCCGGAAACAGCAAATTTCATGGCATTCGCGGAACTGATATTTGCAAGTGGCTTTATTTTTTCCCTGGGAACTATATAAGTAATTCCCGTGATCGCATAAGATAAGGGAACATATACCACCGCAAAATCAACCAGTTCAAAAACTGACGCATCTTCCTGGGTTATAAAGCCGATACGCCAGGTTCCCGGACCATCTACATTGACCAGGACGGGCTTGTCAAATTTCTTTTTGTTCCCGGTAAAAGCTTCCAGGAAATCCTTCACGGAAGTGTAAATAAATTTAATACCGGGTGTGCGTTCCAGTAAAGTATCCAGCAAATCCACCAACTTACTCAACAGAAACGAGGAGGATAAACGGCCGATAAGAATTACAAGTAATAATACAACGATAAAACCGAGGCCGGGTATTTTCCTTAAATTTCCTTCTGCATCTACGCCAATTACCCCGGGAAAAAGGCTGTGAATAATATTGGGTAATATGTTATCCACTGTATTAAAGAGCCATAAAACAATATATAAAGTAATCCCAACAGGAGCTATGATGATTATACCCTGCAGGAAATAATAAAATATTTTTTTCCATGCTATAGACCCATTCGTATCAATTTTGGGATCCTCCATCAGTTAAATTTTGAATAAAGTAAATAAGAAAAAAGCAAATTGCCGGTATTCATTTTGCCGACCGTGAAAGTATTAAATAAAAAAGTAATGGAAACTTTGTTTACGTAGAAAGTTTTTATAGTTTTGGAAAATTTTTGAAAAATATACTGTTTACAGTTTTTGGAGTATTAAATGGATTCTAAAGGAGATGTTATTAAATATATGAAAGACAGGATTGAGCAAAAGGCACGGGATTTATTTATGCGCTATGGTTTTAAAGCCATTACGATGGATGAGATTGCTTCTCATTTGGGTACAAGCAAAAAAACCATTTACCAATATTATTCTGATAAAAAAGAGTTAGTGAATGTTATTGTTGAGAACATGCTCAAAGTTTTACAGGATGATATTTTGCTATTGCAAAATTCTTTTAATCCTGTCAGCGAAGTCTTGTTTAACCTTGAGAGTGTAGAAACCTTGCTTAATACAATGAACCCGCATTTTTTATTTGAAATGGAAAAATCCTTTCCGCTAGCGTATAAAAAATTTTTAGTTTATAAGCATAATTTTTTATTTAATGCTATAAAAGATAACCTGGAAAAAGGCATCGAACAAAAAGTTTACCGTAAGGAAATAAATATTGAAATCCTTGCTCATTACAGGCTGGAAAGTATTTTCATCGCATTTGAACAAAATATCTTCCCTGCCTCAAAATATCACCTGTACAAAGTGATGGAGGAAATCGCCCTGAATTTCCTGTATGGAATTGTTACAGAAAAAGGGAAAGAACTGATTGAAAATCATATTGCAAAACAAGAAAATATGCAACATACATGAAACGCCATTTTGGAATAACCGGAATTTTCCTGGTTACTTTTTTCTTGCAAGCCGCTTCACAAACAGATACGCTGGCTGCATTGCATCATTTTTCGGTTCAGGAATGTGTTACTTATGCTGAAGCCAATAATGTACAGGTAAAAAATGCATTGCTGGATTACCAGATACAGGAGCAGGTAAACAGGAATGTAAAATCAGCTGCATATCCCCAAATTAATGGAAGCCTTGGCACTACGTATAATCCGAATGTTGCCGTACAAAGTTTTCCGAATTTTATTGCCGCAGCCACGTATGGTGTATTAGTAGACCAGGGTGTAAAGGATGGTAGTGGAAACCCAATCGTGGCACCAGATGATTTTGGTTATATCCAGGCTGCATTTGGCAGCAGGTGGAATGCTAATGCCGGTATCACTTTGTCACAAATATTATTTGACGGCCAATTATTTGTCGCACTAAAGGCGGAACAAACCTTACTTGACTTTAAAACAAAAAATATTGCGGTCACTAAAGAAAGTATCCGTGTAAATGTGTATAAATTATATTACCAGCTTGCCGCCAGCAATACACAAACTGCGCAACTTGACGCCAATATCACCCGTGCTGAAAAACTATTGCATGATATCAACATTTTATACCAGAATGGTTTCCAGGAAAAGCTGGATGTGAATAAAGCCACCGTGCAATTAAATAACCTGAAAACTGAAAAATCGAATTTGAGAAATATTATCGATAACGGCTATTATGGTTTAAAACTATTAATGGGCATGCCCATACATGATTCACTTGTGCTTACTGATTCTGTGACAGATGATATGATCAAAGACCAGTTATTAAATGAGGGAAATTATAGTTACGATAACAGGCCTGATTTTCAATATCTCCAGGTTTCCAAAAAGTTGGGGGAATTTAATATCCGCAGGTACAAATTGTCCAGGATACCGACAGCCAATTTATCAGCCTCCTATTCGAAATCAGCACAGCGAAACAGTTTTGATTTTTTCTCTAAAGGGGAATGGTTTACCGGCTCATATATCGGCCTGAATATTAATATTCCCATTTTCGACGGTTTTGCCAAAGCAGCCAATATCCGTAAATCGGAACTGGAATTGCAGCAAACTGAAAACCAAATTGAAAGCCTGAAACAGTCTATAGATAATGATGTGGTACAGGCCACTAATAATTACAGGAATGCAGTGGCTTCCATGGATTTGCAAAAAATAAATATGCAGCTCGCTGAAAGTGTTTATGACCAGTCAAAGAAAAAATATGAGATCGGCACTGGTTCCACTACAGAAATAACAAATGCCCAGGCTGATTTAAGAGTGGCTCAAAGTAATTATATCAATGCTTTATACAATGCCATTATTGCAAAAATTGATTATGAAAAAGCCACGGGCATTTTATAAAATTAAAAACACCCGGAACAAATAAATACAATCGCATGAAGCAACTTTTTAAACCACTAGTAATAACTGCACTCTTTTTCCTGGGTGCATGTGGTAATTCTGATAATGGGAAAAATAGCCTGGCTGCAAAAAAGGCAAAAATGGAGGAACTGAAAAAACAGCAGCAAAAAATCACTTCAGATATTGCCTCCTTGCAGGAGGAAATTAATAAACTGGATAGCAATGCGCAAACAGTGCAAACCAAACTCGTAACGCTTGATACAATTTCAACAACTGATTTTGACCATTATATTGACCTCCAGGGAAATATTGAATCGCAGAATATTTCTTATGTCGCTCCGCGGAATGGCGTTGGCGGACTGGTAAAAGCAATTTATGTAAAGAAAGGAGATTATGTAAAAAAGGGCCAGCTTTTATTAAGGTTAGATGATGGAGTGTATGAAAAGAACCTGCAACAATTACAAACCCAATTGAATTATGCAAAAGATTTATATGGCCGCCAGAAAAATCTCTGGGACCAGCAAATTGGCACCGAATTGCAATTAAACCAGGCCAAATTGGGTGTGGATCAAATACAGGATCAGATCGCTACTTTAAAGGAACAGCGCAATCAAACATATATTTATGCAGATGTTTCCGGCGTTGCAGACCAGGTAAATATTCGTGTAGGTGAATTGTTTACAGGTGTTGCAGGTCAAACGCCACAAATTGAAATTGTCAATAATACAGACCTCAAAATCACGGCAAATGTGCCCGAGAATTATTTGGATAAAGTTGGTGTGGGGAATGATATTATTGTAAAATTACCTGACCTCAATAAAACATTCAATACCAAAATTTCATTGGAAGGAAAAACCATTGACCCCAATACCAGGGCCTTTTATATAGAAGCAAGATTGCCGGCTGATAAATTGCTTCGCCCCAACCAGGTGGCTGTTGTGAGCATAAAAGATTATGAAGCAAAAAATGCCATCACTGTTCCATTAAATACAATTCAATCCGACCAGGAAGGAAAATTTGTTCTGGTGGCTGAAATGCAAAATGGAAAATTGGTAGCACATAAAAAACCTGTTCAAATTGGCCAGATGTATAACGGAAAAATTGAAATCAAATCAGGCCTGCAGGCGGGAGATAAAATTATTGCTGAAGGTTACCAGGGATTATATGAAGGCCAGGCCATATCTGCTGTTCAATAAATAGATTTTAAATGACCGCTTTAACAAGCAAATGGAATTGACCTATTAATACCGGAATGTATGAATGAAAATATCAAAAAGGAATCCAATAAAAGTTTTAAACCTACCACCTGGAGTATTAAAAACAGGACTTCCATTTACCTGCTGATGTTATTCCTGAGTTTAGCGGGAATTTACCAGTTTGTAACATTACCAAAAGAACAATTCCCGGATATTGTAATTCCAACAATTTTTGTACAAACAATCTATGTAGGTAATTCACCTAAGGATATTGAAAACCTGGTGACCAAACCCATTGAAAAACAAATTAAAGGAATTACCGGTGCAAAGATCAACAAGACAACAAGTATATCACAGCAGGATTTCTCCGCCATAACTATAGAATTTAGTACAGATGTCAGCACGGATGTGGCTTTGCAAAAAGTAAAAGATGCTGTTGATAAAGCAAAAACAGATCTTCCCAATGACCTGACACAAGAGCCAAATGTGTTGGAAGTAAGTTTCTCCGATCAGCCGATCATGTATGTAAATGTGAGCGGAGATTATGACCTGATGCAAATGAAAAAATATGCAGATGACCTGAAAGATAAATTAGAAGAATTGCCACAACTCAACCGGGTAGACC
>JBAQJB010000388.1:0-1791 GCA_049289155.1 Chitinophagaceae bacterium
ATGCAACTGTTGGCCAGTATTTACCAGATTGGCGGCCACATGAAAATTATAAAGAAGGTATGAGCGCCAGTATGGAAAAAGGTGGCGGTGTAATACTCGACTTAATTCATGAAATAGATTATTTATATTGTTTACTCGGAATACCTGCATTGATCACTGCACAAAAAATCAATAGTGGCAGCCTTGAAATTGAAACCGAAGAACTGGCTGAGATACTGATAAAATTTAAAAATGGTGCATTGGCCACTATTCACCTGGATTACCTGCAACCCGCACTGGTACGCAATTGCAGGCTCACGGGCACAGAAGGAAGCATTTTCTGGAACTACGCAACAGCAGAAGTGAAATGGATCGGCCGGGATAAAAATGAATTGAATTTTAATTACACTGCATATACAAGAAATGACCGCTTTAAAGAAATCATGCATGCATTTTTAGAAGATAAAAATGATAGCCGGCTTACCTCTTTTAAAGAAGCAATGGTCAGTTTGAAAATGGTCCTGGCTGCAAAAAAAGCAGCTGCGGAAAACAGTTACATTGATCCTGGTAAAATGAATTTTGCGTAATGAATATTTTGGCTACTATATGTTGCCGCGGTGGTTCAAAAGGAGTGAAACAAAAAAACAGTAAACTATTTTGCGGTAAACCCTTAATGGCATATACCATTGAAGCTGCATTAAAGTGTGCATACTTCACAGACGTCATTGTATCAACAGACAGTGAGGCGATTGCGGACATTGCCCGCGATTATGGCATACAAAAAATTTATATGCGCCCGCCGGAACTCGCTACGGACGAGGCTTCCAAGTGGCAGGTCTTTATACATGCACTGGAAAAATATGAATCGGAAACAAGTAAAAGTGTTGACTATCTTGTTGACCTTGATGTGACAGTGCCACTAAAAACAACGGAAGATATTTCGCAAACCATTGCATTTGCTTTGCAAAATAAAAACGCGGATGTGGTCATCACGGCATATCAACCCGAACGAAATCCTTATTTTAATATGATGGAAATTCAGCCGGACGGTTTTGCCACAATGGTTAAAAAAACACTAGAACCAATCGTAAGAAGACAGGATGCTCCGCAGGTTTTCAGTTTAACGCCTGCGGTATATGTGATTAAAAAAGAAGCACTTTATAACTATGATCACTGGAGCAATGCGAAGTGTATGTTGTTTGAAATACCGCGGTTGCGTGCCATAGATATTGATACAGAAATTGACTTTTCATTTGTTGAATTTTTATTAAATGAACGAAAATAATTTATTTAACCTCGAAGGGCTCACCGCGCTGATAACCGGTGGTGCCGGGCTTTTAGCGACAGAGCACGCGATCGCATTGGGTAACCAGGGCGCTTCCATTATCCTCGCAGATATGCATGAAGAGAAATGCAAAACCGCAGCTAAAAAAATAACAGCACATCATATTAATGTGAATGCATTCTATTGCGACGTTACTAAAAAAGAAAGCTGGGAAAATCTTTTGCAGGAAGTCAAAAATGAATTTGGAAAAATTGATATCCTCATTAATAATGCTGGCTTTACCAACCAATCAAAATCAGCCGGCTTTGATTCAGCCTTTGAAGATTTTTCACTGGAAGACTGGAATGCCATCATGCAGGTAAATCTTACAGGTACATTCTTAGGCTGCCAGGTAATTGGTAAACATATGCTGGAAAATAATGCGGGCAGCATCATCAATATGGCTTCGCTGTATGGCGTTGTCAGTCCGCACCATGATATATATGAAGGCACGGGAATCTCGCAGCCCGTAGCATATTCAGTGAGTA
>JBAQJB010000389.1:0-2130 GCA_049289155.1 Chitinophagaceae bacterium
TGGGCGCGCGGCCCCTGATGTTGCTTTACCTGGTCACCAGCCCATCAGCGATTTTTGGAATTAAGGTTACATTCATTGATAATGTGATCATGCAAAATTTCAGGTTGATAGAAGTAATATGTGTAACCTGGCTGGTGGTTTCGTTCTCATTAATATTGTTATTAAGATTTGATAACCTGGTAAAAGAAAATGCACAAAAATCTCTTGAAAATGAAAGGCTGGCAAAAGAAAAAGAAATTGAGAAAAGTGAATTAATAGAGAAACAAAAAGCAGAACTGGAAGTACAGGTTACTGAAAGAACAGCCGATCTTAAACGATCAATTGAAGAATTAAAATCAACTCAATCCCAGCTCATTCAATCAGAAAAAATGGCCAGCCTGGGAGAACTCACTGCAGGCATTGCACATGAGATTCAAAACCCTTTGAACTTCGTGAATAATTTCGCTGAAGTAAGCAATGAACTGATTGATGAAATGAAAGAAGAATTGGCAACCGGCAATCAGCAACAGGCAATGGAGATCGCCGATGACATTAAGCAAAATTTAGAAAAAATAAATCATCACGGCAAACGTGCAGATGCGATTGTAAAAGGGATGTTGCAACATTCCCAATCCAGCAAAGGGCAAAAAGAGCCAACAGATATCAATGCTTTGTGTGATGAATATTTACGATTAAGTTATCATGGAATAAGAGCAAAAGACAAATCATTTAATGCAACCTTACAAACAGATTTCGATGAATCTATTGGGAAAATAATTATCATTCCGCAGGATATTGGCAGGGTAATGTTGAATTTAATAACGAATGCATTGTATGCGGTAAATGAAAAGATAAAAATAAGTCCCGATAACTATCGGGGCGAAAAATATGCGCCAACCGTTTCTATCAGCACAAAAAAAATAAATAATATAATCGAAATAAAAGTGGCTGATAATGGAAACGGAATTCCTTCATCAATAAAAGATAAAATATTTCAACCATTTTTTACCACAAAACCAACAGGGCAAGGCACCGGCCTGGGATTGAGTTTGAGCTATGATATAGTAAAAGCGCATGCAGGAGAAATAAAGGTGGAAACAAAAGAAGGAGAAGGTTCAATTTTTATAATTCAAATACCAGTTGTCTGAATCACGGATTAAAAAGGATTAAAAGATGACACTGATTTTTTTAATATGCCTGATAAACTAAAATATAAGGAAATAACAGAAAAAATTATCGGAGCTTCCTTTGAAGTGCATAAGTTTCTGGGTAACGGATTCCAGGAAGTAATTTATCAACGTGCATTAGCATGGGAATTATCCCAGGCAGGACTAAATTATGTGAGAGAAATTGAACAGGAAATATTTTATAAAGGACTGCAGAAACCGATTGGAACCAGGCGAGCAGACTTTGTTATAGAAGGAAAAGTTTTAGTTGAGTTGAAAGCAATTTTCCAACTTGATGATGTACATATGGCACAAGTACTGAATTATCTTAAAGCTTACAAATTGGAAGTCGGATTATTAATAAATTTCGGAAGTAAAAGTTTAACCTTTAAAAGATTCGTACTCTAAAAATGAAATCCGTGAAATCCATAAATCCATTTAAATCCGTGATTCAGACAACATTTATAATTAACTTACCGGTCGTATGAATGCTTTACTTTAATCTGTTTAATGCTGACAAATCCTGGGTCAAACAAAATAACATTCGTATGAAACGTTACAGTTTTTGTACTTTCTTTTTATTTGCCTGCATTTGCCCGGTTATAGTATGGTCGCAAAGCAGTGCAGCAGGCAAGCCATTTATAATAAACTGGTTGCCTAAAGAATATAAAGCGAGTGCGCAAAACTGGAGCATAGCACAAGATAAAAGGGGCGTAATATATGTGGGCAATAACGATGGATTGCTGGAATATGATGGTGTAACATGGCGGCAGCTTGACTTTGCAGAAAATAGTTTTACAAGGTCTTTGGCTATTGGCGCGGATAATAATATTTATATTGGTGGTAAAAGGAGAGATCGGTTATTTTCTGCCTGTAAATGAAATGCAGAAAAATAATAGGTCGAAAAATCCATTCAGCCGAAAATATATATCGCTTACTAAATACATTGTCGGATGAATATTTACGTTTGGCGTATCACAGCCTG
>JBAQJB010000390.1:0-6103 GCA_049289155.1 Chitinophagaceae bacterium
TATAAAAAATTCTTTTATTGGTAAAAACCTGGATGAATATATTCAATATGTGGAAGTGGGTTATATTGGAACACATGCCCCGGATTTTACACAAAACGACCTGAATGGCCAGCCCGTTTCTCTTTCATCATTCCTCGGAAAGTATGTGCTGGTGGACTTTTGGGCGAGTTGGTGCGGCCCCTGCCGCAGGGAAAATCCGAATGTAGTGCGCGCATTTAATGCCTTTAAAAATAAAAACTTTACCATACTCAGCGTTTCTCTTGATCAGAATAAACAAAGCTGGACAAAAGCAATTGAAAACGATCACCTCACCTGGACACATGTAAGTGACCTCAATTATTGGGACAATGCCGTGGCACGCATGTACCATATCACCAGCATCCCGCAGAATTTTTTATTAGATCCAAAGGGAATTATCATCGCCAAAAACCTCACCGGCGAACAGTTGAGTTATGAACTGGAGAAAATATTAAAATAAATGTTGGCTTCATTTGCCATTTATACAAGTTTTCAATTCGTTTATAAATAACTTATTTATTTTTATAGAATTCTTTTTAGGTTCACTTAATTTTAATTCAAATTAAACCAAAACAAATGATACGAAAATTTGCATGCCTTTTATCGCTGGCCTTATCGGCCGGGCTTACATCTTATTCACAGATCGATGCCGGCCTGTTTCGTTTCCCGGATGTTTCCGCAACGAAAATTGTATTTGTATATGCGAATGATATTTGGGTAATGCCTAAAGAAGGTGGCATGGCAGTGAAATTAAGTTCCCCTCCGGGCGTAGAAATTATGCCCAAATTTTCACCCGATGGAAATACGGTTGCCTTTACCGGCAGGTACGATGGAAATTTTGATGTATATACTTTGCCCGTAAGTGGTGGAATCCCGCAAAGGCTTACTGCACATGGATATGCGGACCGGATCGTGGACTGGACAAATGATGGTAAAAGCATTTATTTTGCTTCCGGCCGGGAAAGTGGTAAGGCCAGGTTTAACCAGTTCTATACGGTTCCGGCAAAAGGGGGCATTGAAAATAAATTGCCATTGGCTTATGCAGAATATGGAAGCTATTCACCCGATGGAAAACAAATGGCTGTGGTGATTATGTCGGTTGCAGGCCGTAACTGGAAACGCTACCGGGGTGGTACAAATGGCGATATCCGCATTTATGATTTTGCCAAACAAACACAGGAAAATATTAGTGCGCAAAGTGATGCGGATGATGAATTTCCTATGTGGCATGAAAATTATATTTATTTTCTGAGTGACCGCGGACCGGAAATGCGTATGAATATCTGGCGCTATGATATCAGTAAAAAAACTTTTGAGCAACTTACAAAATTTACTGATTATGATATTTCCAATCCATCTCAGGGACCTGAAGATATTGTTTTTAATGCCGGTGGAAAATTATACCTCATGCCTTTTTCTACCAATACTGCAAAGGCAATCAATGTTTCTGTTGTTTCAGATGAAACGTTGCTGAAGCCTAAAATTGTTACTGTAGCTGATCTTATACAACATGCCACCATTAGTCCCGATGGCAACAGGGTAGTGGTTGAAGCACGCGGCGAACTTTTTTCTGTACCTGCAGAGAATGGTTATGTAAAAGATCTTACAATGACACCGGGCGTTGCGGAGCGTTATCCTTCCTGGTCGCCCGACGGTAAAAAAATTGCTTACTGGAGTGATCAAACTGGTGAATATGAATTATGGATCATGGATCCAACGAAAGAAAACAGTGCGAAAAAAATTACCAGTTATGGTGCAGGTTACCGCTATGGAATTGTTTGGTCGCCAGATAATAAAAAGCTTGCATTCATAGATAAAGCCGGAAAAATAAAAGTGTATGACCTTGCTTCAAACAACACAACGGATGTAGACCAGGGCCTGTATTTTTCGCACGGCAATATGGAAGGTTTTACATTTAGCTGGTCACCGGACAGCCGCTGGCTGGCTTATAGCCGCGACCTCGAAAACCAGCACTATGCAGCATTTATTTATGATACTAAAAATAATAAAACGGCACAGGTAACCAGTGGTTTTTACAGTTGTTCAAATCCTGTGTTTGATGAAAATGGGAAATATTTATTTGTCATCACATCACAAACATTTAATCCTTTTTACAGTGATGCAGATAATACTTTTATTTATGCAAACAGTAGTACAATCGCTGCTATTCCATTACAAAAAACAGCCGCCTCTTTATTATTACCAAAAAATGATACCGTATCAATAAAACATGATATGGATGATAAAAGTGATGACAAAAAAGATGGTGATAAAAAAGATGCAGATAAAAAGGATAAAGAAAACGAAAAAGATGTGGATAAAGATGCCGGAAATGCTGTGGCCATTGACTTTGACGGTATGGAATCGCGCATGGAATTATTACCTGTAGCACCGGGAAATATAGGTTCGCTCAATGCAATAAAAGGGAAAGTTTTATACCTGCGTTATCCAAATACAGGCGTTACTGATGGAGATCCTGTGTTACAATACTATGATGTGGAAGACCGCTCAGAAAAAACTGTTTTGGTAGGCGCTGATTATTATATACTAAGTGCAAATGGCGAGAAAATGCTTGTCTCAAAATCAGGTGCATGGGCAGTGTTGTCACCACGCGAAGGTGTAAAATTTGAGAAACCACTTCGTGTAAATGAAATGCAAATGACCGTTGATCCGCGCCAGGAATGGAAGCAGGTTTTCACGGATGCGTGGCGAATAGAACGCGATTATTTCTATGACGCCAATATGCATGGCACAAATTGGCTGGAAATAAAAACCCGCTACATGAAAATGTTGCAGGGAGCCATGACACGTGAAGATGTGGATTTTGTAATTGGTGAAATGATTGGTGAATTAAATTCTTCTCACACGTATCACAGCGGTGGTGATTTTGAAAAAGTGAAAACAATGAACACCGGTTATCTCGGTGTAAACTGGGAAGCGGATGGAAAATATTACAAGGTTAAAAAAATCATCCATGGTGCAAGCTGGGATGCAGAAGTACATTCTCCATTAGATGAAATTGGCAATGCCATAAAAGAAGGAGATTATATACTTGCCGTAAATGGAATTCCGATAACGACTGATAATGAGCCCTGGCTTGCATTCCAGGGCCTGGCAAATAAAACCGTTGAACTGACCACGAATACGAAACCTTCATGGGATGGTACAAAATCAGTCATTGTGCAAACCATGGATGATGAATACCGTTTACGCAATTTAGAATGGATCGAAGGCATGCGTAAGCATGTGGATGAAGCAACGAATGGGGATGTAGGTTATATATATGTACCGAGTACAGGCCTCGACGGACAGAATGAACTGATGCGTCAATTCAGTGCGCAATGGAATAAAAAAGCATTGATCATTGATGAGCGTTTTAATAATGGCGGGCAGATACCTGACCGTTTTATAGAAATGCTGAACCGTACGCCTTTATCTTTTATTGCAACACGTGATGGCAAACCCTGGCAGTTTCCGCCGAATGCAAACTTCGGCCCGAAAGTGATGCTCATCAATGGCTGGAGCGGAAGTGGCGGTGACGCCTTTCCACTTTATTTCAAAGAAAAAAATCTCGGGCCATTAATCGGTACACGTACCTGGGGCGGACTTATCGGCATCAGTGGCTATCCTGAATTAATTGATGGAGCCAGTATTACAGCGCCATCTTTCAGGATATATAATCCCGATGGAAAATGGTTTGCTGAAGGGCATGGTGTAGACCCGGATATTGAAGTAACGGAAGATCTCGGCTCAATGGCGAAGGGCATTGACCCGCAACTGGAGCGCGCCATTACAGAAATAAAAAATCTTATAAAAACAAAAGGTTATACAGCGCCGCCGGTGCCACCGGTAGAGAAAAGGAATTTGTAATTTATTTTAATGTTGTAGAAAAAAGGCCGCCGGATTAACCTGGTGACCTTTTTGTTTTTTTTAGTTTCCGGCATTTGCTTTTCATATCATCGTTCTTTGCGCCTGCCCCGACCATGTCGCAGGTCACTCACTTGTACGCCCGAAGGCCAGGGCAGCAATGAGTTTTAAAATTAATTGTATAACTTTGAAATAGTATTTTGTAAATTCCATATGACCATTAAAACAAAAAAATAGTACACATGAAAAGATTTACTTCTTTTTCTTTCAATCTATCTTGAATGATTCTGCAGCAATGCTTGAAGGCACAAGTAAATTTACAGATTGTGAAGATTTCAGGTATCAATGTTCAAGAGAAAAACTTAATGATGGTTGCGCTAATTCAGATAATTGTAAAGACACAACTATGGATGATGAACTATAATATTTAAAATAAAAACATGAAAAATATATTTAAAATATCAGTCATTTTTTTCCTGCTTATTTTCTTATGCCAGCAATCATTTTCACAGGCGGGTACATTAGATCCCGGTTTTGGAAATGGCGGAATTGTAATTAACGATTCTTTTAGTGCTGCATTTGTATCGATTGTTCGATCCGATGGAAAAATAATTGTAATCAGTGCTGCAGGTGGTGGAGGAACTGTTTTGTGGCGGTTTAATACGGATGGAAGCCCGGACAATAGTTTTGGCAATAATGGAAGTGCTAACTTCACTTTTGACGGCCATTTAAATAACGGGAAGGCGATTGGCATACAAGAAGACGGTAAAATTGTAGTCACTTGCTATTATTATCCAGAATTAGGCGGGCCGGAAGTTGATATTGCTGTTTTCCGCTGTGACGCAGCGGGAAATGTTGATAACAGCTTTGGTACAAACGGGCTTGTTACCATAAATATAGATATATTAGACCTTGTTACTTCATTAAAAATACAACCGGATGGAAAGATTGCTTTAAGCGGTGATGTGAGAAAGTCTTTCTTTGATCAAAAAGGGACTTTTTTATTACGCTTAAATGCCGATGGAAGCATGGACGAAACTTTTGGAGATGCAGGAAAAGTAATTAATACTTATTCAGAATATACAAATAATAAAGCGCTGATCATCAGGCCCAATGGGAAATTGGTAACGGGTGCTGATTATAATGCTTTTTCATCACATCCAATATACGAGCTTAGAAGTTATAATACAGACGGAAGTGTAGATAATAGTTTCAGTAAAAACGGAATAGCCCAATATAAATTTGGTGCTGGAGAAAACGGAACCTGGAATACGGAAATGTCTGCCATGACATTGCAGACTGATGGGAAAATTATATGTACAGGCATTAGTGGTAAAGACGAAACAATTAGTATGGCATTGTGCCGGTTTAATGCAGATGGAAGCGTAGATAAAAGTTTTGGCCTAAATGGTGGTATTATAACGCCTTATTATGGAGAGCCAGAAAACAGGGATATAACATTACAACCAGATGGAAAAATTCTCACAGTTGGTGATGTGCAACCTTATATAACAGAGCCATGGAAGATACTTCTTTTAAGATACAGCTCTGATGGAGTACCAGATTCTTCTTTTGGTGAAAATGGGATAGCCACTTTTTTTGTAGATTCAGTATATGGGCAAAGCGGACAGAATGTTCATTTTATTGCTGACAATAAAATATTAGTTACAGGAACTTGTGGATGTGAGGTTGGTGAATCACATATATATTTAGCCCGCTTCAATGGCGATGAAGTTCTCGCAGCCAACTTCAAAGAAGTAAAAGCAACTCAAACAAACGATGCCATCACCATCACCTGGCAAACACTGAATGAGAGCAGTACCAAATCTTTTACCGTTGAAAGAAGCAGTAATGCAAATGATTTTGCAGGCATCAATACCGTTCCGGCAAAAGGTGTTGCAAGTAATTATAGTTACACCGATAAAAATCCTCTGGAAGGTATCAGCTTTTACCGAATCAGGGAAAACGCAGCTAATGGTACCAACACTTTCAGCCCGGTTGTAAAAGTAGTGTTCAATGATAATGGAGTTATTTCATTGTATCCAAATCCTGCAAAAAATACAGTCACTGTAAAAGGATTAAATAAAAATACTACAGCCACCATTCGCATCACGGATATGAATGGAAGAGAAATAAGTAAACAAAACTTTACGCAAAGCAGTTCTGCAACGCTCAATATCCGTGCACTGGCACAAGGCAGTTATTTTGTGCTGGTAGA
>JBAQJB010000391.1:0-1744 GCA_049289155.1 Chitinophagaceae bacterium
GTATAGGAAAGGGTGCAGAAAATGGAATCCTTATTAAAGACGCAGAAAGCCTGGAACTGGCAAAAAAAGCAGGTGTAATTATCCTGGATAAAACTGGCACCATTACAGAAGGCAGCCCGGAAGTTGCTGAAATTGTTTGGTTAGAAAATGAAACTTATACACGTGAATTAGCTTCACTTGAAAAACAATCTGAACATCCTTTAGCGGCTGCAGTGGTGAATTATGTGGATGAAAAAACATTCCTGCCGGTGGAAGATTTTCAAAGTATCACGGGTGCGGGTGCTACAGGAATTATTCATGGCAAAAAATTTTTTATTGGTAATACAAAATTGCTCCGTGAAAATAATATTAGTATCAGCGAACTTTTAATGAGTAAAGCAGCAGCCTGGCGTAAGAAAGCTTATACGGTTGTTTATTTTGCAAATGAAAAAAAAGTACTTGCAGCGATTGCTATTGGAGATAAGATAAAAGCAAATTCCAAAGATGCAATCCAGGCTTTAAAAGAGGAAGGCCTGGATGTATATATGCTGACAGGTGATAATAACGAAACGGCTGCTGCCATTGCTTTTGAAGCAGGTATTGAACATTACCAATCTGAAATGCTTCCGGCAGATAAATCTTCATTTGTAAAAAAATTACAACAGCAAGGGCATGTTGTTGCGATGGTTGGCGATGGCATAAATGACAGCAGCGCTTTGGCACAAGCCGATGTAAGTATAGCTATGGGAAAAGGAAGTGATATAGCGATTGATGTTGCCCGCATGACCATCATTTCCTCCAATCTTTTAAAAATCCCACAAGCGATCAAATTGAGCCATTATACAGTAGCTACCATCAGGCAGAATTTATTCTGGGCATTTATTTACAATTTGATTGGAATACCAATAGCGGCCGGAATTTTATATCCCATCAATGGATTTCTGTTGAACCCCATGATTGCCGGAGCTGCGATGGCATTGAGTTCTATAAGTGTTGTGAGTAATAGTTTGAGGTTAAAAACCAGGAAGTTATAATGGGAAGATTTGAAGATGGGTTTTAAAATCGATTTCTTTATTCATAAAATAAATAATGATATTTAGAGACTGGTGATTTCTGTATTAATTGATGATCTGTCATAGGCACGCATTTTATGGTAATAAAAGATTTTACTTCATTCTAAAAAGCAAAAATCCCAGGCTTCTTTTCTTGCCTCTGATGTAAGGTGTGCATTTGGATGTGGTAAAAAATAAATGGGTGTCTCAGTTTCTTTTATTTTATAAGTTCCCTTACATACAAACAAAGTTTTATTATTGAATTCAATAGACTTCTTTTGGAGTGAAGTACATAAGTTATTGCCCAGGAAATAATTTCGTAGTGTACTTGAAAATCCGATTATTTTCTTGGGAGTAATAATTTGAATTAATTTTTCAAACAAGGGCGTTGATAGTTTAAGGTCATCACTTGTAATTTGATCTTCCGTAGCGGATCTGAAAAAACAAAAGTTAGTTTGAGAAAAATTATCAACGTCGCCATTTTTTAAATATTCGTTCAACGGATCATAGAGTCTTTGAAATGAACCCAACTCTTTTTTATCATACAATTGTTTAAAGGTGTCCCCCGGAATTTCACTTTGCGCTGAATACTTAAAATCCTTTGCCGCGCCCCAGTTAAAGCCAATTAGTAAATTGCAATGTTGTTGAAGCTTTGTTGAGCAAATTGAATAAGACCACTGTAAATTATTTTGCTCAGCATATTTTTTTATGGG
>JBAQJB010000392.1:0-4005 GCA_049289155.1 Chitinophagaceae bacterium
CATGCAATACCATCCACATGGAGATGCATCTATTGGTGATGCGCTTGTTAATATGGGACAAAAAGACTTGCTTATAGAAACACAGGGCAACTGGGGAGATATCCGTACGGGTGATGATGCGGCATCACCAAGGTATATAGAAGCCCGGCTTTCAAGGCTCGCATTGGATATTGCTTTTAATGCAAAAACGACCGACTGGCAATTAAGTTATGATGGGCGTAAACAGGAACCTGTGAACCTTCCCATGAAATTTCCTTTGTTAATAGCACAGGGCGCTGAAGGAATTGCAGTGGGACTTTCAACGAAGATCATGCCGCATAATTTTTGTGAAATTTGTGAGGCTGCCATTAAATATTTGAAAGGAAGATCATTTGAACTGATTCCCGATTTCCAAACCGGCGGCTTCATCGATGCAGGAAATTACCAGCACGGAAAACGGGGTGGAAAAATTCGTGTACGGGCAAACATAGAAGAAGCTGATAAAAAAACATTGCTTATAAAAAGTGTTCCGTATGGCGTCACCACTTCATCACTTGCGGATAGTATTACAAAAGCAAATGACCAGGGGAAAATTAAAATTAAAAAAGTAATCGATATCACGGCGAAGGAAGTAGAACTCCAGATCGAGCTTGCGACGGGCATTTCAGCGGATATAACGATTGATGCATTGTATGCATTTACAGATTGTGAAATTAGTATTTCACCAAATGCCTGCGTGATCGCAGCGCAAAAACCACAATTTCTTGGTGTGCATGATTTGCTGAAATCTTCGGTAAATTATACAAAGGAATTATTGCAGAAAGAATTGCAAATACGCCTTGCAGAATTACAGGAAAAATGGCATTATACTTCACTGGAAAAAATATTTTTCGAAGAAAAGATCTATAAAGAATTAGAACAAAAACATGCCAGCTGGGAAAAAGTGCTGGAAGCTATTGAAATTGCATTTGGACCTTTCCGCAAAAAATTAAAGCGCGATATAACGCGTGAAGATGTTTTGAAGCTTACTGAAAAACCGGTACGGCGTATTTATAAACTGGATATTGATGAATTAAATAACCAGGTCAAAAATATTGATGCAGAAATAAAACAGGTCAATGATCACCTGGCAAACCTGGTGGAATATACGATCACACATTTTGAAAATTTATTGAAAAAATATGGTAAAGGAAGAGAGAGAAAAACGATCATTAAAGCTTTTGATACGATAGATACAAAACAGGTTGCCATTGCAAACACCAAGCTGTATATCAACAGGGAAGAGGGTTTCATTGGCACATCCCTAAAAAAAGATGAGTTCTTAGTGGAATGTTCTGACCTTGATGATATTATTGTTTTTACCAAAAGAGGATTCATGAAGGTCGTGAAAGTGAGTGATAAAGTTTTCATTGGCAAAGACATTATTCATGCTGCAGTTTTTGTGAAATCTGATGACCGTATTACTTATAACATGATCTATGCAGATGGGAAAACAGGAATAAGTTATGCAAAACGATTTCATGTAACAGGTATCACGCGTGATAAAGAATATGATCTTACGAAAGGTCATGAAAAGTCCAAAGTATTATATTTCTCTGTCAATCCAAACGGGGAAGCGGAAATAGTGAAAGCTTTGCTCACACCGGGCGCTAAGGCACGCATCAAAGAATTTGATTTTTCTTTTGATTCTATAGAAATCAAAGGACGTAGTAGTATTGGCAACCAGGTAACCAAATATGCCGTTCGCTCCATTAAATTAAAAGAAAAAGGAAAGTCAACATTGGAAGGAAGAAGGCTTTGGCTCGATACCAAGTTTGGGAAATTAAATACTGATGAAAAAGGTATTTACCTGGGCAGTTTTGAAAATGAAAATCTCCTGGTCATCTATAAAAATGGAACTTACGAGATCATAGATACAGAACTTACGCACCGGCTTAATGCAGCCGAAATTGTTTTGATCGAAAAATTTAGTTTGGATAATATTGTTTCAACGATCTACCTGGATGCAGAAAAAAAGCAATTGATGGTTAAACGGTTTCGCATAGAAACAACCACTTTGCATTCGGCTTTCAATTTTATTAAAGAAGGAAAAGACAACAGGGTAGTGGCTGCAAGCACTTTACCTGAGCCGGTTTTAAGCATGCAGGTTGGTAAGGGTACGGCTATTCGAAAAGGAAAAATAAAAATTGCAAAAATCGTGGAAGTCATGGGCTGGAAGGCCATTGGCGCTAAACTTATGGACTATAGTAAAAATATCCAGATGGAATGGGTTAAGGATTTACCCGGAACTACAGTACAGGAATTGTTTTAAAATTTACCTTCTGTCAGCCAAACAATTCGTTAATCATAGATTTGTAGAAAGATTCATTTTTAGTAGCTACATTTTCAAATACTAAAATAATTTTTATGAAAAAAATCATACAAATGATTGCCGCGCTTTTAATAAGCCATACAATGCAGGCCCAACTTGTTGTTCCACCGGATGGTGGAAATAAAAAAGCAATGGTTGGTGAAAAGATTGGGATAACAGATGTGACCATACATTACGACCGGCCCGGCGTAAAAGGGAGGGAAGGAAAAATATGGGGAACGCTGATTCCAACGGGTTATAATTATTTAGGTTTTGGAAATGCGAAAGAAGCGCCCTGGCGCGCCGGCGCCAATGAAAATACAACCATTGAATTTTCAACGGATGTAATGATCAACGGGCAAAAATTACCTGCCGGGAAATATGGGTTTTTTATAGCCTATGATCCAAATGAAAGCACTTTAATTTTTTCCAAAAACAGTGGTGCATGGGGAAGTTTTTTTTATGATAAAAAGGAAGATGCATTACGTGTAACAGCAAAACCGGTTGCGGTAAATGAAAGCAGTGAATGGCTGGAATATACTTTTACCAATGAAAAAGAAAACAGCGCGGAAATTGACCTTAGCTGGGAAAAATTAAAGATCCCGTTTACTGTTGAAGTGGATTTAATTGCCACGCAACTCGCATCATTCCGAAATGAATTACATAACTCCAAAGGATTTATGTGGGAGTCATGGAACCAGGCCGCACAGTGGTGCCTGCAACATAATGTGAACCTCGACCAGGCCCTCGAATGGAGTGATACCGCCACTTCCAATATATTCGGTGGTGATAAGGATTTTTCTGCGTTGAGTACCAAAGCACAAATCCTATCCAAACTCGGGCGCACTGAAGAAGCAAATGGAATCATGAAGAATGCATTATTGTATGCGAATGAATTTCAATTGCATCAATATGGCCGGGAACTTTTGCAGGCAAAAAAATTAAAGGAAGCTTACGATGTTTTTAAAATGAACTATGATGCGCACCCAAATGATTTTGCAACAATTATGGGTATGGCAAGAGTGAATTCCGCGATGGGAAAATATGATGAAGCATTAAAGTTTGTCAATACTGCTTTAAAAATTGCACCAAACGAAGCGAACAAAATTGCACTTGGAGATATGGTTGAAAAATTAAAAAAGAAACAGGATATAAATTGATCATTCAATTTCAGAGAACCGGTGAACCCCCGCTGCCAAAAATTCTGCGGGCAATTTCATAGCCGGCATTTCCCGGCTCTCTGAAAATAAATTGTTGCTTTTCTACTATTATTTTCCCCATAGATGATTCAACCCGAATACTGACCTGGTATGTATTTCCTTTTTTGGAAAATGAAATATTTGCATTGCCATCTGCATTGGCGGGGCTATTCACAAATTCAATATTACAGGATTTCAAATCTTTGATCACCTGTTTTATGATAGCATCATTTTCTCCCGAAACGGATAAAAATATTTTTGCTTTGATCCCTGAAAATGGCACCAGTTGCGGGTATTCATTCAATAATTGAGCCCTTGCCCCATCCGCATTTCGGGAATCACTGAGTTCATCATAACCGATACTGAGTTTTTCATACAGCCTGCCAATAAATAATTTTTCATTGGCTGTATCAAGTAGTATTTTGTTTTCCATATTCTCCAATAATGATACAGCGTCTTCTTCATCACCCTTTTGTA
>JBAQJB010000393.1:0-3003 GCA_049289155.1 Chitinophagaceae bacterium
GCAATGGGCAATGGGCAATGGGCAATGGGCAATGGGCAATGGGCAAGAATAAATTCATGAATCAAATATAACATTTTGTGTAATAAAATAAAAATTTTAATACATCTGAAATGAATTGAAAATAACGAGCTTGAGAATTTATTAAGTATATGTAACTTTGAAAAAAAAATTATGGGTATCCTGGATCAAATAAAAGAATATTTCTTTTTGAAAAAACATGACCCGAATGATCCGCCATCAAAATGGATGAAATACATGCATGGCATGAACCGCATTTCCATTTTTGTTTTTACACTGGCTTTACTATTTATGCTCATCAAATTTTTAATCATTCCACTTTTCACCTGATCTTTATTTTACGCATTCAACTTTTTTTCATTGGCAAAACCAACAATGATCGCCGCCGCATTTGCCGAAGCATTTCCACCGGCAGATAAAATATTTTTCAATGTTTCATACTCTTTTTGTAAACGCGTAATGTTTGTTTTATCATCCAAAATCTTTTTTAATTCAATGCGTAGATTTTGCGGCGTGAGTTCATCCTGTATTAATTCTTTCACCACTTCTTTATCCATGATCAGGTTGACGAGTGAAATGAATTTTATTTTAATCAATCTCTTCGCAATAAAGTAACTGACCGGGCTGCCTTTATAACAAACCACTTCGGGCACACCAAACAAAGCGGTCTCCAAAGTAGCTGTACCACTGGTTGTGAGCGATGCCGATGCAATGGACAAGAGCGCATAAGTTTTATTTTTCACCACAGTTACATTTGAAAATTTAGTAGTGAAATTTTCATAAAACACATCTTCAATTCCCGGTGCTTTCGCGATCATAAAATGATAACCAGGAAAAGATTTCGACACCTCCAGCATGATGGGTAATTTTTTTGATATCTCCTGTTTGCGGCTGCCGGGTAATAATGAAATAACTGGTTTGGAAAAATGTTCATTTAGCTTTTCATAATGCTCGTTGGCAAAAAAAGTATCCACTACTTCCACCAAAGGATGGCCCACATAATCCACTTCCCAATTCCATTTATTTTTAAAATATTCTTTTTCAAAAGGCAGGATTACCATCATCCTGTCAATATTTTTTTTCATAGCCGGTACACGGTTTTCTTTCCAGGCCCATACCTGCGGAGAAATATAATAGGCCACTTTTATTTGTTGCTGCTTCGCCCATTTCGCGATGCGCAAATTAAAACCGGGATAATCAATGAGTACTAAAACATCCGGTTGAAATTGAAGAATATCTTTTTTGCAAAATTTCAAATTCCCCAAAATCGTGGGTAAATGCATAATGACTTCTGCAAAACCCATAAAGGCCAGTTCGCTGAAATGCTTTACCAGCTTGGCTCCGGCGGCTTCCATCAAATCGCCTCCCCATGCATGAATCACTGCATTCGAATCCTGTGATTTAATGGCTTTGATTAAATTACTGCCATGCAGGTCACCACTTGCTTCGCCGGCTATTAAATAATATTTCATGTATTTGAAATCATTTTTCGACCTGCCATTTTTATTTCTTTAACTTACTAATTTATAAATGATCACGGGCAATGCATAGATGATCGTAACAAGAAAAATTCCCTTTGCGGTTTTATCTAATTTTTTATTTATAAAAATAGTAAACACGATTGCATTTGCCAGCAGCGCAAAACTCATCAGCGCAGTGATGAGTGAATTACTTTGTTTCACTACATTGATAAAATCCACGAACCTGTTGGGATACGCTTTCCAGTAATAGAAAGCAAAGATGCCTATTGCGGGCGCGAGTATGCCTAAAATAATACCGAGTAAAAAACTATCTTTTTTCATGTATGGTTCAGGTCTTTTTCCAGTTTTGCTTTTAATGCATATTGCGTTAGGTCAAACTGCACGGGTACCACGCTCACATAATTATGTTCCAATGCCCATACATCCGTATCTTTTCCTTTATCAAAGTTTAAAAAATTCCCGGTAAGCCAGTAATATTTTTTACCATGCGGATCGGTGCGTTCATCAAATTCTTCCTGGTATTTTGCGTATGCCTGCCGGCAAACGCGCAAGCCTTTTATAAGGCTGGCGGGCACTGCCGGAATGTTTACATTCAGGCAAAGATGTTTATCATATTTTTTGCTCAATAATTGCTTTACCAGTATTTGCACATATTTTGCAGCGGCAGAAAAATCCGCATCAATACTATAATCCAGCAGGCTGAAACCTATACTGGGTATGCTTTCTATGGATGCTTCGAGTGCCGCGCTCATGGTGCCGCTATAAATTACATTAATGGAATGATTGGAACCATGATTGATACCGCTCAGGCAGATATCCGGTTTTCCATGCAACACTTTATCTACAGCGAGCTTTACACAATCCACCGGCGTGCCACTGCAATCCCAGGCCTCAATGCCATCAAAAATATGCACGGGACGAAGCCGTAAAGGATGTCCTACCGTGATCGCGTGGCCCATGCCACTTTGTGGTTTATCCGGGGCGACAACAACCACTTTACCCAAATCTTTTACGGCTTCCACCAATGCGCGAATCCCCGGCGCGGTGACGCCATCATCATTGATAACAAGGATCACCGGTATTTTTTTCTTTACTTTTTTTGCTTTCGCCATGCTGCGCAAGATACATGAATCTATGAAATGTATAAAAAGGAGAAAATGTAAATATGTTCAGCCGGCCTGCATGATATAAAGAAGAAGTACGATTGATAGAGACGCGAGCAGAAACTTACCATTTCTCAATATTATTTTAGAATTATCTAAAACTTTTGATTGTTATCTGTTAGACAGTCTATTGCACTTTTGTCGGCGGGCCGCTCACGCCATTGTTGACGCCCGCCAACAACTGTATATAAGCAATAATTTACCTTATCCAAAAATTACTATTATAAAATACTCTTGAAATTCGGCTGTTGGCGGGGACGCCACCAGAAGCATTGCATTTCCCAATATTATTTTTTAATTAAGCAATGTTTCGATAGTTATTTTCGATGGGACACTCGCGC
>JBAQJB010000394.1:0-2079 GCA_049289155.1 Chitinophagaceae bacterium
CAAAAAAGTCGTGTTGAAATGCGCGACCCAATTAAAACCTATAATAAATATTCCATTGCAGATTTTTCAAAAATGACACCGGGCATTGACTGGAAAGAACTGATGGCCGAAATGAAAGTTACCAAAGCGGATAGCATATTGGTGAACAACCCGGAATTTTTTAAAGCTGCTGCTTCTATGTTTGCAGCCATCCCTGTAGGTACCTGGAAAGCGTATATGCAATGGGGCGTAATAAAATCTGCAGCATCCCTGTTAAGTGATGATTTTGTTAACCGTAGTTTTGCTTTTTCAAAAATCTTATCCGGCCAAAAAGAAATGACCCCGCGCTGGCAGCGGATGAGTGGCCTCACAGATGGCTCGCTGGGTGAGTTATTGGGACAGTTATATGTAGAAAAATATTTTACAGATGCTGCCAAGCAACGCATGCTTTCTCTTGTCAAAAATGTTCAATCCACTTTTTCCGACAGGATCAAAAGGCTCGACTGGATGAGTGACAGCACCAAACAAAAAGCAGAAGAAAAATTGCAAGCCATTGTAAATAAAATTGGCTTTCCTGATAAATGGGAAACGTATCCCGGCGTAACTATTTCTAAAAATGATTTCTTTGGAAATATGCGCAGCATTCAGGAATTTAATTATAATAAAATGGTGAACCACATGGGCCAGCCGGTTGACAAAACCAAATGGGGAATGACGCCGCCTACGATCAATGCCTATTATAATCCCGCGAATAACGAGATTGCATTTCCTGCCGGTATTTTGCAATTTCCTTTCTTTGATTTTGGTGCAGATGATGCCGTGAATTATGGAGGGATTGCCGCTGTGATCGGGCACGAACTCACCCATGGTTTTGATGATGAAGGCCGGCAATACGCGGCAGATGGCAATCTCAAAGAATGGTGGACTGCAACGGATGCGAAAAAATTTACGGAGCGTGCCGACAAAGTTGTAAAACAATACAATGACTTTGTGGTAAATGATAGTTTACATGTAAATGGCCAGCTCACTTTGGGTGAAAACCTTGCTGACCTCGGCGGTTTAAATATTGCGTATGAAGCATTCAAAAAAACGCCGGAAGGACAGTCAGATAAAAAGATTGATGGCTTCACACCGGATCAGCGTTTTTTCCTGAGTTGGGCACAGGTATGGCGCGCAAACATTTTACCTGAATATGCTGCGCAATTATTAATGGTTGACCCGCATAGTCCTGGTATGGCGCGTTGCAATGTACCCGTATCAAATATTGATGCCTGGTATAATGCATTTGATGTAAAGCCCGGCGATACAATGTATAAGCCGGAAAATGAACGAATTAAAATTTGGTAATAAAAAATGTTTCATAAAAAAAACCTCGCGTTATTGCGGGTTTTTTTTATGAAAGTAAATTTTAAATTAATTTTCTTTTTTTGGATTCCGGTCGTACTGGCAACATTTTTCCAGTTTAAAATAATCCGCATCAGCTGCTTTCATAGCGGGTGTATCATAACCTGCTGCGGCAATACTTTTTTGAATATTTAAGTTCGTTGTCTTAGATGCGTCATAATTAACGACCAGTATTTTCGTGTCTTTATTCCAGTCAGCAACTGTCGCGCCTGCTTTTGTAGCGGCTGTTTCAATATTGCTTTTGCACATGCCGCAATTCCCCATAATCATGAGTGTATCAGATTTTGATTGTGCTGAGGCAATAAAGCTCAAAGAAAATATTCCTAAAGAAACCATGAAGATTTTTTTCATACAAATAATTTTAATAGATCAAAAATAGGTGTAAGCAAGCAGATAAACAAGAGGGAAATCATAAATTTAGCAGCGTATTAGTCTCAATTCGTTTTGTAGCAACGGTTAATAAGAAATGCAAATTGAAAATGTGCGCTGTGGCTCGGCACATATTAATAATTATTTCGAGTTTCTTGAATATATGCATGAAAATATATTCCCCAGCCATTTTTGGTCGACTGACCAAAAATTTTATAATCATTACTTACAAAAAAATTTTCTTTTCGTCATTTTACGACTTCGATATTGTTGGTCAGGCGACCAACAACGGAACAAAAAAATTTTATGTTCATTACATACGAAATT
>JBAQJB010000395.1:0-2525 GCA_049289155.1 Chitinophagaceae bacterium
GAGCCAGGCAGCCGAACAAATGAAGCAGGCCAACCTCGATACGAATGTGATTCTTTTCAGTATGTGGACAGAAAGCATCAAGAATTTTGCAGAAGTGAGTAAAGGAAATATTATTTTCCTGGATGGAAGTCCTGAAGGGATGGAAAAAAATATGCGGCAAATTGTAGCCATGACGAAAATGGAAATGGGCACTGGAAACCACTGATAGCAAACATTTGAGCGGTTGTATTTGAATACAAATTTTTTTCAACCTTTCGTGTACAAATAAATTGCCTGCATAAATGATGACATCTTTTTTGCTGTAAAATCTTTCATAAAAAAAGATTCCCGAAAAATTTATTCACATACTTGCCGTTGTCTTGTGTTAACGCATAATTTTAGCCAAAATAAAATCAATACGAATGGGAATTCTTTTGCAGGTACCGGACAGTTCCGCTTTGCTTCATACCGCTTCGAATGCCGTGCAGCAAGGTGAAAAAATGAATTTATGGGGATTATTAAATAAGGGTGGTGTACTCATGTATCCTTTGTATGCATTATTTGCCATTGCCATTTATGTTTTTTTTGAAAGGCTGATCGCGATTCGCAAAGCCTCCCGTATAGATCCTAATTTTATGAATATCGTTCGGGATAATATCATGAGCGGAAACCTCAGTGCGGCCAGGAGTGTTTCAAAAAATACACCAAATCCGGTTGCCCGCATGATCGATAAAGGAATTCAAAGAATTGGTAAACCCATTGAATCTATTGAAAAAAGCATGGAAAATGTGGGCAAATTAGAGATGTATAAAATGGAAAAAAATCTTTCTATTTTATCCATCATTGCAGGCATCGCACCCATGTTTGGTTTTCTTGGAACCATAGCGGGAATGATCCAGCTATTTTATGATATCAATAGTACCGGTAATTTTGAACTGAGTGTGATTGCCGGAGGTATTTATGTAAAAATGGTAACCTCTGCAACCGGCCTTATCATTGGTTTGCTGGCATATGTAGGCTTTCAGTTTTTATCCACGCAAATTGATAAGACCGCGAATAAAATGGAAGGGTCCAGTGCGGAGTTCATAGACATTTTACAAGAACCAACAAAATAAGCCGGGCTCATGAATATTCGAAAAAGATTAAAATCACATCCTGAAGTCTATACCGGCTCACTGAATGATATATTATTTATACTACTGCTGTTTTTTCTTATTGTGTCCACGCTGGCAAATCCAAATATTATTAAAGTGAATAATCCACGCGGGGAAAAAGATACAAAGACAAAACAAAATATCGTCGTATCAATTGATAAAGACCAAAAAATTTATATTGGCCAGTCACAGATTGATATGGCAAATATTGACAGCCTGCTCCTCTTTGAAGTGAATAAAATGCGCCCGCTTGTTGATACACCTTCCGTTGTTATCAATGCAGATACATCCTCTTATTATGGCGAAGTTTTCCGCATCATGCAGGCCGCAAAACGAGCCGGGGCAAAGGTTGTGGCAAATGTGAAATAGCTTCGCTATTTATTTATTTTTTTATGTGCCCGGCTTTTATTCATTGAGCATCGCCTGTTGCGTCGCACTCTTGTACGCCTTGTCCGGCAAGGAGCAAAAAATATTTATTTTTGAAATAAAATCTCCATTCATCTTGAATTTATTCAACCACAATTTTATTTTATCTCCGAAGATATTTTTGTTGTCGCTTTTGTTGGCGTCCCCGCCAACAATTCCTCATAATAAAAATAAATAACTATAGCTGTTGGCGGGGACGCCAACAGGGGCATCATCATTGCCCTGATTTCTATTGCTGATAATGATAAATTGCTTTGCCGCTTTTGTAAGCGCCCCCGCAAACAATTCCTCGTAATAGAAAATAAATAAATGCAACCTGTTGGCTGGGACGCCAATCGAAGCTTTATTGTGGCCCTGATTTGTATTGCTGTTAATGATAAATTGTTTTATCGCTATTGTTGTCGTCACTGCCTATAATTTTTCAATATAAAAATTAATAGATACAACTGTTGGCGGGGACGCCAACAGAGGCTTTCATTACAGCCCCGATTTGTATTGCTGTTAATGATAAATTCCTTGTCGCTATTGTTGGCGTCCCCGCCAACAATTCCACAAAAAAGAAAATGAATAAATGAAACTGTTTGCAGAAACGCCAACAGAAGCATCGAAAATTCTATCTTGTAATAAAGCAGTTCATGAAATATATTCTATACCTTTTTGTTTTAATATCTTTTTTGAATCTTTCCTGTAGTTTTGATAAGCAGGAAAATGACAACAACATGCAAAAGCCAGGAAATTATATAAACGCTGGAATGCTTAACCCGGCAGCATTTGATACGATCATTGACGGGAAAGCAATTCAATTATTTACATTGAAAAATAATGATATAACTGTTGACATTATCAACTATGGTGCAAGGGTGGTGCGTTTGATGGTGCCCGATAAAAATGGAAAACCAACAGATATTGCAATTGGATACGGTTCAATAAAACCATACACAGAAGGTAATGATACCTATTTTGGCG
>JBAQJB010000396.1:0-5587 GCA_049289155.1 Chitinophagaceae bacterium
GGCGATTTCTACTCGGTTTGCCAGCCAATTAGTGGAGGTGCTTGGCTTGACCCATCGCAACTATGATAAATTAATAAATATGGTGCGTTACAAGAATTACAAGACCAAAATTGAAAAACACCATTTACATAATTCCCATCGGGTGGAGCTCCGCATGAACATGTGTAATAAGGATGGCATCCGTTTAAATCAGAAACAGGTTCTAAATGGCCATTTGAAAAAATTAGAAATGTCGTTTTCACCATTTTTGTTGGAGCAATAATTCCTTTAAGCACGTCAAATTCAGATGACGGCATAAACAACCTTGCATTGTGTTCAACCACTGTATCCCGCTTAATTTCTTTGGTGGTGTAAGTAGCAACACCTTTTTCATCCCAAACCAAATCGACCTGCAAAGATTTTGTGTCATTTGTAGGGTCAAGGCATATAAATGAATGAACAACATTTACACCATAGAAATTTTTGATGTAAGTCAGGTTTGGATCTTCAGTATTACTTTTCTTGCAACTGAAAATTAAAATGCCTCCTAATAAAAACACTGTTACTGCAATTAAGAAAAATCTTCTCTTTTTCATAAATCATGTTTTAGATTTTTTGCCTACTCTGGTTACGGTTTTCGGCTTCCCCGTATTAAGGAATTAAACTTGTACAAAAAATTAATTGAATGTTGTTTAAAGACCACAATTTATGATTCGCAATTTGTCAAAAGCTTTGCCAGCCAATAAATACGGGTTCTGAAGTATTATTTCCTGTACAATGCCAATAAGGATAACAATAGGGATAGGAATTGCCACAAATAGTTGCTGTTCCAATAAGTTGAGTAGTACTATTGTAAACTGCAATTGTATGAACGGGGCCCGATGTGCAACTATTACAGTCCCAATATCCCGTTCCACAGTTAAGATTATCAATGGGTTCAAGATTGCCGTTTGACCAGGTTAAAAATATTGTTTTTACTGACTTGGTAGGCTTAATCGTACCATCGATAGAATTAAATTCAGATTGCGGCATAAATATTATTGAATTATGCTCAATGATGGTATCCCGTGTAATTTCTTTTGTGGTGTATGTGGCAACACCTTTTTCATCCCAAACTAAATCTACCTGCAAAGATTTTGTGTCATTTGTAGGATCCAGGCATATAAAGGAATGAACAATATTTACACCATAGAAATTTTTGATGTAAGTTAGGTTTGGATCTTCAGTATTACTTTTCTTACAACTGAAAATTAAAATGCCTCCTAATAAAAACACTGTTACTGCAATTAAGAAAAATCTTCTCTTTTTCATAAATCATGTTTTAGATTTTTGCCTACTCTGTTTACGGTTTTCAGCTTCCCCGTTTTTTTGGAAATTCAACTTGTACAAAACTGCAATAAAAATTAAAAAATAAAACCCCTATTTATGAGGGGTGAACACCACTAATTATAGTGGATAAAAAAGGTAGTTGAGATTGTTGATTACTACTTCAAATGCTTATAATAAAAAGCAATTGCTTCGCCCAGGCAGGCGACATGCAGTTTCTGGTAAATATTTTTTACATGGCCATTTACAGTATTATAACTGATGCCCATTTTATCGGCAATCATTTTATAACTTAAGCCTTCCCCGAGAAAAGAAAGTACCTCAGCTTCTTTTGGACTTAAAGGGTTTTTTGTTTTCTGTGGTTTGAAATAATCCAATACTTTTTTGGCAATAGCCGGATTCATGGCAGCGCCGCCATCATATACTTCATAAATCGCCTGTAACAATTTTTGGGGAGCATCCGTTTTTAATATATAACCACTGGCACCGCACTTAAGACAGGTAAATATTTTTTCACTATCATCATACGCTGTCTGCATCAACACTTTAACCGCGGGATATGTTTCTTTAATTAATTTCAGTCCTTCAATGCCATTTACACCAGGCATATTTATATCCATCAATACTACATCCGGATAATTTTTTTCTATATCATCCAGCGCTTTGCTGCATTCTGCCGCTTCACCCGCAAAAACAAAATCTTCACTTAAACTTAATAATGCTTTCAACGCGGCTCTCCGGTCTGCATGATCATCATACACAAATACCCTTATTGACATAGTACAAAAGTAAAATAATGTAACAGGAAACTAACCCCTAATATTAGTGACAGGTATACTAAATTTTAAGTGTACGCCTCTATGGTCTGCCGTTTCCAAATGCATAACCCCGTTGAGTTCTTCGGCTCTTTTACGCATATTCTGCAAACCATTGCCGTTTTGTATTTTATCTGCCGGTATGCCGTTTCCGTTATCATTAATTGAAATAATTAAATTTTCGTCATCAATCATCACGGATAATTCATAGCTTGTAGCATTACTGTATTTGGCACAGTTGTTTGTTGCTTCTTTTATAATCAATATAATATTTTTTCTTGCCGTAATATTCTGTACCGCATCTTCCAATCTTTTATCCAGGTACATTGTATAATTAATATTCGTTGCACCGAGTAAATTACTAATAGTATTTTTTATTCTTCCATCCATATCAATCAGCCTGTCTTCCTGTGCTTTCATACTCCAGATAATATCACTTACATTATTATTGATATCCGTACTTTGTTCTATGACTTTATCCAGGTAAAATTTTGCTTTCTCAGGATCGGCATCAATTAATTGTTTGGCAATTGCGCTGTGTATCTGCAGGCTGCTTAAAGATGAGCCCACATCATCATGCAGGTCTGAAGTGATGCGGTTTCTTTCTTTCATTAAAGCTGCCTGCTGTTCATTTAATTTTTTTTGCCTGTTAAGTCTTGTTTGATAGAATATCCATAAATATATTACAAATACTGAAACAGCAGTGAATGCCCAGAATAATACGGTTTCATAAAACGGGCTGGAAATAGAAATTGCAATCATTTTTTGAAAAACAGGTATTTTCTGTTTCGTGTTATAATAGCCAAGTTCAAGTTCATAATCTCCCGGCGCAAGATTGTTGAATAGGATATTACTGTTTGCAGGTACATGCTGCCATACAGTATCAAGGTTTTTAAAACGGTAAATAATTTCGTTTGAATGAACGATATCAAGGTCTTTTATTATAGCATGTATGCTTATTTTATTTTGTTGGGGAGTTAATTTTAACGTGCGCACATAATTATAATTGGTATCTGTAAAAACCGGCACATTGTTTATTTTAATTTCATCAATATATAGTTCTGGTTTATAAAAAGAAGGGATTGTAACCGGTGGTTTAAACCAATTAAACCCTTTTATACCACCAAAGTATAAAGTGCCATCTTTTGCTTTAAAAAAACTACGGTTATTATAATCACGATCCTGGATATTATCATCTTCATCATAGTTGGTTATTGCTAAACTTTTTGTGCTGATGCAGCTCAACCCTTTTTCATGGCTTACCCAAATATTGTTTTCATTATCGAGCAACAAACCATATACATAACTTCCGCTTAAACCATTTACTGCGTTAAACTTTTTTATGGGTTTGAAATTTTCATCCAGCATATACACACCATCATCAGCACCTGCCCAAAAAATATTTTGCACAGTGTCCTGTTGTAAATATAAAGTTTTTGTGTCAGGCAGAATTTTGCCAATTACGGATGCACTGTCGGAATTATTAATTCGGGCGAGCAACATATTATCATTCAGATAGCTTATAGCAACCCTGTTTTTATTGATAAGATTGAGTTTAAAGGCATTCGGCATTTGCAGGTTTTTAACTGGCATAAGTTCCCGCTTGTTGAAATCTATGCTGTAAATACCTTTGGATAATGCAAGCCATACATCGCCTGAAGGCAGCACTGCAATGTCTTTCACATTTCCGTATTTATTTTCACTGCAATCAACAGCAATTACAGGCTTATTTGTTTTACAATCAATCAGAACTATTTTGTCGTTATAAAATAACCAGATACCATTGCGATTATAATCATTATTCAGCGGCAAACAGCTTAAACTGCCTGTATATTGTTTTAGTTGAGAAATATCATTTGTAAAATTATTTTTAATAAAAAGCTTTTTTCCGGCTTTTATTAATATATCTCCATTGGGATATTCTGCAAAACTGTGCGTGCCTGTTTTAAAAAAATAGTTGAGATCTTCATTGTACCCGCTTTCTTTAGAAAATGTAGTAGAATTAAAATCTAAAACAGATAACCCAAACCCGCTTTTACAAATCCATGGACGGTTACGCTTGTCCATACACAAAACATCGCTGGTACTCGTTTCAAATTGTGGATTATTGCTGTTGTCAAGCCGGAATATTTTTTTTAAATCTCCCGATATAATAACTACTTCGTTTTGTGTATTATACATAAAATCATTGTTTATTTTATGTATGCCGTCAGCATCTATTAAATTACCCTGTACACTGCTGATTACTTTAGCAGTGTGTTGGCTAATATCAAAAGAACATAGTCCGTTAGTAGTTGTTACGATAATCCTGTTATTGCTGCTGTCATAGCAAACAGAAGTGAAATATATATTTCGATTGATGGAATGCTGTAAAGAATATACAGGAATTTTTTTATAAACATTATAAGAAATGATATCAGACTTTGTAGTTATCCAGAGCATTCCATTTTTATCAAAAAAAGGAAGCCTGTTTCTATAGAACGTTTTATTGAACATATAAACGCTAAAAGATTCTATAGGTTCTGTTTTTACGTCTTTATATAAAGTAATTTTTCCTGTGGTAACATCTATGGCGGCAATAGCATAAAAGCGGTTGTAGCACCAAATCTTATTATCCCGGAAAGCAAATGGAATGCAATTTTCATCCGCATATCCTGAAAAAATTTTAATTAAAGTAAATGCATCTGCATTGCGGTTGTATTTGTATAAACCAATTGTACTGCCTATATAAATATTGCTCTCATTATCTTCAGCAAAAGAATATCCTTGTTTAAGCACAGGGCAATTTTTAAAATATCTTTCTTCCTTATATACTTTTACCCAACTGCCATCATACCGGTTTACCGCGTCATTTGCAGTGATCCACATAAAGCCAAGATTATCTTCATGCAAAAAATAATTGGAGCCTTGTGAAAGGCCTTCAGCCTGTGAAAGTTTCTTTATGGTGAAATCATGATAGGGAGAAAGTGATTGACAATATACCGGGCAGGCAGGAACACAAAACAACAATATTTGCAACCAGGTTTTCAAAGCAGCTTGGGTAGATTAAAATTATTAATCGGGTATTGGAAATGTAATATATACTTTAATGAGTGATAATCAAAGCTATAGCTTCCTAATTTTCACTGCTTTATAAAAAACCTTATACTTTTTTATAGCTTATGATGCCTACACAACTGTGATCATTGAATTACAGGTTTATGTTTTCCCGGATTAATTTTTTATTAAGAAGCATGAAACTGCACCAATTATTTATTTTTTTTGCAAGAATGCTGCAACGACTGGTTTATTCCCCGGGACTATACGACTTCATAGCACAAGATAAAAAGAAACGAAAAGTAATGGCTTGAGATCAAAGGCCAAAAATTTTGAATGGAAAAATATCCACTTTATCTATTCTGCAACGATAGGTTAATTAAAAACACTTGTGGGTAACAAGAAATTGAATATAATTTTTTTAAAATAAA
>JBAQJB010000397.1:0-1726 GCA_049289155.1 Chitinophagaceae bacterium
ATGGCGAGAATGCAAATGGAATTTCTTCCGCTAAAATGTTGACCTATTCCTTTGAGATAAAAAAACCCTTCTGGTTATCCTGGTGGTTTATCACCATGGTCATAATAAGTATAGCTGCCATTTTTTATATGTTGTATCTCTTTCGGGTGCGGCAATTAAAACGGATAGAACAATTGCGCAATAAAATTTCACTTGACCTGCACGATGATATTGGTTCTACCTTAAGTTCAATTTCCATTTTAAGTGAAATGGCATTGCAGGAGGAAAAAAATAAAGACATGCTGGATGAGATCAAAGAAAACTCGCTGAACCTCATGGAACGCATGGACGATATTGTCTGGAGCATTAACCCGGTGAATGATTCCCTGGAAATGTTGTTGCTGCGTATCAGGACTTTTTCTTCAACACTTTTTGAAGCAAAAAATATACGCTATGATTTTAATATCAGTGAACATATCGGGCAATTGCATATTGATATGGAAAAGCGCCGGCAAATTTATTTACTCCTCAAAGAAGCCGTCAATAATATGGTGAAATACGCGCAATGCACGGAAGCTAAAATTACTGTGGCTTACCATGCGCCTTCTTTAAAAATTCATATTAGTGACAATGGCATTGGCTTTGATGAAAACAACATCGTTTATGGCAATGGCATCAACAGCATGAAGAAACGCGCGAAATGGTTGCATGCAGATCTCCGGATTCAGTCTGTAGTCAATGCCGGTACCGATATTTATGTAAACATGAAAATCAAATAAATATCCGATGCCCGGAACGGAAAACATCATTCATATTTGCTTATGATAAAGGTTGGGATCATAGAAGACAATAACACGCTGCGCAGTTCGCTCACGCATCTCATCAATGCCGCGGAAGACATGCAATGCGTGGTGTCACTGTCAAACCTGATGAATGTAGTGAGTGAAGTAAAAAAAGCGGGGCCGGAAATTTTATTGATGGATATTGGCCTGCCGAATATTTCCGGCATTGAAGGCGTGCATATCATCAAAGAAAATTTTGAAAACATTGAAGTGCTCATGTTCACTGTTTTTGATGATGATGAAAAAATATTTGAAGCTATCAAAGCCGGCGCTTCCGGTTATTTATTAAAAAAAACACCGCCTGCTGAAATTTTAGATGCCATACGAAGTTTGCAAAATGGCGGCGCGCCCATGAGTGCGGGCATCGCGCGAAAAGTCATTCAATCCTTTCATGATACGAAGCCGGGCATCCGGGAAACTTTTAATCTCACGCCGCGCGAACATGAAATTTTAAGCGCCTTGGTGGATGGACTGAGCTATAAAAAAATTATGGAAAAATATTTTATCAGCATCAGTACAGTGCGCACACACATCAGGCACATTTATGAAAAACTCCATGTCCATTCCAAATCACAGGCCGTTGCTAAAATGTTGAAGCGATAAAAGAAACTATTTTTTTTACAACCTCGCGGTAATGAAGTGTGTAAATTATGATATGTATTTTCCGTTGACAACGACTGTTCTGGCGCAGATTATTTCTCTCCATAAATCAGCATACAACTACCTTTCATTGTAATATTTCCGCCCGGGTATTTTGTATTGACTATTTCGAACACTTCTATTTTGATCGTTTCTTTAGTATCATCGTCCGCATTACTCAGCGCAGCAACTACAGGAGCTGCTATTTCAGTCATCATCTCCCAATAATTTTCCGCCGTGCCGCATTTCAATGAACAGTCCACTTC
>JBAQJB010000398.1:0-1812 GCA_049289155.1 Chitinophagaceae bacterium
GGCGCATCTTCCGGCAATACATTGATCTTACTGGATGGTATCCCGTTATATGATCCTTCGGGCATCAGCAGCGAATTTGATATCAATTATTTTAATACAAATAATATAGAAAGAATTGAAATTTTAAAAGGCGCACAATCCACTTTATATGGAAGTGATGCAGTTGCCGGTGTTATAAATTTTATTACAAAGAAAAACCCACTGAAAAAAATCTCTGGCTATGGTTCATTCAGTGGGGGTTCTTATGGCACAGTCAATGCAGCCGCAGGTTTGCAGGGAAATATAAATGGTTGGAATTATTCAGCCGGTTATTCATTTACACACAGTGATGGGTTTTCATCGGCTGCAGATACAACGGGTAACAAACATTTTGAAAATGATGGATTTCAGCAACATAGCCTCATTGCTTCAGTTGGAAAAGAGTGGAATAAAAAATTTTCACTCCGCATTTTTTCACTGTATAATTTTTATAAAGCGGATATTGACGGAAGTGCATTCCAGGATGATAAAGATTATGTTTTGCATAATAAGAATTTACAGGCCGGCGCAGAATTCAAATATATTTTTAAACAAAACAGCCTGCGCTTTCATTATGGATTGAATAAAGTGGAAAGGGCTTATACCGATGATTCCACGGACGTTCCATCTTTTATAAAATACCAGGATGCCGATTATAAAGGCTATTCGCATTTCGCGGAATTGTATGGAAATTTTTTCCTGCAAAAAAATATAAACCTTGTCGCAGGACTGGATTACCGGTATAATTTTACCAAACAACATTATCGATCCATCAGTGATTTCGGGCCTTATGAAACCGGCCTGGGCGACAGTGCTAAAACTTCACAGGAAAGTGTATATGCTTCACTCATCGTAAAATCAATACCGCGGGTAACGCTGGAAGCCGGTGGCAGGTTTAATCATCATTCAATTTATGGATCCAATGCTACCTATAGTTTTAATCCATCTTATGATTTTGATGCGCACTGGAAATTATTTATAAATATTGCATCCGCATATCATGTGCCTTCTTTATACCAGTTGTATGGCGAATATGGAAATAAAAACCTGCAGCCGGAACAAACGCAAAACGGTGAAGCAGGTATTCAATTCACTTCCCTAAAAACAACAGCAAGGCTTACAGCATTTACGCGTTCCACTAAAAATATCATTGTATTTTTTACAGACCCGGTAACCTATGCGGGAAAATATTTAAATGCCGGAACACAATATGGCAAAGGGTTTGAGGCGGAAATAAACCAGGTGGTCACAAAAAATATCAGCATTACCGCCAATTATTCTTTTATAGATGGAAAGATAAAAGCGGCCTCTGATTTTACCGGGAAAGACACTTCGTATTTTAATTTATACAGGCGGCCGCAACATGTTTTAAATTTTTATATAAATATAGAACCGGCAAAAAAATTTGCTGTTTCCGCCGGCATACAATGGGCCAGTCATTCATTCGAACCCGTTTACCAGGCTGCGCCGATAAAGCTGGATGGTTATTATACATTGCAGGCTTCTATGAATTATGTTGTAAATGAAAAAATTTCCCTCTTTGCGGATATCAACAATATCACGAACCAAAAATATGAAGTCGTGCGTGGGTTCAACACGAAGGGATTCAATTTCATGGCGGGTATCAGGATGCAGTTTTGATAAAAGCTAAATAGAAAAACTCGGGTGCATACAGTAGCTTTGCAAAATGGAATTTTCTTTCAATGCATTGCTTACAGTTACGTTTACTTTATTTGCTGTAATAGATATTGTCGGCTCTGTGCCATTGCTTGTGGCATTGAAAGAAAAAATGGG
>JBAQJB010000399.1:0-16476 GCA_049289155.1 Chitinophagaceae bacterium
CTATTGATCGTAGCAGTGTCTGATTTTGCACTCCAGGTAATTTTTACAATATTTCCATTGATACTTACTTTCCCTTTAATAGATGAAGTATCTGTGCCTGGTTTTAAACTAATATTTATTTTTTCAGGCTTGCCCCCGATTTCTACAGCGTAGGTTTTATTTTGTGTTTGATCATTTATAGTAAGTGTATAATTTCCCCTCAGGTCATTCCAGCCATTTTCTTCAACGGTATATTTTTTTCCTTGCACCCAGTTTTGAAAGAGCATCGTTTTATCATCAAACACAGGTCCGTTTGTAATAATAAAATTGGCTAATTTACCTTCATCCAAACTTCCAATTTTATCATACACACCCATTAACATGGCGGGCGTTTTTGTCAATGCTTCCAATGCTTTCGCAGGGCTTAAACCGGCATCAATGGCTTTTTGAATATTGGTAAAAAAATCACTTTCACTTTTAAGTCCTGATGTGGTCAATGCAAAGTTGATTCCCTGTTTTTCAAAAATGCCAGGTTCCAGTGGCGCCATTTCCCAGTTCTTCATAGCGCTCAATGCCACCAGCCGCGCATCATCCGGATCCTGTACATCAATTGTCTGCGGAAAATTCAATGGTAAAATATACGATGCTTTTGTAGCTTTGATATCATCTATACGCTGGTATTCATTGCCACCACCTTTAATAATATATTGCACATTAAATTCATTGGCGATTTTATTGGCGCGCAAATCATTCCATTTATCATTGGCATCAAAAATCTGCGGAATATTTTGTGTATTATTCCAGGCTTCGAGGCTCAGGTTGGTACCTTCAGTTGCCGGCCTGTTTTTATACCACTGTGCATCAAGATATGTTTGCCTAATTAAAGCAATGGCACCCATTAAAGAAGTTGGATAATCCTGCGTGGATGAGCCGCGGTTAAAGGAATAAAATGAAGCCGCATTTTCTTTGATCACTAATAAATTATCCCTTTCATTTCCTAAAGCAACCAACACACCGGTGCCACGGGCAATGCCATCCTGCTCATGTGAAACGACTGCACCAAAACCAATTTTACGCATTGCTTCGGCCTTGTCGTCATTGGCTGTAAAAATGTCTGCGGCATTTGTTTCGGGCCTGATGGCCTGGTTCCAGCCGTAAGCGCCTTTCGTATTGCTAAGGTTTTGAAAACTTCCACTGCGCGGGCTTCTTTGCGTGGCCGGCATACCATAGTCACTGAATAAATCTATGAAAGAAGGATAAATAAATTTTCCTTTACAATCAATAACCACTGCATCTTTTGGAGGCGTGATATTCGTACCGGCTTGTATAATTTTTCCCTGCCTGATCACCAGTGTAGCGTTTTGTAAAGTTGTATTTGCATCTTTTACGATCGTGGCATTTGTACAGGCAAAAAAATCATTTCGTATAACAACGACGCCATTTACAGGAAATGATTGCTGTGCTTTTCCATAAAAAGAAAAAAGACAAAGCAGCAGCAGGAGCTTGAAAGATTTAAGCATAAAATTATTTTATAAGTATATAAAAGCAGTGGGCTAAAACTAAGGATTCAGTATAAGAACACAAAATTAAATGTATAGATGGTCGTATATATATGTAACCATTTATTAACCCATTCCATTTGCGCCAAAATAAGCAGCGCCTAATACTGCTGTTTCTTCATTCAGCACAATATTCACAGGTATTAATTTTAAGAGATCATTCATCCTGTCACTGGATAAAAAATGTTTTTGGAAATCATACCTGTTTAATAAACCGATGATCTTTGGAGGAACGCCGCCACAAAGGCATACGCCACCTGTGGACTTGAATGTGAGCGCCATTGAAGAAGTAATACGTGCGAAATTTTCAATAAATATTTTCATGGTTTTCCGGCAGATTGCTGATTTATTATGGAGTGCGTTTTCACTGATGACAGCGGCCTTATCCGCGTTTTTAAATTCTTTTAAAAGCCACGCTGGTTCCTGCATCTTTTTTACATCGCGCAAAAAATTATAAATATTTTCTATGCCATGCCCGGAAACAATGTGTTCCCAGCTTACGATTTTCTTCTTTGGTTTCAGGTAATTGTATAAAAGTAAATCATCCTTACTGCGGGGTGCATATTCACTATGGCCTCCTTCAGAAGGAATGATGGAATAGTTTTTTTCTTTCTCCTGCAAGCCGGCAATGCCGAGGCCTGTACCCGGCGCTATAAGTACAATATTCCCGGCCTTGATTTTTGTACTTCCAAACATATGTTCAAAATCTCCTGGTGTCAAATATGCTAAACCATAAGCGGTTGCTTCCAGGTCATTGAGCAATGCTACTTTTTTTATACCGGTTTTCTGAATAATTTCTTTAATGGAAATCCGCCAGTTGAGATTGGTAAATTGTACAACACCTGCAGTTACCGGTCCGGCGACTCCAATACAAATGCTGTCAGGTTTTGGACTCGGATATTTTTCTAAAAATATTTTTAAAATGATGTTGAATGATTTGAAGTCAGCCGAATGGAATTTTTCTTTGTACATCACTAATGGTTTTCCATCACTGGTATCATACAAAGCCATATTCACTTTTGTGCCGCCCATATCAGCCGCCAATACATAACGGTTCTTTGTTTTTTGTTTGGGAAAATTATATTGTATCAAGATTTTTTTTCAAAAATAATTATTTATTAGCAGTAGATACTTTATGCTATTTTTCTATGTTTATTGTTAATTTTTAAAATGCAATTTTTCTGCGCTGTAATTTTATATTTTTTAAACTTCAATTATGCAAAACCGAGCCTCATTTTTTTTCTTCATTGGTTTTTTATTGTTCATCAGCCTTGCAGTAAATGCGCAACCTTTATTGAAGTTCAACCTGATCATAGATGGCTATGAAGCGCCACTGGGTGTAGTTTCAGCGTATGATGGCACAGGCCGCTTATTTATCCAGGGTAAAAACGGAATAATCAGTATTTATAAAAATGGGGCATTGGAAAGCAGGCCTTTTCTCTATTTTGAAAGCCGCGTTTTGAATAGTGGGGAATCCGGATTTGGCGGCCTCGTATTTCATCCTGATTTTAAAAATAATGGTTATTTATTTACCTATTACAATGCCCTTAACGGAAACGTAACTATATCAAGATGGAAAGTGAGCAGTACAGATCCCGATTCTGTAGATATCAATTCTGAAGTGGTTTTATTTTCGGAGCCAAAGCCGGATGGCTCTACCAATCATAACGGAACAGATATGCATTTTGGAAAAGATGGTAATTTATATATATCAACCGGGGATGGCGGCAGCCCCGGTGATTACTATAATAATGCGCAAAATGGAAAATCATTTTTCGGAAAAATATTACGGATCAACGTGGACAATTTTGATACGCCTCCCTATTATACGATACCGGAAGACAACCCTTTTATTAATAACCCGGATTACTTACCCGAAGTTTTTGCACTGGGTTTTCGAAACCCCTGGAGATGGAGCTTTGACAGGGAAACAGGCGATATGTGGATCGCTGATGTAGGCCAGGATTCGATAGAAGAAGTTGATTTTGGTAAACAGGAAAATATCAGGGGTTCTAACTTTGGCTGGCATTGTTATGAAGCAGATGCGCCATATAACCTGGATGGATGTGGAAGTATGTCGAATTTTACTTTCCCCATTTTCCAATACAGGCATGATGACCCGAATGGAGGTAAATCAATTATAGGCGGTTTTGTTTATCGTGGTGAATTGTATCCGCAATTGAAAGGATATTATATTTGTGCAGATTTTATAGTACCACATGCCTGGCTGATAAAACCAAACGGGAGCGGAGGTTGGGTTGTGTCATTACAGGATACAAATATACCCGGGAATATTTCGTCTATTGGTGAAGATGAAAATGGTGAATTATATGCAACATCCATTAATGGCCAGGTATTTAAAATAGAAGCAGATACTGTATTACATGCCTTACTGAGCTCATTTTCTGCTACAACTTTCCAAAGTTCTGTACTATTAAAATGGGAAACTTCTGCTGAAATAAATGTAGATTCATTTGAGATAGAATTTAGTGATGATGGCTTGCATTTTTCTACTATCGCAAGCATTGCACCACAAAATAATCAAACAGGAAATTCCTATACTTATGAAGATAAACCAATAACAACCGGCTTATTATATTATCGCCTTGCCATGAAAAATACGGATGGCACGATTGTTTACTCTTCTATAGTAACAGTCGTTTTTAAACCATCCGATCAAACTTATGTTTATCCAACAATTGTTACAAACCATGTATTGAATGTTGCTTTGAATGATACATTTGATGCAATGGACATATTTGATTTTGCCGGCAGGAAAATATTTTCTAAAAGTCTTACAGGTATTATTGGAAACATGCAGGTGACTTTACCCAATGTGGCATCAGGAATTTATTTCATTCATTTTTCAGGTGAAAGGCCTGTCGATAAAAAAATATTTATTGCATATTGATTTTAATAAGAATTGCCTTATAAAAATCAATCATCTTTAGAATGGAAGATTTTTTTTGTCTTCATAGTTGCTACATAAATGTAATCAAAATGTAAATTTTTGATGAACGGTAATAATTGGAAACAACATTTTTTTTTAAAATATTGTCTTTTATAAAAGCATGTTTTAGTTAACTGAACCAACCGACCGGGATTTATTCGATAGTTCCGGCCTATTCATTCACAGACAAAATTAAATTTATGAAACGAATCATTAGCCTCATCACTTGCCTCTGGCTGGTTTCCACCACGTCATGGGCACAGAGTGGAAGTACCATTAGTGGTACTGTCACAGACAGTAAGGATAACAGTTCCCTTTCCGGTGTTACTGTTTCTGTAAAAGGGAAAGACATTCTTACCCAAACAGATAAAAAAGGTGTTTTTAAAATTCAGGTACCGGATGGCCCACAAATACTTGTATTTACATTTATTGGGTATGCTGATAAAGAATTGCCGGCATCTGACAATATGCAGGTTTCTCTGAGCAGTACTGAAAAAACATTGAATGAAGTAATCGTTGTTGGTTATGGTAAAGCTGTAAAACGGGATGTTACGGGTTCTATATCCAAGGTTGGTTCCAAGGACATTCAAAATGTGCAGGCACCCAGTTTTGAATCAGCTTTACAGGGTAAAGCAGCAGGTGTTGTAATTGAATCCGGGAGTGGTAAACTCGGCCAGGGAATTAAAGTGAGTATCCGGGGTACTTCTTCCATATCAGCAAGCAGCCAGCCTTTATATGTTATAGATGGTTTGCCGGTAATTACATCCAGTCAATCGGATCCGAACAATGATCCCACGAATCCATTGGCAGATATTAATCCTAATGATATTGAGTCTGTAGAAATATTAAAAGATGCATCGGCAGCAGCTATATATGGGGCACGCGCTGCCAATGGTGTTGTGTTGATCACCACTAAAAAAGGCCGCAACAATCAAAAAACAACCTTCGAAGTAAATTCATATAACAGCTGGAGTAATCCAGCACGCAAATGGAAATTTTTAAATGCACAGCAATATGTGGACCTGATCGAACTAGCGGCTAAGAGTGACGGAACTTATGATTATACAAATGGGATTACCGGTTATCCGGATGTGAATGCGGCTATTGCAGATTATAAAAGTTTTTATGAATCTAATATACTCGATTATTTTTCTTTAGGTACTGACTGGAAAAAAGGCGCTGTAAATACAGACTGGCAAAGTTTGTTATATAACAAAAATGCATTGACACACCAGGTGGATGTTTCCGCTTATGGAGGTGATGCAAAAACTAAATTTTATGTCTCAGGCTTTTATAATAAGCAAGATGCAATTGTGATTGATAATCGTTTTTACCGCTATGGCGGCAGGTTGAATATAGACCATACAGCTACAGATAAATTATCTTTTGGTGTAAATCTCTCAGTAGACCGCTCACAATTAAACAGGGTAACAACCGACAATGCTTTCTCCACACCGGGACAGTTGGTTGCACAATTACCTATTTCACCTTTGTATGATCCAAAAACAGGCGCATTAAACAGCAATACATTGTATTCAAATAGCCTCTTTGATGCACAGTTTAATTCTGATATACAAGTCACTTTCCGCACACTGGGAAATGCTTATTTAAATTATAATATTATTCCATCACTGGCTTTCCGTTCTGAATTTGGTGCAGATATTTTAAACCTGCAGGAAGATGCTTTCCAGGGGAAAGAAACAATTGATGGCGGAGGAGTTGGAAAAGCAAACCTGATCATTTCACAAAGTGCGAGTTTGAATACCAACAACTATTTTACGTATACGCCCAACCTTGGTGATAAAAATAAACTGAATGCAGTTATTGGTATGAGTTACCTTCAAAATGATACTAAAAATGCATCGTCTTTCGGGGAAGACATTCCTTCAGATGCAATTAAAAATCTGAGTGGAACTACTCAAATAACTTTTGCGAATTCTACAGGTGCGCGGTATACATTCCTTTCCTATTTCCTGCGGGCAAATTATTCTTTTAATAATAAATATTTGGTTTCTGCCAGCGTTCGTGCTGATGCTTCTTCCCGGTTCGGACCAAATAACAGGTATGGTTATTTCCCCGCTGTTTCTGCGGGTTGGGTATTATCACAGGAAAAGTTTTTGCAGAATAGTAAGCTGATCAACTTCCTGAAACTACGTGCCAGCTGGGGACAGACTGGTAATGCAGAAATTGGGGAAGGAAGTTACCTGGCATTGTATGGCGTTTCAAATTATCCAAATCTGCCGGGTTATATTCCTGTTTCCTTATCAAATCCTGACCTGCAATGGGAAAAAACAAAGCAAACTGACATAGGACTTGATTTTGCATTACTCAATAACAGGATCACCGGTGAATTGGATTATTATAAAAAAATGACAACTGACCTTTTACTGAATGTGAACGTTCCTTCCACAACCGGATATTCCAGTTATTTAAAAAACCTGGGTTCCATGGAAAATGAAGGGTACGAGATCACGCTGAATTCTACCAATATTGATGGTGCTTTTAAATGGAATACAAATTTCAATATTGGCTTCAACAAAAATAAAGTGTTAGACATCCAGGGCCAGGTAATTGAAGGTGGGTTCGGCCTCACACAAAGGGCAATTGCAGGGCAACCCATTGGTATATTTTATGGCCAGCAATTTTTAGGCGTTGATCCGCAAACCGGTGACGCATTATACCTGGGTACAGATGGAAAAGCGACATCAGATTATGGCCAGGCCGCACTCGTTGTATTGGGAAAATCAAATCCTGATTTCACAGGTGGCTTTACAAATACATTCTCTTATAAAGGTTTTGACCTGAGTGCTTTTTTCACATTTGTAAGTGGCAATAAAATTTATAATGCTGGGGGCGTGTATATGACCGGTGGATTTTATAATGGTTTCGATAACCAAACCATCGATGAACTGAATGCATGGACAGGTCCTGGTGATGTAACCAATACGCCGCGTGCAGGTTATTTTTACGGCTCTGGTTATCAAAATTCCTCCAGGTTTTTATATGATGGTTCTTATATACGCCTGAAAAATGTTTCATTTGGATACAATCTTCCTAAGTCATTGATGGACTCATGGCATATAAGTGGAGCCAGGTTGTATGTTTCCGGTGTGAACTTGTGGACTTCCACAAAATATCCCGGCGATCCTGAAGTAAATACCCAAACATTTGGAAACATTGGTGGTGGACAGGATTTCTACACCATTCCGCAGGCAAAAACAATTACCGTAGGCTTGAATGTGAAATTCTAAAGTGAATCGTAAAAATTTAAAATTATAATATGAAATGCCTGGAATTTAAAAGACGAATACAATAAAAACCAGGACATTACATGTGGCACTTAAAAACAAAATATATACACATGAAAAAGATAAAATATACGGCCATCCTTTTTGCTACAATACTTGCTTTAAGTAACTGTAATAAAAAGCTGGACGTAATACCACAGCAAAATATAACACCGGATCAGATAACAACTTCGGATGATGTGAAAGCACTGTTGTTTGGAGAGTATTCCCTGATGCAAAATGCAAATGGTTTTGGTGAACAACTAATCTTTATACCGGATCTCCTGGCAGATAAAAACCAGGTAGATTTTGTAGGAACATTTACAAATTATAAAGATATCTACAACAAAACACAGGACAAGCAAAATTCAATACCGGCCGGGATTTGGAGCAATATGTACCTCGTTCTCAACCTGAGTAATACGGTGTTGAGTAAAATAAACCTGATAGATGCTTCCGAACAGGATGAAATTACAGGGGAAGCTGAATTTTTCCGTGGTGTGGCACTCTTTGAAATGGTACAATTATATGGCCTGCCTTATAGTGCCGGAAATACTTCTACAAATCCGGGTGTACCCATTGTGCTCGATCCGCCAAAATATGTATATGATCCAACCAATGCACTTGTATCCAGGGCTTCCGTGGGTGATGTATATGCACAGGTTTTAAAAGACCTGAAAGACGCAGCTGATAAATTGCCTGCCTCCCAGGATGATAACCGCGCTGATCAATATGCAGCAAAAGCCTTCCTGGCAAGAGTATATATGCAAATGGGCGACTATACAAATGCGGCCACTATGGCAAATGATGTAATCAGCTCAGGAAAATACAATCTCGTTTCCACCTATAACCAGGCATTTAATAATGTAAGCAATTCACAGGAAGATGTGTTTGCTATTCAGCAAACTGCCCAAAGCAATGCGGGTACTTCCAATAATGGGCTAACCACTTTTTATTCACCAACACCACAAGGTAGAGGTGACGCACAGGTTGACCCGGGTTATAAATCCTTTTTTGCCAATGGAGATTTCAGGAAAACATTTACACAAAGTGGTTCCAGTATCGGGGGTTTAAGTGGGAAATATACCTTGAAATGGGCAGATTTTTATAAGGCTATACCTGTAATCAGGCTCGCAGAAATGTACCTTACACGGGGCGAAGCAAACCTTCGTAAAGGTGGTGCACCAATTGGTGGTGTGGATCCATTGGATGATATTAATATTGTGAGGCTGCGTTCAGGCGCAATAGCATTGGGCAGTGTCACAGGAGATAATTTTGTAGATGAACGCATGCGCGAACTGGGTTTTGAAGGAGATCGCTTATGGACTTTGAAACGATTACAAATGGATGTTAGCGACTTACCATATACGGATAATAAACTGGTTCTGCCAATTCCACAAAGAGAAATTGAAGTAAATAGTAACCTGGTACAGAACCCTGGCTATTAAAAAAAACTTAAAGAAAACTAAAAAATGGCCGGTTTTACACCCGGCCATTTTTGTTATGAAAGCTATAAAAAATCACTTATCCTAATAAAAATGATAGTCTAATCAAGTGATTTATATATACTTACATTCAATAATTTACCAGTATATATATTCCTTATTTTTTTTAACGCTAAAAGATTCTATGTTTTTTTGTGCCTGATTACCTTTGCAGCCGTTTAAGTCACAATAATTGAGAAACGTGTGCGTTTTTTTTAAACTTTCTCCAATATCCTAAAACAAAGATTTAATATGAAAAAATTATTGATCATTGGCAGCGTCTGCCTTTTAGCATTAACTTCAATGTCTCCCGGTACGGCGACTACCAGCGAAACGATGAACGGTGGCGGCGAAAAATTACCTTCTCTTTTATCCTCTTCCTATTCTGATGAATCAGTTGCTGTACGCCAGGTAGTAGATTCTCTTTTTACAGCAATGAACCTGGAAAAAATCGGGTTAAAAAAATCAGTGTTTTTTGCAGGCTTAAAAGGATATGAATATTTATTGAGTAAAAATAAAATTCGCAAAGAAGGCATTCTTACAATATGTGATTATTCTCAAAGCAGTTCTCAAAAAAGGTTATATGTGCTTGACCTGGATCACGCAAAAGTTTTATTCAATACATATGTATCACATGGTAAAAATTCCGGCGGCGAATATGCCACCAGTTTTTCCAATCGCGAAGACTCTCATAAAAGTTCACTGGGTTTTATGATCAGTGCGGATACGTATATCGGGAAAGCTGGTTACAGCCTGCATTTTGATGGTGTGGAAAGGGGCATTAACAACAATGTCCGCGAGCGCGATATCGTAATGCATGGTAGTGATTACGTGAATGGTGAAAGAGCGGATGAAGGCACACAAATGGGCAGAAGTTATGGTTGCCCTGCAGTTCCATTTGACCTCAGTAAAAAAATTATCAATACAATCAAAGGGGGCACTTGCTTCTTTGGTTACAGCAATGATAAATGGTATACGACCAGTTCTTCCATAATGCAGGCGCGTTTTGACTGGCCAATTGCAAAACCACTTTTACCCGAACCCATTATTGCCCGGGAAGGTTTGGTGAAAATTGCACCGCCTCAAACTTTAGTAAGTTCAACAAAATAAGGCATAAAATATTTTCCTGATTATTTCTGAGAGTTGCTGTATTGCAACTCTTTTTTATTTCAACTTTAAAGGGCTTTACTTAAATGCTTTTTTTGCAACGTATATTTGCAGCCATTTTAATGATTATATATGGCACAACATTTATCAGAACAGGAACTTATCCGCAGGGAAAAACTGGCAGAATTAAATTCACTGGGCATTGATCCGTATCCTGCGGCGCTTTATCCCGTAACACATTTTTCTACAGAAATAAAAAGTGCTTTTTCAGAAGAAACGAAAGAACAATTTTCTAATGTTTGTGTTGCAGGCCGCATACTCAGCCTGAATGATAAAGGAAAAGTTTTTTTTATAAAGATCCAGGATTCCAAAGGTATTATTCAATTGTATGTAAAGCGGGATGATATTTGTCCCGCTGAGGATAAAATGCTGTTTGATAAACTGGTGAAACACCTCCTCGATCTTGGTGATTTTATTGGTGTGACAGGAGAAGTTTTTATAACTAAAACGGGCGAAACATCCATCCATGCCCGCACACTTGTTTTGTTATCAAAATCATTGAAGCCATTGCCTGTGGTGAAAAGGGATGATGAAGGAAATGTTTTTGATGCGGTCACAGATCCTGAATTCCGCTATCGCCAGCGCTATGCAGATCTCGTAGTCAACCCGGCGATAAAAGATGTATTTAAACAACGCACCAATATTATCAATCATATTCGTTCATTCCTGAATGAAAAAGGCGCGCTGGAAGTGGATACACCTGTATTGCAACCCATACCAGGTGGCGCTGCGGCACGCCCGTTTATCACGCATCACAATGCACTTGATACGCCTTTTTATTTGCGTATAGCCAATGAATTATACCTTAAAAGACTGATCGTGGGCGGGTTTGACTGGGTGTATGAATTTAGCCGCAACTTTCGAAATGAAGGTATGGACCGTACGCATAACCCGGAATTTACCATCCTCGAATGGTACACGGCTTATAAAGATTATACCTGGATGATGGAGATCACGGAAAATTTATTTGAATCAATTGCCCTGGCTTTGCATGGAACTACTGAATTAAAAGTGGGAGAACAACTGATCAGTTTTAAAGCGCCTTTCAAAAAGATTTCAATGTATGATGCCATCAAAGAACATTCAGGCACTGATATTTCTGATATGGATGAAACTGCTTTATTGAATTTTTGCAGGGAAAAAAATATTCCGACAGATATTAGTATGGGTCGGGGAAAATTAGTGGATGAAATTTTTTCAGGCCTCGCCGAAAAAAAATATGTTCAGCCCACTTTTATTATTGATTACCCGGTTGAAATGAGCCCGCTTACCAAGAAACATCGCAGCAAACCGGGTCTGGTAGAGCGTTTTGAACTGATCATCAATGGAAAGGAACTGGCCAATGCATATAGTGAACTCAATGATCCTTTGGAACAAAGAGCAAGGTTTGAAGAACAGGTAAAACTTATGGAGCGGGGTGATGATGAGGCTATGTTTATTGATCATGATTTTTTGCGCGCACTGGAATATGGTATGCCGCCAACAAGCGGGATCGGTATTGGCATTGACAGGCTTTGTATGCTTTTCACCAACCAGCCTTCCATCCAGGATGTTTTATTTTTCCCGCAGATGCGGCCGGAAGTATTTGGTTCGTGAAAATAAAATAAGGGTTTATATTGTTGTTGCAACATCGGTTCTGATAAAAGTGAAACGGGCCGGATGCAAAGAAAACCTTATTGTTTATCCAAATTTTCCCGCAGGCTTTGCCTGGCTTTTTGGTTTTGCAAAAGTTGTTATAATTTACAGCGCACATGAAAGTCACAGGTTTTTCATTCATTAAAAACGCCATTATTTATCAATACCCGGTAAAAGAAGCCCTGGAATCAATCCTTCCACTTTGTGATGAAATTATTGTGGTAGCTGGTGATTCTAAAGATGCCACACGCGATCTCGTAGCTTCTGTTGATCCGCAAAAAATCAAGATCATAGATTCTGTTTGGGATGAAAATTTGCGCGATGGCGGACGCGTACTTGCGGCAGAGACCAATAAAGCATTCCAGGCTATTGCTGATGACAGTGACTGGTGTATATATATCCAGGGCGACGAAGTATTGCACGAAAAATACCATGCGGAGATTCGCAGTGCAATGGAGTTGTATAAAGATAACCCGGACGTGGATGGGTTTCTTTTTAATTACCTGCATTTTTATGGATCGTTTGATTTTGTGGGCGCATCTTCTCACTGGTACCGCAAAGAGATCCGTATCATCCGTAACAATAAAAAAATATATTCCTATCGCGATGCACAGGGTTTTAGAAAAAATGAAAATGAAAAATTAACGGTCGTTCCCTTGAACGCGTACATATATCATTATGGCTGGGTGCGCGAACCCGGTGCTATGCAGGCGAAGAGTTCTAATTTCGGCACTTACTGGAATGGAGGTGAAGAAGCAGTTGAAAACAGGAAAGGCCCGGAAGATGCATTTGATTATATGCAAATTGATGCTTTAAAAAAATTTAATGGCACGCATCCTTCCGTGATGCAGGAAAGAATAAAAAATATGAACTGGCAATTTAATTATGATCCTTCTTTCAACCATTTAAAAATGAAAGATCATTTTAAAAATGTGTTGGAAAAAATTACCGGCAAACGGTTTTTCGATTACAGGAATTATAAAATTTATAAAAAATAACGGCTTTATAAAAACAGGTCTGTATACAATTTAGCGCCTGGTACCACTGAATATTTATTCAAATCAGTAACACCTTCTTTGGCTAATACTTCTTCATCAATAAAAGTATTGCCTGTACAGTCTGAAGATTTTCTTGCCAAAATAAAACAAGCCGCATCCGCAAGTATTTGCGGCGTTCTGCTCATATCGGCTAATGTTTTTCCACCCAATAAATTTCGCACTGCCGCTGTATCTATTGTCGTGCGCGGCCACAATGCATTGGAAGCAATTCCATCTTTTTTAAATTCTTCCGCCCAGCCAAGCGCCATCATACTCATATCATATTTACTCATCGTATAAGCTACATGCGCGCCCAGCCATTTGGGATGTAAATTAATGGGGGGTGAAAGCGTGAGTATATGCGGGTTATTTCCTTTTTTTAAAAATGGAATGCAATGTTTGGTTACTAAATAAGTACCGCGCACATTCACAGAAAACATCAGGTCAAAACGTTTCGCTTCAGTATCTTCTGTGCCCGTGAGTTGAATGGCAGATGCATTATTAATTACACCATCAATGCCGCCAAATTTGGAAATCGTTTGCTCAACGGCTTTTTTAATTTGTTCTTCATCTCGGATGTCAACCTGCACTGCCAGTGCTTTTCCGCCGGCAGCTTCAATATCTTTAGCGGCGGAAAAAATAGTGCCACCGAGTTTTTCATTTTCTTCAATACTTTTTGCAGCCACTACAATGTTCGCACCGGATGCAGCAAGTTGCAATGCAATGGCTTTGCCAATTCCACGGCTCGCGCCTGTGATGAAAAAAGTTTTGTTGTTGAAATCCATTCTATTTTTTTATAAAATATTTTATGTTTTTTCTAAAAATGTTTTTACCAGTTTCGCTGTTTGCTTACAGGCTTTATCCAAATCTTTATTGACAATTGTTTTATCAAAATGGCTTTGAAAAGATAATTCATAGTTGGCTTTTTTTAGCCTTGTTTCCACATTTTCCTGTGTCTCTGTGCCGCGGTGTATCAACCGTTTTTTTAATTCCTCCAAAGAAGGTGGCGCGATAAAAACATATAATGCATTCGTGGCAAAAATTTCCCGCACTTTCATAGCGCCCTGTACATCAATATCGAGAATCGGAATTTTTCCCGCATCCCAGATACGGTCCAGTTCAGATTTTAAAGTGCCATAATATTTCCCGGGATAAACCATTTCGTATTCAAGGAAAAGTTTGTTTTCAACTTTTTGTAAAAAATCCGGCAGCTCTAAAAAATAATAATCTTTGCCGTCAGTTTCTGTGCCTCTTTGCGCACGTGTGGTGGCGGAAACGGAAAAGGCCAGTTCGGGAAATTGTTTCAATAAATAATGGGTGATGGACGACTTGCCTGCGCCGGAAGGTGCGGTGATGGTCACTAATTTTTTCACTGTATTTGCCATCGCGGAAATTTAGGTTGCAATGTATACAACAAATGCTGAAAAATAGCCGCTTCCCCTTTTCATTTTCTCCATAAAAATTTTTCCTTCAAGGTAATATTTCTTTTTGTCGGTTGAAATGATATATCCGCATACCCTAAAAATAGTAATCCCATGGGTGCATCATTTTCGGAAAGTTCCAGGTAATCTTTAAAAGCATTATGATAGATGGGAAAAGTAGTGCTCCAGAATGAAGCAATACCTTTTGCAGTAGCGCCCAATAAAATATGCTCAATGGCCGCAGCCACGGCCGCGCGTTCTTCCTGTTCCGGTATTTTTGGATTTGTGCCGGCATGCATATAAGTAATTATAAGGTGTGAAGCCTGTGAAGGCCAGGCCTGCATTTTTTCATATTTGGATGGATTGAATTTTTCCGCTGCTTGATATTTTTTATATAAATCAGAAAAATGGGTACAGAAATTTTGCAATGCAATTCCGGAATAAATAATAAAGCGCCAGGGTTCTGTATGGCCGTGCGTTGGCGCAAGATCTGCGAGGGCGATCAGTTCTTCAATATCGGTATCATGTATTTTTTTGCCATTCATCTGTGCAGGTTTTATGCTCCTGCGCTGATGAATGATCTGTGCTAAATTTTCAAATGAATTCATAGATATGTTTTTCTTATGAGGCCGAAACAAAATTCCAAATCAATTTTATATTGAACTCGTTCTTTTTATTTCCAAAAATTAAAAATAAAAAAAGGGTGCGAAGTTTTTTTACACCCGTTTAATTTCCGCGCCCAATTGTTGCAATCGCTTATCAATATATTGATAACCGCGGTCCACCTGGTCAATGTTTTGAATAATGCTTTTTCCCTCCGCGCTTAAGGCGGCGATCAGTAAGGCAACACCGGCGCGGATATCCGGGCTGCTCATCGTAATGCCCCGCAGGTTTTGTGTACGCCCCAGGCCTATAACCGTTGCCCTGTGCGGATCACATAAAATAATTTTAGCGCCCATGTCTATGAGTTTATCCACGAAAAATAAACGGCTCTCAAACATTTTCTGGTGAATGAGTACACTGCCCACGGCCTGTGTTGCCACCACGAGAATGATGCTTAATAAATCAGGTGTAAGGCCCGGCCAGGGATGATCGGAAATAGTGAGAATGCCGCCATCTAAAAATGAAGCTATTGTATATTTTTCCCTGGCGGGTATAAAAATGTCATCACCACGGAATTCCATTTCAATACCCAGCAGGCGGAATTTATCCGGGATAATACCGAGGTGTTCAATACCTGCATGCTTAATTAAAATTTCACTTTGTGTCATGGCTGCAAGGCCAATGAAACTGCCCACTTCAATCATGTCCGGCAACATGGTATGCGAAGTGCCATTCAATTTTTCCACGCCATCAATCACTAATAAATTGCTTCCGATGCCTTCAATTTTTGCGCCCATCCGGCAAAGCATTTTACACAATTGCTGCAGGTAGGGTTCGCAGGCGGCATTGTATAAAGTAGTGGTGCCTTTCGCCAAAACTGCCGCCATCACCAGGTTTGCGGTGCCCGTTAAAGATGGTTCATCCAATAAAATATATTTGCCGGTGAGTTCTTCCACCTGCATAATAAAATTGCCATGAGCAGGATCATACCTGAAAGAAGCGCCCATTTTTTCAAAACCAATAATATGTGTATCAAGCCGGCGACGGCCAATTTTATCTCCGCCCGGTTTTGGAATATAGGCTTTTTTAAACCGCGCCAGCATGGGGCCGGCGATCAAAACCGATCCGCGCAGGTGGCCGCTTTTTTCCATAAATTCTTCTGAGCCAAGCAAACTAATATCCACTTCATCCGCGCAAAAAATACATGTATGCCTGCCTGTACATTCCACTTTTACGCCAAGGAATTGTAGTAACCCGATGAGCAGGTTTACGTCCGTGATATCCGGGATATTGGAGATTTCCACTTTTCCCGCAGTGAGTAAAACGGCTGAAATTACCTGAAGCGCTTCATTCT
>JBAQJB010000400.1:0-3025 GCA_049289155.1 Chitinophagaceae bacterium
GATTTTGTGGAAATGTTTGTAGGTGTTGGAGCGAGCCGTGTGCGTGACTTATTTAAACAAGCCAGGGAAAAAGCGCCTTGTATTATATTTATAGATGAAATTGATGCCATCGGAAGGGCACGTGGAAGAAATGCAATCATGAGTAATGATGAAAGGGAAAATACACTGAACCAATTGTTGGTGGAGATGGATGGTTTTGGTGGAGATACCGGAATTATCATTCTCGCGGCTACGAACAGGCCGGATGTACTCGATTCAGCATTACTCAGGCCGGGCAGGTTTGACAGGCAAATTTCCATTGATAAACCCGATGTGGTTGGCAGGGAAGCAATTTTTAAAGTTCACCTGAAACCGATTAAAGTTTCTCAAAAATTAGACGTCCATAAACTCGCCGAACAAACACCAGGTTTTGCGGGTGCAGATATTGCGAATGTATGTAATGAAGCTGCGCTCATTGCTGCACGTAATGGAAAAAGTGCGGTTGATATGAACGATTTCCAGGATGCAATCGACCGCGTGATTGGTGGGCTTGAAAAGAAAAATAAGATCATTTCCCCGGAAGAAAAAGAGATCATTGCGTATCATGAAGCAGGGCATGCAATATGCGGTTGGTATTTTGAACACGCGTATCCTTTATTGAAAGTAACGATCGTACCACGCGGAACTGCGGCACTTGGGTATGCACAATACACGCCGAAAGAACAATATTTATATGATACGGATCAGCTCATGGATCAAATGTGTATGACACTCGGTGGAAGAGCCAGTGAACAGATATTTTTTGGAAAAATATCTACCGGTGCATCCAATGACCTGCAACAAATTACGCGCATCGCTTATTCCATGATCACGGTGTATGGTATGAATGATAAAGTAGGAAATATTAGTTTCTATGATCCTTCACAGGAAAATTCATTTACAAAACCATATAGTGAAGAAACGGGTAAGCTCATTGATAATGAAGTGCGTTTATTAATCGCGTCTGCTTATCAAAGAACGATTGCTTTACTCACAGAAAAAAAGGGAGATGTCGAAATTCTTGCAAAAGAATTATTGAAAAAAGAAGTTCTTTTTCAAAGTGATGTGGAAGCATTGATCGGGAAGCGCCCATTTGGAGAAAAACGTATTTTGGATGTGGATGATGAGGAACATAAAGAAGAACATCATAAAGAGCAGGGTGCTGTAAGTGAAGGCGTGCCGCCCTATGATAGTGGCGCTATTGTTCCTGCTATTTAATGTAGTATAAGTATGGCATCTTCAAGAGATCAAATACTAAAAAAAATAAGAAAGGCCACTGCGCAGGCAGTGCCGGTCCCTTTTCCTGATGAGGAAAATTATACAGGTTATTTTGTGAAAACGGGCATGGAAAATGAAATTGAATTTGCACAAAATTTTGTTTCACTCCAGGGCCGTTTTTCTTTTTGTGAAAATATAGAAGAATTAAAAAACCAGGTTCAGGTTTTAATTCAAACCCGGAACTGGAAAAAGATATTTTGTGCCGAGCAAAAAATGCTGACCATGCTGGAAAATGCTTTGCCTGCAATGCTTTTAACGAATTCCCTGGCGGATTGCCAGGCCTCTTTTACAAGCTGTGAAGCCCTGGTTGCGCGCACGGGTTCTATGGTATTAAGCAGCGCACAGGAGCATGGCCGCACAGCTTCCGTTTATGCACCGGTACATGTATGTATTGCCGGCACGAAGCAATTATTATATGATACCGCAGATGCACTCAGTTTTTTGCAAAAAAAATATAAAGGCGCTTTACCTTCATCAATCAGTTTTGCCGCGGGCCCAAGCAGGACTGCGGATATTGAAAAAACACTGGTGACCGGTGTGCATGGGCCGAAAGAAGTTTTTTGTTTTTTGATACAGGAATGATTAACTTACTGCTTTATTAAAGATTAGTTTATGATACATACTCCACCACTTTATAATTTATTTGTGTACGGTTCTTTGCGCAGCGGTTTCCGTAGTGATGCATATAGTTATATCAGCAATTTTTTTGACCTGCTGGGCATCGGGAAAGTGCAAGGCAAATTATTTGATATGGGTAAATATCCCGCGGCAAAACCTATTGCTGATGAGCATTTTATTATTGGTGAATTATACCATATTAAAAATGAAGCTGACTTTAGTTGGGCGATCGGGCAATTGGATGTATATGAAGGTGTGTGCGTGGAAGAAGATGAAATGCAATTGTATTACCGCGATATTGCCCAGGTTGAGATAGGCGTTTCAAAAGTGCCGGCCTGGATTTATTGGTTTAATGGCAATGTAGACAATCACAAGATCATTGAGTCCGGAGACCTCCTCGAATATTATAAGCACTAAAAAATTTCCATTCCCTATTCCTAAATCCTAAATTTATTTATGCAGGAACCCGGGCAAAAAAAAATTTATTTCATTTCTGATTTTCACCTCGGCGCCCCGGATAATGCAGCCAGCCTGGAACGCGAAAAAAAAATTGTTCGTTTCCTCGAAACAATACGGGAAGAAACGGCGGAATTATTTATCCTGGGTGATATGTTTGATTTCTGGTATGAATATAAAACAGTTGTGCCTAAAGGTTTTGTGCGTTTGCTTGGTATGCTGGCTTCTTTTACCGACAAAAATATTCCTGTTCATTTTTTTATAGGAAATCATGATATGTGGATGCATGGCTACTTTGAAAAGGAATTGAATATTAAAGTATATGAAAAACCGGAGCGTTTTACATTTGGTAATAAAAATTTTTATATTGGCCATGGAGATGGTTTAGGCCCGGGAGATCATGGTTATAAAAGATTGAAAAAGGTTTTTCGCAATCCATTTTGTCAATGGCTTTTTGGACAAATGCACCCAACCTGGGGAATGGGCCTGGCGAATTATTTCAGCGCTAAAAGCCGGAAAAAAACTGGAAGTGCTGACCAGGTTTTTTTGGGTGCAGAAAATGAATGGCTGGTTATATATGCAAAAGAAATTTTAGCGAAAGAACCTATTGATTATTTTGTATTTGGCCATCGCCACCTGCCGCTTGATATTGATC
>JBAQJB010000401.1:0-2288 GCA_049289155.1 Chitinophagaceae bacterium
TGCTTACATCCATGGCTGATGAAGCAGATAAATTAACTGCACTCGAAACAGGCGCGGACGAATATATTACCAAACCATTCAGCATTCTTGAACTGATTGCCAGAACAAAAGCTTTATTAAGGAGGTCAGAACAGCGTGCAACAGTGATTGAAGCGGAAACAGTTTTTTCAGTTAAAGAATTAAATCTTGACAAAAAAAAGCGCCTTGCCACTTTACAGAATAAGCGACTGGAACTTACTGTAAAAGAATTTGACCTTTTATTCCTGCTTGCAGCTAATACCGGAAAAACCTTTAGCCGAAGTGAATTACTGGAGGAAGTCTGGGGTTACTCTTTTGCAGGTTATGAGCATACAGTTACTTCTCACATTAACAGGTTAAGAATTAAAATTGAAAGAGATCTTGCACATCCAAAATATATTTTAACAAGTTGGGGAACCGGCTATAGATTTTCAGATGAAAAATAATACACCAGGCATTTTCAGGCGAATTAGTATTCTAGTTTTTTTAATTATTACTATATTAAGCATTCTTTTTATAAGCATCACTTATTTTGCTTCCACCTATTTTTATAATACCACTACGCAATTAGTAAATAAAGATGTGGCAACACATATTGCCAAGTTTACTTCTCCTTACGAAAATAATTCTATCAATAAAAGAAAAGCAGATTCTGTTTTTTATAATGCCATGGTAGTAAACCCGAATATTGAAGTGTATTTCCTGGATGCAACCGGAAATGTAATATATTATCAAACGACTGAATTTGCTATCCAGGTAAAAAAAATACCACTGGATGATATTCATACTTTTATCAATTCCAATGGAAAGAAATATGTAAGGGGATTTGACCCGAAACAGGCTGGTGTAAAAAAAATATTTTCTGCTGCCCCTGTTTATAAAAATAATACATTATTTGGTTATATATATGTCATACTGGTCAGCGCCAAATATGGGGATGCCAACAGCGTGTTATTCGAAAGCCAGGTATGGCGCCTGGCTTTGGAAGCATTTATAATAGTAATAATCCTATCCATCTTTATTAGTAATTATTACATAAAGAGACTACAACTGAATTATAAAAAAGTGGTCACTGTTCTGGAAGAATATAAAAATGGGAATTTCAATGCCACGTTTGCGCTAAAAGACAATTATGAATTTGTGCCTATCACAGACGCTTTTAATTCGATGAGCCATTTACTTATAACAAATATGAAGAGGCTTCAAAAATCTGAGACAGACAGGAAGGACCTGATAGCAACGATTTCGCATGATCTTCAATCTCCTTTATCAGTTGCAAGAGGTTATGCTGAAACTTTATTCATGCAAAAAAATTTTACAGGCACACCGGAACATCATGAATACCTGAAATTGATTCAATCAAAAATTATGCAGGTTGAAAAAATGGTGTTGCAATTGGCACAGCTTTCGAAAATGGATGAAATAAATTTTGAACCAAAAAAGGAGCCTTTTGTCTTTGCTGAAATTGTACAGGAAACAGTAAACACATACCAACTTTTTGCTTCGGAAAAAAATGTTGCACTTCATTGTTCACAATGCGAAACTCTTGAATGGATCAATGCGGATGTCAGTATGATGGAAAGAGTTATGCAAAATCTTGTTGATAATGCTATTAAGAATACTCCTGCCGGTGGTACAGCAGAGATATCTATTACAGTTAAAGAAAATGATCTTATATTTTCAATTGAAAATACCGGTAAAAATTTGTCACCCGAATTATTAAAATGGATCAATAGCTTAGGAGAAGAATTATCAGAACGACCGTCACAGGCGGGCCTTGGTTTATTGATCGTTAAAAAAATACTTCGCTTGCACAATATTCAATTGACTGCAAAAACGTATGATAATAAAAATATTTTTATGTTTACAGTGCATGTGGTTTCACAATCGGTTTCAATATAACAGTAACTTTTTTTACACTTTTTTTGATGCCGTTAATTGGAAACTCAAATGTTATACTTCTGTGATATGTCCTGAGGGATATTTTTTTAGATTTGTAGGTATTCATTATTAATCTATTAAAAAACTTTATGAAACTAAACAAAAACATTATTGGCATTTCAGCCATTTTCGCTGCACTGATCTTCACTGCCTGTAATAAGACAGGTATTAAATCCCCCGAGTCATCAACAGAATCTCCTCAACTCAATTTACAGGATAAAATGTCCGAGAATGGCTCGAACCCGGATGAAGCAATTTTTGCAAAACCCGGGAATAGCAATATCTCCAACCACTTTTATATTGAAAGCAATCTTAAAAGTGGAAACAGT
>JBAQJB010000402.1:0-1587 GCA_049289155.1 Chitinophagaceae bacterium
AGCAAGCAAATAAGTTTATAAAGGAGCTTACGTGAACGAACAAATCGTAAAAGTGTTACACGTCAGTTCAAGATATGAAGAATGTGGTGTAGCAAAATACCTACACCAATATATAGAATCCATGAAAGATCTGCCAAGCATTCAAAATGAATACTTTGCGGTGTCGCCCTACGAAACATATAACATGAAACCAACTGATCTTGTTGCCATGGCAGCGCAACTGGAACAAAAACTGGTTGATTTTGATGTGCTGCACATCCAACATGAGTTTGGGCTCTATGCTCAGGATTCATTTCGACAGATTATTGATGCTGGCGTTCGTGCCGGCAAGCGCATTGTGGTTACTGTTCATACGTCACCGGGGCTTGCAAGCAAGCCGGTGCGATTGCACGGAGTCGGCCCACGCAGTGTCATACATTACTTGCGGGAGCAAAGGAGACGAAACGCATTCCTGGGGCTGCATATTGAACCACTCAAGAAAGCTGATATAGTTATTGCTCACAACAATTTAACCATCCAGAGCCTGCAGGATTGTGGAATCGATAGTGCTCGAATACATAAAACACTTCACCCCGTACAAGTCTTTCCTGAACCTCCAGTATCAACTCGTATCGCAAAAGCACTACATAAGCAAAAAGACGACATCATATATTGTACGATTGGCTTCATCCATCGCTACAAAGGCATAGTTGATTCCATAAAAGCTTTAAAATTTCTTCCAGAAAACTACAAATATGTTGTGTTGGGCGGCATGAAGAGTGACAGTGATGATGTGGTGTTTTACGACAAAGTATGCGATTTGATTGACACTCTTGGGCTAAAAGATAGAGTTTACATAAGTGGATACGTGCAAGATGATAACGAGTTAAATGCACTAATCCGTGAATGTGACATTTGTGTGTATCCGTTTGACAGGGTGTATTATGCGAACGTTTCATCGGGGAGTATGAATTTGGCTTTTGCAAATTCTATGCCAGCTATCGCGTATCCAACAGCCGCGATAAAAGAAGTTGCAGATGTTGCCGATGGTGCATTAATTCTTTGCGAGACTTTCGCATACTATGAACTAGCCCGCGAATTACAGCGCGTTGATATGCAAAGTCAATCAAAATTGTCCCAGGCATACGCCGAAAAGATGGCTTGGCCAAAATCTTCAAACGAACTACTTCAGATATACAAGAGCCTGATCGGATAGGTTGCCGGACAATGAACACATCTATTCATAATTTGTTGGGATTGCTGCGCACGCCCCATAATCGGCAAATAGCAAAGTATTTGATCACAGGTGGCTGTGCATTTGCAGCTGATTATATTACTTTTCTGGTACTGTACGGGTTTTTCCATAGCCCGCTTGCAGTAGCAAGTACGACTTCAATGGCGGGTGGATTTGCAATCAGCTTTATTTTAAATAGGTTGTGGGTTTTTGGTGCAAAATCTGCAAATGAACACAAGACCCCCCATAAACAGCTAGCACTGTATGCTGTTTTGTTTATTTGTAATACCATTTTTACTTATCTATTCATAAAGTTTGCTATTACAATAGAAGTTAGCGCGTATTTTGCTAAACTTTGCACGATTGTACTGATA
>JBAQJB010000403.1:0-2131 GCA_049289155.1 Chitinophagaceae bacterium
TAGGATTTTCGTTCTTCAATTGCTGATTTACCTGGCTATTCGCTCTGTAAAAATTATTAAATATTTTTCTTATGAATACTATGTCGCTCTCTTTTATTTATTTACTACATAACCCGGATTTTGTAAATTTTATTTATATAATGGGTATATGTGTTTTTATTATTATTTTTTGCTTTATTAAAAATCCCTTCTATTTCTACATATTGAATTTGATATATGCTAAGAATGTCTTCATTAATTGTGCTATCAAAAATCAAAGTTACACCGTTCTCAAAAAGTTTATTTTCTGCCGACGTTTTATCTATAAACAAGGTTCTGTTTTCAAACTCGTTAATGAAAAAACCTTTGACGCAAATGCATTTTTGGTCATATTTCTCAGGCGTAGCTATAAGATTGATGATACTTACTTTTTCAACAATGCAATTCTGATAAAATACAACTGTAAAAAAAACCGTCGTTAAAAAATATTTCAACATAACAATCAATTTTTCTAATTTCTCATTTACCCATCCTTGCAAGCCTCAAAAATACTACAACGCATATTCAAAGCGCTAATCCCCACTTGCATTTCCCCCCGGCAATATAAAAAAAAGGATACACGCTTCTGAAGGACAGCCAAAATATACAATTGAATTTTCATTGTACAATACAATAAATGATGCGGCATTTATTTCCATGGTATAATTTTTCCCTTCATATAAAACTTCTGCTTCATAATAACAGGGCAGCGAATTATATAAACTACCTTTCGCTTCTGAACTAATCGGCTCAACCAGGGGAAAAATTTTCATTACATCATCAGCAGACAATTTCCAGGCTACACATGCCTGGTACATATTTTTATCATATACTGAAACTGTATCTCTAAAGTTTATTTTTTTCACCAGCGCACTTTTCAATTCTATGGATGCGGGCTTTTGAGAAAAGGTCGGGCTTAGAAAAAAAATAGGTACCAGTAAAAATAAAATAAGTTTGGGCATACCATTTATTTAAGAAACTAAATTACAGGCAGCAGCTTTACAAAAATTTATTTTGAGAAAAAATATATTCTTTAAAAGAAAAAAAAAGTTTTTTGCAAAAATTTATTCCGCCACTTCTTTTTTCTTCTTGCCTGATTTGGGGGTGAGCATCAGCAACATCCGCTTGCCTTCCAGTTTAGGAAGCGCTTCGGGTTGCCCGAATTCTGCCAGCCTTTCCGCGAATTTTAATAAAACCAATTCGCCACGCTCTTTAAACATGATGGCGCGGCCTTTGAACTGTACATAAGCTTTTACTTTATTGCCATCTTTTAAAAACTTCTCCGCATGTTTGGCCTTAAAATCAAAGTCATGGTCATCCGTACTGGGTGTAAAACGGATCTCTTTTACCTCGCTTTGCTTGGCATTCGCCTTCATGTCTTTTTCCTTCCGCTTTTTTTCGTAAAGGAATTTTTTATAGTCAATGACTTTGCAAACCGGCGGGTCTGCATTGGGTGAGATCTCCACCAGGTCCAGCTCCTGCTGCCTGGCAATTTTTCTTGCTTCTTCAACGGAGTAAACGCCGACTTCCACATTTTCTCCTACCAATCGTACCATGGGTACGCGTATCTTATCATTAATTCTGTGCTCAGGCTCCTGTTGCCTGCTAAACCTGGGATTAAAACGCTGACCTCTGTAAGGTAATGCCATTAAATGTTTTTTAGTGAGTAATTTGTTGCTTTAATTTTTGTAAAACTAATATTATTCGGCTGATTTCCGCTCAGCAATTTCTGCTTTAATTTTTTGGAGAAATTCTTCCGGGCTTTGTTGACCCGCATCGCCCTTCCCCTGTACGCGCAAAGACACTTTATTTTCCTTCATTTCTTTCTCCCCGATAATCAGCATATAAGGGATCTTTGCAATCTCCGCGTCCCGTATTTTTTTGCCGATCTTTTCATTGCGCTCGTCCATTTCCGCACGAACACCATTGTCCAATAATAAATCCTGGATGGATTTTGCATATTCCAGGCACTGGTCATTGATGGGTAAAATTTGCACTTGTTTTGGCGCCAGCCATACAGGGAATTTTCCCGCGTAATGTTCCAGTAAAAAACCAATGAACCGCTCATGAGTGCCAAGCGGCGCACGGTGAATGATCAACGGCGTGGACGTCG
>JBAQJB010000404.1:0-2282 GCA_049289155.1 Chitinophagaceae bacterium
AAAGACCATCACCGCATTGATGCGTTGTTGAATAAAGCAACGGAGCATGCGGCTGGTATTAATATGCATTTTTATCTTCAATTCAGAACAGCATTATTGCGGCATATTAAAATGGAAGAGAAAACACTTTTCCCCGCAGCAAAAAAAACAAACCCTGCTGTGATGCAGGAACTCATTCCAAGATACCGGCTCGAACATGGAGCACTGACGGCTTTAATGGTTCCTCCTCCTACTTTCTCTCTTATAAAAGTGATCAGGTATATATTGGAAAAACATGATGCGGCAGAAGAAGAACCGGGAGGATTGTACGAAGTTTGTGAGGCATTGACGCAGGGACAAACACAGGAACTTTTAGAACAACTGGCAGAAACGGAAGAAGTACCTGTTCATCCACCCAACCCTGCTCCTATTGCCATTGAATCAGCCAGGCGCGCACTGGAAAGAGCAGGTTATGATTTTGATGAGATTCTTCGAAACAACTGAAAAAAATTTAAAAGCAAGCTTACAATATCATGTTACGATTCAAAAAAACATCGCATCGATTTTCTATAAAAATGAAGTGTAAATAATTGATCCCGGCTTTTTTTCATTGTCTATTAAAATTTGAATTGTATATGTATTCTTTCCTAAGTTTTGGATAAGAAACAAACACAAATTATTAAATAAGTAAAACGGCCATCGAAAATGGCTTGAAGATTTTAAAAATAAAAAAACCGAACATTATGAAAAAAACAATTGTAGCATTATTCATTATAACTTCCTGTTTCAATGCATCGGCTCAATTTGTTGCCCGCATGGAAATTAAAGAAGATATTCCCGGCCTTTGTGATAAGAATGAGGTGTATGCACTCTTTCCTTCATTCAAAGGGCAGGTCCAAGCTGTTTGCCCGGTTAGTGAAGATTCCATTTTACAAAGGTTGAATACAGAAGTTCTTTTTGTAAAAGAAAATCCAACTTATAATGATAAAGGCATGATGGGTTTAATTATAAATTGCAAAGGTGTAGTAGTACAATGTAAAATGGATAATAAAACCAAAGACCCAAATTTGGATAAACAAATTGAAGCTGTCTTTAATACATTAGGCACATGGAAAGCCGGCAAACTCAAGAAAAAAGAAGTGGATTCTTCAAAACTTTATAGCTTCAGTATCGTCAATGGTGTATTTAATTTTAATTAAAAAATGACTGCATAAAAAAATACCGGCAGCAGTATGAATAAAACGGGCATTAAAAATAAATTGCTATCCGGCCATTATGCATTCATTGAATATGTGGTGCAGCTTCCGGATGAAGATTTTTTATATAATGGCAATAATAAGTGGTCTGCAGGTCAACAACTGGAACACATTTATATAAGTGTGAAAACAGTTAGGCAGGTGTTGAGCCTTCCTAAATTTTTAGCGAAAAGTATTTGGGGTGTTTCAAACAGGCCCGGTAAAAATTATGAAGAGCTCATACAGAAGTATTTGATCAAACTCGAAAATGGCGGTAAATCATCCCGCAGGTTTATTCCAAAATATGTTGGTGCTGCCCAAAAGACGACATTGAAAAACGCTTTATTGAAAGAGTTGAATCGCTTATGTTCCAATTTTGACAGATTTAGTGAAGAAGAGCTGGATTGCTATGTTTTACCGCATCCTTTATTAGGAAAGCTGACAAACAGGGAGATGTTATATTTTACAATCTATCACGTTGAGCATCACGAGGCATTAATTAGAAAAAATTTATTGCTTAAATAATAGTCACATGCCATGAAGAATACGTTTATATTAATGAACAAAAACTATACATACAATCTTAGGTCTTCATTATTTTATCAAGGCCTGTTTAATTCAGTGCCAGGCATCCGGGATTTTATGAATTGGTAAAAAATAGAAATATGAACTAAGGACTTTTATTATCTAACTTATCAAAAAATATTTCATTAACCACGGATGAGGAAAATGTATTTATTTCAAAAATGCATACAAGGACATTGGAGAAAGGAGCATTTTTATTGCGCGAAGGAGATGTTTTCAAATATGAAACATTTGTTGTAAAAGATTCTTAAAAATATATTTCCTGGATGAAAATGGTTTTTGAACATATCATCGATTTTGCCATAGAAGAATGGTGGGCAAGTGATCTGTACAGCCTGTTAACACAAACTGCATCCACATCAAATATCAAAGCCATGGAAGACACGGAACTGGCACAATCAGTAAAACGAATGTAGGCATATTGTACCGGGAAATCCAAAGCTGGAGCGGATTTTCGGGTATTATTCAAATAAATACATCACA
>JBAQJB010000405.1:0-30841 GCA_049289155.1 Chitinophagaceae bacterium
TTTTCATCATATATTATGTAATTTTTTTTTCACTATACTGAACAACTTATACGATCAGCATTGCATCCCCATAAGTGAAAAAATTATATTTATCCTTAATGGCTTTTTTATATGCTTCCATAATAAGATCATATCCGGCAAAGGCACAGGTCATAATGAGGAGGCCGGTTTTAGGTAAATGAAAATTCGTCACCAGGCTATCCGCGACATTAAAATTATATGGTGGATGAATAAAAATATTCGTCCAGCCCTCACTGGGTTTCAATAATTTTTGTGCCGTAAAACTTGTTTCCATCGCGCGCATCGTGGTGGTACCAATAGAGCAAATGCGGTGATTGGTTTGTTTTGCTTTATTTACAATAGCACAGGCGGCTTCATCAATTTTATAATATTCCGCATCCATTTTATGTTTGCTCAGGTCTTCCACTTCTATCGGCCTGAAAGTACCGAGCCCGGTATGCAATGTCACTTCCGCGAAACGAATTCCCTGTATCTCACATCTCTTGATCAGTTCTTTACTGAAGTGAAAACCCGCGGTGGGAGCAGCTACAGCCCCTTCATGCTTTGCATAAACGGTTTGATAGCGTTCTTTATCTTCTTCATCCGGGCGTCGTTTGATATACTTGGGTAAAGGCGTTTCACCGAGAAATGCAAGTACCTGGCGAAAACTTTCATCATCTTTTTCCCATATAAAACGAATGGTACGCCCGCGGCTGGTAGTATTATCAATGACTTCTGCTACCAGTTCATCATTTTCCCCAAAATATAATTTATTGCCCACGCGGATCTTACGGGCCGGATCTACGATCACGTCCCATAGTTTATTGGTGCGGTTCAATTCGCGCAGCAGGAATACTTCGATCTTTGCGCCGGTCTTTTCCTTACGGCCATACATGCGCGCCGGAAATACCTTGGTATTGTTCACAACAAATGTATCCTTATCATCAAAATAATCCAGGATATTGCTGAACTGTTTATTTTCAATTTTACCAGTCTTGCGCTCAATCACCATCAGGCGGCTGTCTTCACGGCGTTTTGTGGGATTCTGTGCGATCAGGTTTAAAGGAAGGTCGAAACGGAATTGGGATAATTTCATGTATTATTTAAATTAAGATAAACAGGTTACATGTTACCTGCCACCGCCTTACGGGGCGGCTGTGCCATGTAGATACTTTTAAAATGAAAAGTGTGCAAAGTTAAGTCAAAAAAAGTAGTTTATAAAAAAAATTACCCGGGTAGTTTTCCCGCTTCAAAATAGCTCCGCCCCGGCACAGAATCAAGGAGTTTCCTGCTGTATTGTGTTTGGGGGTTTTCATATATCTCCGCCGTGCTGCCGCTTTCAATAATTTGCCCTTTTTCCATTACCAATATGCGATCACTGATATAACGAACTACAGAAAGGTCATGGGAAATAAATAATGCGGTGAATTGAAAAATTTCTTTAAGGCTATTGAGCAGGTTTAAAATTTGTGCCTGTACACTCATATCCAGCGCTGACACACTTTCATCGCAAACTACAAATGAAGGGTTAAGCGCAAGAGCCCGGGCAATCACAATGCGTTGTCTTTGCCCGCCACTGCATTCATGCGGGTACCGATTATAAAAACCAACGCCGAGCCCTGTTTTATCCAGTAATTCATGTACTCTTTTTTTGATTTCTACAGAACCTAGATTTGAAAAATGAACTTTTAATGGTTCTGCAATCGCATCTCCTGCACGGATGCGCGGATTGAGTGAAGAATAAGGATCCTGGAAAACGATTTGAATATGCGTTCGCATTTTCCGCATTTCTTTTTCTGACAGCTGCGCTAAATTTTTTCCCCTGAATAAAATTTGCCCGTGCGTGATTGCTTGTAACCCAAGCAATGCGCGGCCTAACGACGTTTTCCCGCAACCGGATTCACCAACGAGGCCGAGGGTTTCACCTTCCAGTATATCAAATGATACATCTTTCACAGCCTGCACAGAAGCGGCAGGTTTTCCGAAAAAGGTTTCTCTACCTTTAAATACAACACTAACGGATTGAAGGGAAATTAAAACGGGCGCATCTTTTTTGGATTCAATTTTTTTTGGCAAGATTTTTTTTTCAATGGAAAAACCGGACGGTTCTTTTTCTTTGAAATTGTTATTCAAAAAATCATCTACTACGGGTAATTTTTCTCCACGTTCATATAAAGCCGGGCGGCAAAGCAACAAACCTTTTGTATAAGGATGTTGTGGTGACTTTAATATCGAATCTGTATTTCCTGTTTCCACAATTTCTCCTTTATACATTACGGCAATCCGGTCGGCAATTTCCGACACAACGCCTAAATCATGCGAAATAAATAAAACACCCATTTGGTATTTTCGTTGTACAGATTTGATGAGTTGTAAAATATTTTTTTGAACAATTGTATCCAGCGCGGTTGTCGGTTCATCGCAAATTAATAGTGCAGGTTTGCAGCAAATAGCCATCGCGATCATTACGCGTTGTTGTTGCCCGCCACTGAGTTGATGCGGGTATTTATCAAATAGCAGGCTGGGTTCAGGCAGCGAGAGTTCACTAAAAAGTTCAATGGTTTCATTCCGGGCTTCAATGGCATTCAATTTTTTATGGATCATTAAAGATTCAGCAACCTGAGTGCCACAGGTATATACAGGATTCAAAGAACTCATAGGTTCCTGGAATACCATTCCTATCTTATTTCCCCGGATCGTTTCCATTCTTTTAAAACTTGTTTCAGTAAGTGAAATTGTTTCTTTATTTATATGGAAAAGTATGTTTCCTAACTGTTGTATTGCCGGATAAGCGGGTAGTAATTGCAAAACGGAAAGTGCTGTTACAGATTTACCGGAACCGGATTCACCAACGACAGCAAGTATTTCACCTTCATTTATTTGAAACGAAATATGCTTAACGGCAGGCGTATAAAATCCATTGACTAAAAATGAAACGGAAAAATCTTTTATCTCCAATAAAACTTTTTCATTCATGCAACATGCATTTAAAATTTGATTTTTTTTTGCAACTTTTGTAAATATACAATCTAAGCACTTGACTATATTTGTAGATGCTGCAGATCAATTTTCCGGATCATGATTTTAAAATAAAAAAGAAAAATAGTGTAACCATTATTTTTGATGAAGTACGCAAAAAATGGCTGGAGCTAACACCTGAAGAATGGGTACGGCAAAACTTTGTTCAGTATTTAATACAGGAAAAAAAATATCCTGCTGCCTGCATTGCTTTGGAAAAATTATTTTTGCTTGGAGAAATGAAAAAAAGGTTTGACATCGTTGTATACAAAGATCATTTGCCCTGGATTTTGATTGAATGCAAAAAAGAAACGATGCCATTGCAGGAAAGTATTTTAAAGCAAGTTTTGATTTATAACCAGGTATTAAAAACAGATATCCTGGTGATCACAAATGGGCGTCAATCATTTGCCGCGCAAATAAAAGAAAATGAATTTGAAATATTAGAATGTTTACCTGTATGGTAAAATTTTGATATATAAATAAAAATTTTTTTTCAAAATAATACATCAATAATTTGCCTTTTTAGGATTTACACTTAGATTTACACTCCATTTATTAAAAATTTTATTATGAAAAAATGTTTTTACGCTTTAAAGCACCCATTTTTTCTGTTGCTTGTTACCCTTCTTTGCGGAACGCAAATACAGGCTCAGCAAGTAATCAGTAATGAATCAGTGATGAAGCTGATCAGTGAAAATGCGAACAAGCTTATGCTAACTACGGACGACCAGTCCAATTCGAGGATTTCTTCAGCCTACCAGGATAACCGCACCGGTTTACTCCTGGTGTATTTACAGCAAACCTATAAAGGTGTGGACGTGTATAACTCCATACAAACAATTGGTTTCAAAAATGGTAAAGCCATTTCATTTACAGGAACACGCGTTCCAAAAATGATAGCCCGTGCAAACAGTCAGAATGCAGTGCCGGCTCTTAGTTCATCTGATGCAGTACGGATCGCAGCTGCAAATGTGAATGTTCCTGTTTCAGCTAATATCGCGCCATTAAAAACGATCAATGATGGCCGGGATTTCGTTTTCGGAAAATTAGGAATTTCTGATGTTGATGTAAAAGCCCGCCAAATGTGGGTAAATGATGAAACAACTAACCAGGCAAAACTGACCTGGCAAATTGAGATCAAGCCAATAAACGCAACTGATTACTGGCTTGTTAATGTGGATGCCTTGAAAGGAATCGTTATTGGAAAAGACAACATGACTGTGTATGATAATTGGGGGACACCAGCCAATAAAGTTGCTGCTTCTCAGAATACACCGGAAGTTTACAAAAACTCAGGTGAGCAAAAACAAGATTTTTTTGACCAGGGTAATGGTTCTTACCGGGTAGTTGCTTTCCCCGCAGAAAGTCCTCAACACCCTGGTGGAGCGCCATCATTATCTATAAATCCATGGGAGCTTGCAGGAGTTGGAAACAACGCTACAACATTCAAATGGAATTATGATGGTACAACTACTTTCGACAGCACAAATGGTAATAATGTATTAGCCCAGGAAGACCGCAATGGTAATAATGGTTTTGGAAAAGGCGCACATTCTACTACTGCTGCACCTGACCTGACATTTGACTATCCACCGGATTTTACACAGGATCCAACGAATGCACAAAATCAGCCATTTAATATTACCAATTTATTTTACTGGAATAATATCATGCATGATTTCTCATACCAGTATGGTTTTGATGAACCCTCAGGTAATTTCCAGAGGAATAATATGGGCCGTGGTGGATTTGGTTTTGATTATGTATTTGCAGATGCACAGGATGGTTCCGGCAGCAATAATGCAAATTTTTCAACACCTACTGATGGAAATAATCCCAGGATGCAAATGTTTTTATTCAATGGTTCTCCAAAAATTGATGGAGATGTAGATAATGGTGTTATTTCCCATGAATATACACATGGTATTTCTAATCGTTTAACAGGAGGACCAAATAATACAAGTTGTCTTTTTAATGGCGAAGAAATGGGTGAAGGCTGGAGCGATTACTTTGCCCTAATGGTCACTACAAACTGGGCAACTGCAACCGTTAATGACGGACCAAATGCGCGCCCAATGGGCACATACGTATTTAACCAGCCGATAACCGGAGCTGGTATCCGTACATATCCTTACTCTACAAATTTTGCTATTGACCCATGGACTTATGCTATCCGTTCTAGTACAGGTGGTGAGGTACATAATATAGGGGAAATATGGACTACAGTGTTATGGGATATGACCTGGGCATTGATTCAAAATAAAGGAATCAATACCAATATTTATGATGGTAACGGAACAGGAGGAAATAATATTGCAATGAACCTGGTAACAACCGGATTGAAATTACAGAAATGTAGTCCTGGTTTTGTATCTGGCCGTGATGCAATTTTAAAGGCCGATACTGTTTTGTACGGCGGCCAGTATAGCTGTATTATCTGGGATGCTTTTGCAAAAAGAGGCCTGGGTGTTTTTGCAAATGAAGGAAGTACAAACACGATTAGTGATGGTATGGCAGATTTCACTACTCCAACAGGTTCTTCATTTACAAAACACGTTGATAAAGATTCTGCACAGAATGGTGAACAATTGACTTATACATTTTCTATTACGACAAGCTTTTGTGGTGGTATAGCAGATGAAGTAATTGTTGATACTATTCCTGCGAATACTACGTATGTGAGTGGCGGTACTTATAACGCGGCAAAACGTACAGTGTCATTCAATAATGTTACTGTATTACCTAATACAACAGCTACTTATTCATTCATAGTTTCTGTAAATGCTGGAAGTTACTTCCCGCCAACTACATTTATTGATGAACAGGTTGTAGGTAACTCAATACCTGCAGATTGGGTAAATACTTCTACTACCGGCACTACCTGGATAGTTACCAATACGAAGAGTAACAGTGCGCCAAATTCTTTCAAAGCAGCCGACCTTTCTACGGCTTCTGATGAGGAGTTAACAACGGTAAATGCTTATAATATTGAAGGCACAAGTATTTTGAGTTTCTGGCATTTGTATAATAGCGAATCAGGTTATGATGGTGGTTTGGTAGAGATCAGTACAGATGGTGGCACCACATGGTTAGATGTTGCTGATAAATTTACCATGAATGGATATAATGGAAAAATCTCTGCTAATTATGGATCTTATATAGCAGGCCGCCAGGCATTTACCGGTAATTCCGGTGGTAGTGCATTTATAAATAGTAAGATAAACCTTGCTGCCTATTCAGGTAAAGCTATAAAAATCAGGTTTGTTTTTGCATCTGATAATGTTCAGGGCGGAGATGGCTGGTATGTTGATGATATTAAACTTACCAGTGCCGCAGCAGTTTACAACATTGCAGAGATCAGGGATGCATCAGGCACTGTTAAAGCTGTTTCTGATACTGTTACTTACCTCAAAGCAGGTTCATTGCCTGTAACATGGGGTAATTTTACTGCAGAAAAACAAGGCATTACAAGCTTGCTGAAATGGAATACACTCACCGAGATCAATGCAGACAGGTTTGATATTGAACGTAGCAATGATGGCACTAACTTTAGTGTGATCGGCACAGTGAAAGCTTCCGGGAACAGCAACCAGGTGAACAATTATACGTATACAGATTCTAAACCTGTAGAAGGTATGGATTATTATCGCCTGCGTGAAGTGGACTTTGATGGCCACTTTAGCTATTCTGAAGTGAAAAACCTGAACTTTGGTAATGTAGATAACGCTATCAAAATTTCTCCAAATCCTGCAAAAGAAAAGATCAGTATCACAGTTCCCGGTAATACTAAAGAACTGAAGATATCTATCGTCAATGCACAGGGCAGACAAGTGAAAACATTCACTATGAATGGGCAATATGTACAATTACAATTACCCGCTCTTGCCTCAGGTGTTTATTATGTAAGGATCACAGGGGATGGTGTTTCAAGCAACCAGAAACTGGTGATTGAATAAGTATTTTTTTCATGATTAATATAAAAGCGTAGGTCTAAAAACCTGCGCTTTTTTTATGCCGGTGAATACAGCATGAAAACCTGTTATAAATGAAATTAAAATTTTAAGGACGGCATTCAATAGTACCGGAATGTTGCATCTCCGGACTCAGGAATGGAATGCCAATGTTCATTCCGCGTAGGATGAGAATGATACCCATTAGACCTATGATATAAGGTGAAATTTTTTTTATATGCGTCCTGATATTCAAAGGCATCATACCGCCGGCCAGGGAAACAGCCATCATTGCCGGCAATGTGCCAGCTCCAAATGCAGCCATAAATAAACTACTGTATAAAATATGTGCGGTAGCTAATGCACCGGCAATCGCCATATACACCAGGCCACATGGAAGTAAGCCATTTAATAATCCAATAATGAAAACACCTCCAAAACTTTTCTGTTGATATAACCCAGATAAATGCTGTATGATTTTTTTATTCCAGGCATTTAACAGGGAATTATTTTTAATTTTTTTTTGATGCAGAACGCCCATTAAAAAAATGATTAGCAATATAATTCCCAATGCAACTGAAAAAAATTGTTGCCAGCCAAAAAATTGAAAGGCCATTCCTATCCAACCTAAAATAAAACCCAGGACAGCATACATGAAAATGCGGCCTGTATTATATAATAAAACACCGGCAACTTTTCTAAAGCCTTGCAAATGATTTACCGGCAATGAAAGTGCCAGCGGCCCGCACATTCCGATGCAGTGAAAACTTCCCAGGAAGCCCAATGCCAATGCAGAAAATAAAACTGTTATCATCCGGTCTTATGGCTTTTGAATAAAAAATTGTTCTGTTGCACTAAATTGTTTTCCGTTCATTTCCCAGGTTGCTTTCATTACATAAAGTCCTTTTATAAATTTCTTTTTTGATATATAAATTTCAGGTGAATCTTTCAATTGAAAAGGGATCGAAATGTCCAGCTTTTCAGAAGAAGGCCGGTACATATATATAGCACCATGTTCCGTTTTTTCCATGCATTCCGGCGGGAAATGAATGGCTACAAAATCTTCACTTTGCTGAATGCTTAAAGGCTGTGAAAGTGTATTTGCATTTTTTTCAGCAATGAATGTTTTATCATATTGTAATTCGGCGGCATAATAATCTTTTTCAGACATATCATAAGTTACCTGCATACTTTTATATACCAGGAAAATCATTGCAGAAACAGATACTATTATGGCAATAGCAATTCCGGTTCCCCAGTTCCAGAATCCATAAGGCTTTTCAATTTTCGCAGAAGTTTTCATACGCAAATTTTTTAAAAAAATATATCGTTCTACTCTTTATGGGTCCTGCTGATTGGCCCCATGAAAGTAGAGGAGAGTTTATTTACTACACCGCTTTTATTATATAAACCAATCTCAATTTTTTGTTTGCGCTCTTTGATCTCTGATTTGGGAAGCACCACAAAGAATGTTGCGGCCACCTGTTGTTCAGGCTTTAATTCGATTAATGGATTTCCCACAAGCCGCACAGAGCCTGGTAAATTTTCAAGGCGTACATGTAGCGTATCATTCTTCAATGTTTTATTAGTCAGTTTTATATTATATAAATTCGAAATGCTGTCGGCTCCCTGCTCCTGGAACATCATTCCTGAAGTGCGCATAAGAGTACCATCCACGTTTTTCCTGGTAAGAAGCAAGGCAGTAATTGCAATAATTAAAACAGTTAAAACAGTACTGTACGCTTTAAGTTTGGTGGTGAAAGTAAATGGAATTCTTTCCGCAATATTATTTTCAGAATCATATCGGATCAGCCCTTTCGGCCGGCCGATCTTTTCCATGATATAATTGCATGCATCGATACATGCTGTACAATTTATACATTCGAGTTGTGTGCCATTCCTGATATCAATACCGGTTGGACAAACGTTTACGCACTGGTTGCAATCTATACAATCTCCTGCTTCCCCCTGGTCACCTTTTTTGTATTTTTCCCGGGGTTCCCCACGCTGGTAATCATATGCAACAACAATACTGTTTTTATCCAGCAGCACGCCCTGCAATCGCCCATACGGGCAAATATTGGTACATACCTGCTCTCTTAAAAAAACATATACACAGAAAAAAATAAGTGTAAAAACGAGGATACTTATTAAGCCACCGGTATGCATACTTATGGGCTCTGTAACGATCTTCTTTAATTCCTCAACGCCAATAATGTAGGATAAAAAAGTATTGGCAATTATAAATGATAGTAAAAAATAGATGGAATAGCGAAGTGTATATTTACTTATCTTACCTGTGTTCCAGGGTGCTTTGGATAATAATTTTTGCTTTTGTGCATTCCCAAGAACAATATAATCCACCCTGCGAAAAAGCATTTCCATAAAAATGGTTTGCGGACATATCCAGCCACAAAATATTCGGCCAAATGCATTGGTAAAAATGACAATGAATAAAATGAATGCAAGCATCATCAGGCCGAAGATGATAAAGTCCTGCGGCCAGAATGCGAAACCAAATAATATAAATTTTCCGTCAGGAAAATTAAATAGTAATAATGGCCTGCCGTGAACATATACAAATGGGGTTATAAAAAAAATCGCATAAAAGATCAGGGCAACTATTTTTCTTTTGTTAAACCATTTCCCCTTGGGTTTAAAAGGGAAAATCCATCTTCTTTTACCATCTTCAGTCACCGTTGAAAGATGATCTCTGAAACTTTCATTTTCTATCCATTTTAAATCCGGTTCATTTAATGCACTCATCACTTTTCGTTTTTTCTATTTCAATGAATCTATCCCTGCTACATTTGCAGCTGTTGAATCTTTATATATATCACCTTGCGGTGCTTTTGGAGTTGCAGGTTTTGTACCATGTATCGAATGAATATAACTGGCTATCTGCTCAATCTTCTTTGGAGGATAATCGTCCTTCCAGCTTTTCATGCCTTTTTCAGGAACTCCATATTTTATGGTCTTAAAAATATCTTTGATACTTCCTCCATGCAACCAGAAATCATCAGTAAGATTTGGACCTACTATGCCGCCTCCATCTGCACCATGACAAGCGGCACATACTGAGGTGAAAACTGATTTGCCTTCGGCCAGGTCTGCAGGATCTGATAAATAAACCGCCGTATTTTCATCCACATTTCCCGCAGAAGTTTCTAAATATAGTTTTTGTTTTTCAGCGGCTTCCTGGTTGGCAAATGCCAGTTCCTGTATCTGGTTTGGTGCACTATGCGATATCAAATGTGTATATAAATAAATGATGGAAAAAATAATAGATACTACAAAACCCCATTGCCACCAGGGAGGTGTTGGATTATCGAGTTCACCGATGCCATCATAATCATGTCCAAGATTAATTTCTTCTTCTGAAAGCGGGTCTATACTTTTAGTATTCATCATTTTTTCCAGCCACCTGAATTTTTTCTTTTTGATTGCCACATTCTCCGGCACAACTACTTTTTCTTTTTTCAAACCAGAAAAATGATAAAACATCCTGGCCAAAAAGATAATGATGATCAATTCCAGGATTAAACCACCAAGCAACAAATAGAAGGTAGAAACAGGCATTCCAAATAATGTGGAAGGGCCACTTACCATTGCTTTACCTGTATCGGTTTCCCCTTGTGCCAAAAGCTTCCGGGGTATAGCTATTGAAATTAAAAGAATGACAGGCAAGATGGTTTCCTTCAGTTTTGCAATTCTTCTTTCATTGTTTTTATAGGCTATAAAAACAACTTTCCCCAATACATATATGACACCGGCAAATAACAATGCCATTGCCAGCATAGCCCAGGCTACAGCAGGCACGGATGAGGATTTTGCTACTGCTGTTTTTTGCTGTGCATATATAATGTTGCTAAAAAACAGGCAGATAATAACTGAAAAAAATATACTGAATAGACGCTTCATATAAAATATATAAATGTTGGAAATCCGGATTTGGTTTAATCTTCCAGCGGAAGATTTTTAATCTTATTGATCGTTTCTTTATCTTTTGAAAAAACCAATATCGTTGCAAGAATAAAAATGCCTACAAAAAGCACCAGCGTTATAAGCGGGTAAATTTCAACACCGGTTATACTCGTCAGGTAATTAATAAATTTCATATTGATTTTTTAAGGATTAATTTTTTTCAGCTTTTATATCTGTGCCTAATCTTTGCAGGTATGCAATCAATGCAACAATTTCATCGTTGGGAGCAACATCAATTTTATCACCTGCCAGGTTTTTTTGAATTTTTCCAGCTTGCATATCCAAATCATCATTCGCAATATTCTCATAACCTTCTGCGTATGGTACACCCAGTTTTTTCATAGCCCTGATCATATCATATGTCTTCATTTTATCTATTTTATCATCGAAGAGCCAGGGATAACGGGGCATCAGTGATCCGGAAGTCATAGAAGTGGGATCGAGCAAATGATTATAATGCCAGCTGTCCGGGTATTTTCCACCTTCACGCGCCAGGTCAGGACCAGTTCTTTTTGAACCCCATTGGAAAGGATGGTCATACACAAATTCGCCGGCTTTGGAATATTCACCATACCGTGCCACTTCATCGCGGAAAGGGCGTATCATTTGTGAATGACAAGTATAACAACCTTCGCGGATATAAATATTTCTTCCATATAATTCAAGCGGTGTATAGGGTTTCACACTTGCAATAGTTGGAATATTTGACTTCACTAAAAAGGTTGGAATCATTTCTACCATGCCGCCAATACCTACTGCAATCAATGATAAGAAGATCATTTGTACCGGTCTTTTTTCTATCCAGCTATGCCAATGGCCTTTTTCTTCTTTATACTTAAAATTTTCAGGCAAGGAGGGCGCTTCGGCTTTTTCATTGGCAACAAGTTTACCGGATCGTATGGTTTTATAAATATTTACGATCATCAATACCAGGCCGCTAATATAGAGTGAGCCGCCTAAAGCACGCAACACATACATGGGTTGAATTGAATTGACAGTCTCCATAAACTGGTACTGCAATGTGCCTTCATCTGTAAATTGTTTCCACATCAGGCTCTGCGTAAATGCTGCCCAATACAATGGAATTACATAAAAGATAATACCCAAAGTGCCGATCCAAAAATGTGTATTCGCCCATTTTTGAGAATATAATTTTGTATTAAAAATACGTGGCAATAACCAGTACAACATACCAAAGGCAAGAAAACCATTCCAGCCCAAAGCGCCCACATGAACATGCGCAATTGTCCAGTCAGTATAATGGCTGATCGCATTTACACTTTTCAAAGAAAGCATCGGGCCTTCAAATGTGGCCATTCCATAACAGGTGAGTGCGACTACGAAAAATTTCAAAATGGCATCATCGCGCACACGGTCCCATGCACCACGCAATGTGAGCAAACCATTTAGCATACCTCCCCAGGATGGTGCTATAAGCATGATGGAAAAAACAGTACCCAGGCTTTGCGCCCATTCAGGTAAAGCTGTATACAGCAAGTGGTGCGGGCCGGCCCAAATGTATAAAAAGATCAATGCCCAAAAATGTATAATGGACCAGCGATAAGAATATACAGGACGATTCGCCGCTTTCGGTACAAAATAATACATCAATCCCAAAAAAGGAGTAGTCAGGAAAAAGGCAACTGCATTATGACCATACCACCATTGCACCAGTGCATCCTGTACCCCGGCATACCAGGAATAACTTTTTGTAAAGGAAACCGGAAGTGCAATTGAATTTACAATATGCAGCATGGCAACAGCAACCCATGTACCAATATAAAACCATATGGCTACATATAAATGTGCTACTCTTCTGTGTAATATGGTACCCAGCATATTCGCACCAAATACCAGCCAAATTACAGTGATGGCAATATCCAGTGGCCATTCCAGTTCGGCATATTCTTTTCCCTGGGTAAAGCCCATCCACAAACTGATCGCGCCCAATAATATGATTGTTTGCCAACCCCAAAAATGTATCTTACTGAGTTTATCAGACCACATCCTGGCTTTGAGTAAACGTTGAAGCGAATAATAAACACCGCAAAAAATTGCATTTCCTACAAAAGCAAAAATGACAGCATTTGTATGTACAGGGCGCATCCTGCCAAAAGTAGTTGCGGGCAAACCGAGATTTACAGCTGGCCAGGCAAGACTAAGTGCGGCCCATAAACCAGCCAACATGCCTATTAATCCCCAGAAAAGTGTAGCATATGCAAAATTTTTGACCGTTCTATTGTCATAATAAAATGTTTCAACCTGTAAACCTTCACCCGGCCTTAAAATGGCTTCATTGCCGGTTATATTTACATCTTTGGATGGTTCAGTACTCATCGGGTTTGCTGATTTTAATTTCTAAAGAATTATTCGTTTTGATTTTCTTTTTCTTCAAATAAAATTTTATGAGCAGGTGAAAATTCATCATCATACTGACCGTCTTTCACGGACCATATAAAGGCAAATAAAAAAATCAATGCAACCAGGATACTTGCACATAGAAGGACAACCATAGCACTCATGAAACATTTTTTGACAGGGACAAAAATATTATTCTCCCTCTACCTGGCACATGACGGATGTCATTCCATAACATGAGATGTATCAGTTTAAAAAATTTTTACATTGCTGGAAATGTTTTACTTGTTAGCGGTAAATATGTGTCTTAAACCCAACCTTCCGGCAGAATAATTACTAATAATAAAGGTGAGCAATATGATGGTGAGTGTACTGCAAGGCATTAAAATAGCCGCTATTAATGGAGATAAAATACCTTGTACTGCAAAATAAATTCCGGTGATATTATACACCAGGGAAAAACTAAAACATATTTTGATAATGGTTTTTGCATTTGTACACATTTTAATAAATGCCGGTAATAAATAAAGCCGCTCTCCTTCAAGAATAGCATCCCCTGCGGGCGTAAACCTGTTGGTATCTTCCGTGATGCAAATTCCAAGGTCACTTTGTTTAAGTGCTACAGCATCATTCAAACCATCTCCAGCCATTGCGACTATATTTCCTTTTACCTGTAGGTTTTTTATATAAGCCAATTTATCACCGGCGGATTGCCTGAACCGTATATCCGCATTATCTCCCATGGCCCGGTAAAAACATTCCGGCTGATGTGGCTCATCACCGGATAATAAGGCTAACTGCATTGTATGCTTTAAAAGTTGGAACATTTGATCCAGGCGGGGCCTAAGGGTTTGTTGCAAAATGAAATTCCCTTTTTTGATACCATCAATTTCTATAAATAAAATTGAACCGGCTGAGTTTCTTTCATTCAAATTATAATTCATAAAAATACCTGTACCCAATTTTACATTGTGCCCGCTTATTTCACCGGTAACACCAAGCCCGGGAAATTCTGTAAAATGCTTCACCTGGCTGATCTCATGTACATGCAAAAAATCCAGCACGGGCTTACTGAATGCATGAATCGTTTGTTTTGTTAATGAGGCAACTAATCCTTTTTCATAACCAGATAATTCATTGCCACTAAAAGCAACGATTATATCAGAAGGGGAAGTCAATGTACCTGTTTTATCAAAAACCAAATGATTGATTTTTCCAAATTTCTCAATAGCTCCGGCATTGCGCAGGAATAAACCATTTTTTCCAAGTATGCGTAATAAATAGCCATTTGTAAATGTGGCCGTTAATAATAATCCGCAAGGACATGCAATGATCAATACTGCAGTTACTGCCGGCCAAATTTTTCCCGGATCGTGAAACCACCAATATACACCCGCAACCAGGGCAATGATGCCAACGAATACGGTAAAATTTCTTGCGAGTTTGTGTACAAAAGAAATCTGCGCTTTTTTTGGCACTTCTTTTTCCTGTTTACCCCATAGGCCGGTCAGGTAACTTTGGGCAACATTTTTTATCACCTGGAGTTCAATCATTCCACCCAGTAATTTTCCACCGGCATAAATTTTATCTCCTTTATTAATTTCTATGGCAGCAGATTCGCCTGTAACAAAACTGTAATCTATCATGGCATTACCATTCAATAAAATGCCATCTGCCGGAATAATTTCATTATTCAATAATCGCAGTGTATCACCACATTTTATTTTATCCAGTAGTACGGAAATTTCTTTTCCTTCATCTGATATTGTTGTAGCTGCCAGTGGAAAATAGTCTGTATAATCCCGCTCAAAGCTAAGCTGCTCATACGTTTTATCCTGTAATAACCTACCGGCGAGCATGAAAAATACAATACCAGTCATGGAATCAAAATACCCATTGCCCGCGCCGGAAAAGACTTCCGTGAGACTGCGCACAAAAGTTACCAGGATAGCCAGTGCAACCGGGAAATCTATATTTAAATGCTTTTGCCGCATACCTTTCCAGGCACTGATAAAAAAAATATTGGCGCAATAAAAGAAAACAGGAATAGCCAAAGCCAGGCTTACATAACGAAAAATATTTCCCAGGTAAATTTCATCCGATGCAGTTTTGGAAAAATAATCGGGGAAACTCAACAGCATAATATTTCCAAAAGCAAAACCGGCAACGCCAAGCCTGTATACCAACGAACGATTTGGAGACTTTTGTTTTAATGCGCCCTGCATACTGATATGCGGATCATATCCAATCCTGGAAAGTGTTTCCACAACGCCACGCAATGAAATGACAGACTCATCAAAAACTACTCTTGCTTCTTTTTTTAAGAATTGTATATCTGTTCGTAAAATGCCCGGTTCTACGCGGTGTAAATTTTCCAATAAATAAATACAGGAACTGCAATGGATCGCAGGAATTGTAAAATAAACATGCGCCTGCCCGGCATCCCGAAAAGCAATTAAGGTACCGGCGATTTCGGGATCATCCAGAAATGCAAATTTGCGGGAAGTTTTCTGAGACCTTTGCTGAATGCCTGCATGCGCATTGAGCGTATAATAAGAAGACAAGCCATTTTCATTTAAAATTTGATACACGGCCTGGCAGCCATGGCAGCAAAAATGTTTTTCCTGTAAAACAATATCTGTACCCGCGCAACTTTCTCCACAATGAAAACAGGCTATGGGCGTTTTTTCATGTAAGGAATTACCGGAATAATTTTTTTTCTGCGTATATGATTGAGTAACGGAAATCAAGTTGAGATAATTTTAAATACAAATTTTTCAAAAATAATTACCGGATTTTGAAATTAATATGACTTATATCAGCCTTGCAAATGAGTAGTATCATGAAAGTAAAAAAAGGCCGCGTGTCATTTATTTGTTAATACATGCAACATATTACTATTTAAAGTTATCTTAGTTTCATCTGCTGGCATTTAAAATTTAGTTTTACGGTTATGAAAAAAATATATTTGTTAGGTCTTTTATTAATGAGCGTTGTATTTACAAATGCACAAAATCCAATTTATTATTTACTCGTCGGCACCTACACCAATACAGGTGCGAGTGAAGGAATTTATGTATACCGCTTCAATCCCAATAAAACGGAAGTTACTTTAATGAGTAAAACAACTGGCGTGGAAAACCCTTCCTACCTCGCCATTTCCAAGGACCAAAAGTTTGTGTATTGTGTGAATGAGAATAAAGGTGATAAGCCTGGAAGTGTAAGTTCTTTTGCGCTTGATAAAGCAAAAGGTGAATTGCATTTTTTAAACAAACAGCCTTCAGGTGGTGATGCACCATGTTTTATAAATATAGATGCAAGTGGAAAAAATGTGATTGCTACCAATTATTCCGGCGGAAATTTTTCTGTATTCAAAACAAATGCGGATGGTTCTTTAAATCCATTTGTCCAATTAATTGCGCACCAGGGTTATGGTGTAAATGTAGAAAGGCAGGAGATGCCTCATCCGCATGCGGCCGTGTTTTCACCCGATGAAAAATATGTATTTATCCCTGATTTAGGCAATGACCGTTTATATCAATATCATTTTAATGCGACGGATGCTACAAACCCCGTAACTGAATCTGATCCGCCTTATTACGAAATACCGGATGGCAGCGGGCCGCGTCAATTTATATTTCACCCAAATGGTAAAAATGCATACCTGCTGAATGAACTTTCAGGTAACATTATTGTTTATGATTATGCCAATGGGAAATTAACCGAAACGCAAACAATTGCATCAGACAATACGGGCGGAAAAGAAGATAAAGCAAGTGCCGATATCAGGATTTCAACAGACCCGCGATTTTTATATACAACCAATCGTGGTAAAGCAAATAATATATCACTTTACAAAGTAAGTACGGATGGAAAACTTGCCGCTAACGGCCAACAGGCTGTCGGACAAAATCCGCGTAATTTCATGATAGATCCAAGCGGAAGATTTTTATTTGTAGCCAACCAGGATAGTAATAATATCCAGATTTTTATTATTAATAAAAACTTTGGATTGCTGCAGGATACCGGTGTAAAAATTGATGTGCCGCAACCTTCCTGCCTGGTAATGGTTCCTGCGAAATAGTGGAAAAATGCAAAAAAAGAAATCATTTTTAATCCTAATATGCTGTGTTTTAGCAACCGGTTTTTGCATTGCTCAATGCTCAAACCTGGGCCAAAATCCTTCTTCGGCATTCCCGGTATGCGGTACCAGTGTATTTACGCAAAACACAGTTCCGCTTTGTTCAGGCCAGCCTGTTCCCGGGCCCTGCAATGGTGTTGGAGGAGCAACACTAACCGATATTAATCCCTATTGGTACAAGTTTACATGCTACAGCTCCGGTTCTTTGGGTTTTGTAATCACGCCCAATGATTTGAATGACGATTATGACTGGCAACTTTTTGATGTTACGGGACACAATCCCAATGATGTTTATACGGATGGTTCATTGTTTGTTGCATGCAACTGGTCCGGAAATTCAGGCACCACGGGCGCTTCGACAGCCGGAGTCGGCTTAGTAAATTGTGCGGGTTTTTCATATCCTACTTTTAGCAGTATGCCAAACATTACACTAGGTCGTACCTATTTATTAATGATCAGTCATTTTACAAATACACAAAGTGGTTATGGTTTATCTTTTACAGGTGGAAGTGCAAGTATTACAGATCCTTTACAACCGGATGTTTCAAGCGCAACAGCTTCCTGCGACGGCTCACAGGTTACTGTAAAACTGAACAAGCCAATGAAATGCAGTACCCTTGCCGGAAATGGAAGCGATTTTAGTTTATCCACTCCCCTGGCAACTATTATTTCAGCGGGCAGCAGTCAATGTTCTGGCGGGTTTAACCTGGATACAGTTGTACTTAATTTATCGAATCCTTTGCCGGCAGGCACGTACGTACTTACGATTAGAAATGGAAGTGATTTAAATACTATCGCGGACAATTGTAATACTGAAATTCCGGTTGGAAAAACAGTTTCATTCACCGTTTTGCCAAAACAAAGTACACCGCTCGATAGTATTTCGCCTGTAAGTTGCGCACCAAAAAGTGTTGAATTGGTTTTTCAAAAAAACATACAGTGTAATTCTATTGCCGGTGATGGATCCGATTTTATAGTTACCGGCCCATTCCCGGTAACGGTTACCGGTGCTAGTGGGAATTGTAACAAAGGATTAAGTTCGACTATTAAAATAAATTTTGCATCGCCCATCGTACATGCCGGAACTTATACTATTGAATTAGTCACAGGGTCCGATGGCAATACGATCATAGATGAATGTGGAGAAGCAACTCCGGCTGGTGCTACTATTACTTTTACTGTAAAAGATACAGTATCCGCGGATTTTAATTATCAATTATTTGAAGGTTGCCGTTTTGATACGATACAATTTATAACGACAAATCCAATGTCCATTGACACATGGAACTGGAATTTTGATAATACTATTTTTAGTAGTGTTCAGGATCCACAGGTGATCTATTCAACCTTTGGGAATAAAACTATTCAACTCATCGTTTCCAATGGATTTTGTTCTGATACGTCCAGCCAGGTTGTATTTCTAAATCATGATTCTTTGCAGGCGGTATTTTCCGGTCCAATTGTAAATTGTCCCGGTGATGTTGTTTATTTTGTGGACAGCAGTATTGGAAATATAATTGCCTGGAACTGGATTTTCGGAAATGGTTTTACAAGCACACAACAATTTCCTTTACCACAGCAATACCCAGAGGTGCAAGCGGAGAAACAGTTCCCGGTACAATTAATTATTACCAGTGATAAATATTGTTATGATACAATTTTGCATTTTATAAAAGTAGTTCCTAATTGTTATATAGATGTGCCCACCGCTTTTACGCCCAATAATGATGGAATGAATGATTTTCTTTATCCGTTGAATGCCTATAAATCTTCGAATCTTGAATTCAAAGTTTTTAACAGGTATGGCCAGTTGATTTTTAAAACACGGGATTGGACAAAAAAGTGGGATGGAAATATAAATGGCGTACCACAGCCAAGTGGCGTGTATGTTTGGTACCTTCAATACACAAACACAGAAACGGGTGAGAGCGTATTTAAAAAAGGAACCACTGTTTTGATCAGGTAAATTTTCTGTTGAAATGTAAAAATAATGCAGGTATTTAAATCTATATTTCCATATACACAGGAAACGATCGCAGCGTATCCTGTGATGAATAATCAGCAAATTGATGTAGCTAAAAAAAATGCAACGGAAGCATTTTCCATGTGGCGAAACAAAACATTTTCTGAAAGAGCAGATGTATTAAACAGGGCATCAGAAATTTTATTGAAAAATAAAAATGAGTATGCCAATCTGATCACGCACGAAATGGGAAAGATCATTTCTGAATCCATTGGTGAAATAGAGAAATGTGCGCTTGTGTGTAAATATTATGCGGAACATGCGGAATCATTTTTAATAAATGAAAAACTACAAAGCAAGTTTTTTAAATCGTATGTTGAATATGAACCCATCGGGGCTGTGTTTGGAATAATGCCCTGGAATTTTCCTTTCTGGCAGGTTTTTCGTTTTGCGGCTCCCACATTGATGGCGGGAAATGTTATTTTTTTAAAACATGCTCCAAATGTATTCGGTTGTTCTATTGCTATTGAAAAAATTTTTGAAGAAGCGGGTGCCGGTAAAGGTGTTTTTCAAAGCCTTATTATAGATGTGCCGGAAATAGAAAATATTGTAAGTGCAACAATTGTACAGGCTGTAACCCTTACAGGCAGCGGCAAAGCGGGCAGTTCATTTGCATCGCTGGCTGGAAAGCACATCAAAAAATCTGTTTTGGAATTGGGCGGAAGCGATGCATTGATCGTATTAAAAGATGCAGATATTGCCGAAGCTGCAAAAATTGCTGTTCAAAGCAGGATGCAAAATGCCGGGCAAAGTTGCATTGCTTCCAAAAGATTTATTGTTGAAAAAAATGTGCATGATGAATTTGTGCATGAAATTTTTACAAGAATAACATCATTGAAACAAGGTGATCCTTTTGATGAAAAGATTTCAATAGGCCCGATGGCGCGGACAGATCTTGCGGTAAAACTCGAAAAGCAAATGAATGATTCCATAAAAAAAGGAGCGCTTTTAAAAACCGGTGGACAAAGAAATGATAGTAATTTTATACCGGGCCTTTTATTGAATATAAAAAAAGACATGCCTGCTGCCTGTGAAGAAATATTCGGTCCGCTGGCAGTTGTCATTTCTGCAAATGATGCAGAACAAGCAATTGAGATCGCTAATAATTCTATATACGGTTTGGGAGCCAGTATCTGGACGAATGACCTGGAGAAAGGAATGCAGTTTGCAAAGAAAATTCAGTCAGGTTCTGTTTTTATTAATGCATTGGTGAAAAGCGATCCTGCTATGCCTTTTGGTGGAATCAAAAAATCCGGTTATGGCCGTGAATTGGGAAAATGGGGTATCCATGAATTTGTAAATGCAAAAACTGTCGTTGTAAATAATACCTGATTATTCAAACAGTTTTTATTTCAATGTTTAAGTTGAAAATCAATTTTACCTTCGCAAAAATTTTTAAGACATGAAACTTTTTTCCCTCCTGTTTTTTATAGTTGCCTTAAGCAGTTGCGCACCCAATAATGTAAAAACGGACGACAGTCTTAAAAAATATTTTGATGAAAATAATGTGAGTGGCTGTTTTGGTATCTATGATAATGGCCAGGATAAATTTACGATCTACAATCTTGCCCGTTTCAAAGATTCTGCCTACCTGCCTGCTTCTACTTTTAAAATAATTAATTCCCTGGTTGGATTGCAAACCGGTATTATTTCAAATGAAAAAATGGTTATTCCCTGGGATGGTATTACGCGGCCTGTAGCTGACTGGAATAAGGATCTTACCATGGAAGAAGCTTTCCGGGTTTCATCTGTGCCTTACTACCAGGAAGTGGCCAGGCGAATTGGTAAGGATACAATGCAACACTGGCTGGATACTTTGGGCTATGCAAGGCGTTTTGATACACCAAGGATCACAAATAATTTAGATACTTTCTGGCTGGATAACAGTTTCAAGGTTACTCCCGATGAAGAAATGGGTATTATAAAAAAATTATATTTCGATCAATTGCCATTTCAAAAAAGGGTTCAGGATATTGTAAAAAAAGTCATGTTCCAGGAAGAAAATGCCAATTATAAATTATGTTATAAAACCGGCCTGGGAAATTCAAATGGAAAATATATTGGTTGGATCGCAGGCTGGGTCGAAGAAAATCAGCACCCTTATTTTTTTGTATTAAATATAGAAGGCACTTCTTCGGCTGGTGTCGCGAATGCCAGGAAACCGATCCTGATGGGTATTCTGAAACAATTGGGTTTTCTGCAAGGCCGTAAATAATAATTGTAAAAATTGATTGTAAGTACAATTTACATATTTCAATAACTTCACTTCTGCTACAACTTTAATTTGGCTTAATGCTTGCATCTTATAAAATCTCAATGATTAGTTTTGAACATATAGAATATGCCTGGTTTTTTTTCCTGGTTCCTGTTATTGTTATTTTATTTTTCCTGGATGTTGGACATAAAAAAAAGGTGAAGAAGGAAATTGGTGATCCGCGGATGATAGATTTACTTACTAAAAATTTTTCTCCAAAAAATTACAGGCTTCGTATTATTTTTTTCACCATTGCAGTAGCACTTTCCATTGTTGCCGCCATCAATCCAAGATTACCCGAAAAAGGGAAGGGAGAAATAATGGCCGGTATTGACGTGATGATCGCATTGGATGTAAGTAATAGTATGTTGTGCAATGATATAAAGCCAACACGTTTGGACCGGGCGAAACAGCTGGCCACATTGCTTACTGAAAAATTGGAAAATAACAGGGTGGGTTTGGTTGTCTTCGCCGGGCAGGCAATTTTGCAAATGCCCTTAACACCGGATATCGGCCAGGCAAAAATGTATATTTCAAATGCTTCTGTAAATAATGTACCTGTGCAGGGAACTGATATTGCGGATGCTTTACAGCAAAGTGATAAAGCCATGGATACAAAAGAAAAAAAATATAAATCTATTGTCTTGATTTCAGATGGAGAAGACCATGAAAAAAATGCGGAAAGCATGGCAAAAAAATTAAATGATGATGGAGTGATCATCTATACAGTTGGTATTGGAACTGCTGCCGGTGGGCCAATTCCTGATCCCGTGACCAATAGTTTTAAAACAGATGAGAATGGCCAAACAGTGATCACGAAATTAAATGCTGCTGCCTTGGAAAGTATTGCCCGCGCAGCAAATGGCCGGTATATGCAACTTGAAAATCCGGAAGAAGATGCGAACCTGATTTCAGGCGAACTCAATAGTATGGAAAAAAAAGAAATGCTTTCCAATAATGGGTATAAAACATATTTTTCTTTTTACCCTTTTTTTTTAGCACCTGCTTTAATACTTTTGATCATAAGCCTGTTTATTCCTGAAACCAAAAAATCAGTGGTATGAAATATTTGATTTTTATTCCATTGATTTATATAGCCGGCATAGCGAAGGCGCAGGAACTCAATAAAATTATTTTACAGGGAAATGAAGCTTATCAAAAAGCAGATTATAAGACTGCGACAGGCGCTTATGAAAAAGCATTACAAATGGAGCCAAATAATATTCCGGGAAAATACAATTTAGCCAATGCGCTGTATAAACAAAATCAATTTGAAAATGCGGCAGCAAATTATTTAAGCATTATACAAAACACAACCGATCATTCAACTCTTTCTAAAACCTGGTATAATTTGGGCAATAGCTTTATTAAACAAAAGAAAATACAGGATGCGATCAATGCCTACCGGCAAAGCCTATTATTGGATCCGGCTGATAATGATACACGCGAAAATCTGCAAAAAGCCATCAATGAAAAACAGCAGCAGAATAAAAATAACCAGTCAAATAAAAAGCCAGATTCTAAAAAATCAAAAAACCAAATAAACCAGGCACTGGCCGAACAGTACATGCAGCAGCTTCGCGACCAGGAAAAACAAATGCAAAAACAATTAGAGCAAAAGCCACCAACAGGCCAAAAAGGCAAAGACTGGTAAATTTAAAACTGATTCATTTAAATCATATCATCACCTCTTTTACCAACTACTTTATCTTTTGTAATTTTGCAGGAATATAAAAACAATATGCAACTATATGCTGAATCGCTCACCGGTTACCAACGGTTAAAAACCAGGCAGGTAAATGTAGGCGGCCTTTTTATTGGAAGTGATTACCCGATCCGTGTGCAAACGATGACTACAACTGATACCATGAATACGGCAGCAACGGTTGCTCAAACTATTCGATGTATTGAAGCCGGCGCAGAACTCGTGCGAATTACAGCACCAAGTAAAAAAGAAGCTGAGAACTTAGCACAGATTAAAAAAGAATTGCGGGATAAAGGATATACTACACCACTTATTGCGGATATACATTTCACACCGAATGCTGCAGAAATTGCCGCCAGGATCATTGAAAAAGTACGTGTAAACCCCGGCAATTATATCGATAAGAAAAAATTTCAAACTATTGAATATACCGATGCAGATTATGCAGAAGAGATTGAACGCATATATGAGCGGTTTTCGCCTTTAGTAAAGATCTGTAAAGAATATGGAACTGCTATGCGCATTGGCACCAATCATGGTTCGCTCAGTGATCGCATTATGAGCCGGTATGGTGATACCCCAATGGGCATGGTGGAAAGTGCTATGGAATTTTTACGCGTTGCAAGAAATGAAAGTTACCACAATATTATTTTGAGTATGAAGAGTAGTAATCCGCTTGTCATGGTGCAGGCTTACCGATTACTCATACAGCAAATGGATGCAGAATTTGGAGAGATCTATCCTTTGCACCTGGGCGTTACGGAAGCCGGTGATGGTGAAGATGGCCGAATCAAAAGTTCAATGGGAATTGGTACATTACTCGAAGATGGCATTGGCGATACCATTCGAGTGAGCCTCACTGAAGACCCGGAATTTGAAATTCCTGTTTGTAAAAATTTATTAAAGAGATATACTTTTTCAGAAAATATACCAGCAAAAAAATTTATCGTTCCTGCAATTGAAAAAATTTCTTATGATCCGTTTGCATACCAGCGCAGGAAAACATTTGAGGTACATAATATTGGCGGAAACCATGTGCCTGTCGTAATTGCTGATTTTAGTAAAATGGAGAACATCAGCCGCGAAACCTTATTATTGGCGGGTTACAGCTATGTACCATCGGCAGTAAGTGCGGGAAAATGGAATACATCCGATGCTTCACCGGATTACATTTATACCGGTGATAAAGAAGTTCCTTTTGACTTGCCAGGCACATTAAAGATAATACTGGATCACTCGTCCTGGCTGACGAAAAAAGATGAAAAGAAATATAATCCAATTTTAAGTGCATCGGAATACATCAATGATGAATTGGAAAAATCAGGCTCTCTGAATTTTGTTATGATGGATTGTTATTCAGATTCATTTGATGCAAATCTTACAAATAAAGTTTTAGCAAAATGTAAAGCGGATAGAACTGTCGTTTTATGCCTGAGTTCCACGAATAAAAACGCCATGCAAAGTATCCGGCGCATGTTTATTGAATTACAATTGCAGGAAATAAAAAACCCTGTTGTCTTAATTTGCGATAGCAATGATGATTCATTGGATGTAGCACTGATACATTTTGCTGTAGAAACCGGTGCATTATTTTTAGAAGGATTTGGAGATGGTATTTCCCTGGGTTATTTTTTTGATAAACAAAAAACAGCGAATGAAATGAAAATACTCAATTCAATTTCATTCGGCATTTTACAAGCCACGCGTACAAGAATTTCCAAAACAGAATATATTTCCTGCCCGAGTTGTGGCCGCACTTTATTTGATCTGCAGGAAACAACTGCCCTGATCCGTGCAAAAACAAATCACCTGAAAGGAGTTAAAATTGCGATCATGGGTTGTATTGTAAATGGCCCTGGAGAAATGGCAGATGCGGATTTCGGCTATGTCGGAAGTGGTGTTGGAAAAATAACGCTGTATAAAGGAAAGGAAGTTGTGAAGCGGCAATTAGACGCGGCTGTTGCAGTGGATGAATTGATTAATCTTTTGAAAGAAAGTGATGTATGGGTGGATGTCGAAGACATTAAATAATTTTTTCAATTTATAATCCGGCGATCATATTTTAAAAACATTTTCAAAAATAATTGAATGAAAACTGATTTCTTAGTGATTGGTTCAGGAATAGCCGGCCTCACGTATGCAATAAAGGTTGCACAGAAATATCCTGGGAAAAAAATTGTAGTCATTACCAAAGCGAATGCGGAAGAAACGAATACAAAATATGCACAGGGTGGTATTGCCGGTGTGTGGAATGAAACGGATAGTTTTGAAAAACATATTGAAGATACAATGATCGCCGGTGATGGGCTAAGCAACCCGGAAATCGTTGATATCGTTGTGCGTGAAGGTGTGGAAAGAATAAAAGAGATCATTCATTACGGTGCAGATTTTGACCGGGATGAAAAAGGAAATTATTCCCTCGGCCGTGAAGGTGGCCATAGTGAATTCCGGATATTACATCATAAAGATGTGACCGGTAATGAAATAGAAAGAGCTTTGCTTGCGGAAACATCAAAGCATAAAAATATTGAGCTAATCAATCATTGTTTTGTTGTTGATCTCATCACACAACATCACCTTGGATTTCTTGTCACAAAATCCACAACAGATATAACTTGTCTCGGTATATATGCATTGAACCTGCATACCAATAAGATTGAAAAATTTTTATCAGGAATTACTGTTTTAGCAACAGGTGGATGTGGGCAGGCGTACAGGGCAACTACAAATCCAAAAATTGCAACAGGTGATGGAGTGGCCATGGTGTATCGTGCAAAAGGTAAGATTGAAAATATGGAATTCATACAATTTCATCCCACTGCATTGTATGAGCCGGGTGTATCACCATCATTTTTAATTACAGAAGCGGTTCGTGGTGAAGGCGGAATCTTAAGGAATAATGATGGCGTTGCATTTATGGAAAAATACGATGAACGCAAAGACCTCGCGCCACGTGATATTGTGGCGAGAGCCATTGATAGTGAAATGAAAAAAGCGGGAACTGAATTTGTGTATTTGGATTGCCGGCATTTAGATAAAGAAAAATTTTTGCATCACTTTCCAAATATTTATGCAAAGTGTAAGGATATTGGAATTGATGCTTTTAAAAGCCTGGTACCGGTAGCACCTGCTGCACATTATTCATGTGGCGGTGTGAAAACAGATGAATGGGCATGTTCATCCATTCTCAATTTATATGCCTGTGGTGAATGCGCCAGCACCGGATTGCATGGTGCAAACAGGCTGGCAAGTAATAGTTTACTGGAAGCATTGGTCTTTTCTAACAGGGCTTTTTTACACACAGTAAAAATGTTAGAAAATAAACATGCAGACAAAAAAGATTTGTATGATGCCGATCTGGTTCCCGACTGGAATGCCAGCGGCACTTCTGAACCCAAAGAAATGATCCTGATCACACAAAGCGTAAAGGAATTGAAACAGGTAATGAGTGATTATGTAGGCATCGTGCGTACTGATGTGCGGCTGCAACGCGCCATGCACCGGCATGATCTTCTATATGCAGAAACGGAAGAATTATACCGGGCATCTACTGTGTCGCCACAACTTTGTGAATTGAGGAACCTTATAACTATTGGTTATTTAATTGTAAAAGGGGCTCAGTTTCGGAAAGAAAGCCGTGGCCTGCATTTCAATACAGACCACCCGGGGAAATCAGCCATTTTGCAAAACATCATTTTGTAAAATGTTTTTGCGTATTGCAGGGTTTGAAAAAATCTAATTTTCATGGCTACTTATGATACAACCAATATATATGCGTTTATATTTGTAGGCAGCTTAAAATTATTGCATGTATTATTTGGTCACTGCTTTATTTTTTTTATTTTCATTATTGCCCTGGTGGTTTTTGTATGGGATCAGTAATATTTGTGCATTTATACTATATTATATTATTCGTTACAGGCGGGCCACTGTTTTGAAAAACTTAAAAATTGCCTTCCCGGAAATTTCAAAGGATGAGCGCCGGAATATTGCCAAAAAATTTTATAAAAACTTCGTTGACAATTTTATTGAAACAATCAAGTTGCGCTACATTTCTAAAAAAGAATTGAGTAAGCGGTTTATTTATAACCACGATGTTTTACAGCAACCAGCAAAAGCCGGGAAAAATATGACCATCGCACTTTGTCATTCCTTTAATTGGGAATATGCAAATCTTGGCCTGTCACTCAATTTTCCCTACACTTTTATTTGCGTATATATGCCCATAAAAAACCAGGCGCTTGACCGCGTCTTTCAAAAACTGCGCAGTCGCTTTGGGTCTAAGCTTGTAAGAGCCACCCATTTTAAACATGATTTTTTAGAATACAATAAACACATCTTTTCCATTGGCCTGGTGGCGGATCAAAACCCGGGTGATCCGGGCACAGCATATTGGTTACCTTTTTTTGGGCGGATGACACCATTTGTAAAAGGCCCGGAAAAAAATGCGGTGTATAATAATTCCTATGTAGTGTATTGTAATTTAAAAAAATTAAAACGTGGTTACTATTCCTGTAACCTGGAAATCATTTCAAAAACGCCCAAAGATTTGGCACCGGGTGAAATCACAAAAATGATTGTTGCCAAAATGGAAAATGCAATTCGGGAACAACCTGAAAACTATTTATGGAGCCACCGCAGGTGGAAATGGGAATATACAGAAGAAAAATATGGCGCTTTAAAAATTTGAAAAACTTTTAATTCAGCACTTCTTTATTCTTTTCTACTTCTATATTTTCAAGTGTTTTAATGCCAGCCCATCCTTCGTTCACATTGCGGATATTATGAATGCCCTGCCTTTTTAAAAGGGAGCAGGCGATCACACTTCTATAACCAGCGGCACAATGAATATATACATTATCTGTATCTTCAATATCCGCCATTTTCCCCGGATCCGTCATTTCTGAAAGTGGAAAATTCACTGCATCTTTAATATGCCCATCTCCAAATTCTACCGGGTTTCGCACATCGATCACACTAAGGTTAGGATCATATTTAATATCCATTTCCAATTCATCCGGCTCCACGCATATGAGCAAATCGATGGGATAGCCGGAATTTTTCCACGATTCAAAACCACCTTCTAAAAATCCCAACATTTTATCAAACCCTACACGCGCTAATCTTGTTACTGTTTCTTTCTCTTTGCCGGGTTCAGTTACCAGCAGGATATTTTTTTCAAATGATAATAAGTTTCCTGCCCATTCCGCAAAGCGTCCATCAAGTCCAATACCGATTGAGCCGGGAATAAAGCCTTCGGAAAAAATAGATGCCGCCCTGCTATCCAGGATGATCGTTTCGTCATCTTCCATTTTTTGAAAAAAAGCAGAAACCGTAATTGGTTGTAAGCCTTTTTCAAAAATTTTTTCAAGACTTATATATCCTTGCTTATTGATCGATGCATTGATCGGGAAATATTGTGGTGGCAATTGAATGCCTTCCGTTACGACCTTTATAAACGCTTCTTTTGAGCCGGCTTGTAATGCATAATTCGATGATTTTTCTTCACCTATAGTACTCATCGTTTTTGAGCTAAGGATTTTCCCGCAGCTGCTGCCTGCACCATGTGCGGGATATACAATCACATCATCGGGTAAATTCATTAATTGCTGATGAAGGCTTTCATATAACATACCGGCAAGCTCCTGTATAGTTAATTCTTCGCCTTTTTGGGCCAGGTCTGGCCTTCCCACGCCACCCACAAAAAGTGTATCTCCTGTAAAAACAGAATTGGGTTGGCCATTTTCATCCAGTAATAAAAAGCAAGTACTTTCTATGGTATGGCCAGGTGTATGTAAAACTTTTATTTTTATTTTACCAAGTGTAAATTCTTCTCCATTTTTAGCCAGCTGAAAATTAAATGCAGCTTCTGTTTTTGGCCCATAAATTATTGGCGCACCGGTTGCGATAGATAAATCAATATGACCACTCACAAAATCTGCATGAAAATGTGTTTCAAAAATATATTTGATAGTTGCATTTCTTTGTTTTGCCAGGCTGATGTATGCATCAATGTCTCTTAATGGATCAATAATTGCAGCCACGCCATCACTTTCTATATAATAAGCTGCTTCACTCAGGCAGCCTGTATATAATTGCTGTATATACATTTTATTTTTTTTGCAAAGATACAAAAAGCCAGCTTTTGCCGGTCAGGCCTGAGTTTCCACTAAGGTTTTTACAAAAGTGTTGATACTGTTTAGCCGGCCATAATTGATGGAGTAATAAATATATTTGCCTTCACGATGTGTCTTCACAAGATTGGCTTTGCGAAGAATAGCGAGGTGCTGCGAAGTAACGGATTGTTCAAGCCTTAATTGAATATAGATTTCTGTAACGGTCATTTTTTGCTGGTGATCCAGTAATTTTAAAATCTGCTGCCTTAATTTATGATTCAACGCTCTTAAGATCACCGCCGCCTTTTTTGTTTGAAGAAAATCGATTTTAATCTCCTGTTGATTTTCGCTATCTGTAAGAATAATATGATATGTATGGTTATGCATTTCCCAGGTACTTATAATTGAAAGGATATAAAACTTATAACCTCCATAAAGGTACGAAAAATGTACTAGTGTTTCTGACCTGGAGACATAGAATAGAATTCTTTAACATATAAGGGTTCACTATACGCAAGGGAAGCGAAGTTATTTTTAGAAAAAGCCCGGAATGCCAGTTGTGTAATCGTATTTTCATCATATAAAAGGTCATCAAAAAAAGCATTCGGATTTGTATTGATTTTTTTAAATTTATCAGCGCCATCACCTACAAATAAAACCCCGTTTTTTAAAAGAAAATCATCCAATGAATCAGCCTTCAGGACCAATGCCCGGGGCTCAAGTATTGGCTCTAATTGCCTGTTGAAAATAGCTGTAAAAACTTCCATCCTGCGCGCATCTATCATGGGACAAAAGAGCCCCTGGAAATTTTCATACGCAGGTGCGTTGATTGCAGCCTGAGCCATTAAAGCCAATGTATCCAATAAAATCAGTGGTTTATTTAATGCAAAACAAATTCCTTTCGCACTGGCCATTCCTACACGCAAACCTGTGTAACTACCCGGCCCGGCAACTACAGAAACAGCATCAATGTCTGCCAGGGAAAATGTAGATTTGGAAAATATTTCCTGGATCGCGGGTTGTACAAAAGAAGCATGTGTTTTCTGTTCACTATTGGTAATGGAAATGATGCAATTTTCATCACTACTCAGTACAATAAATGCACGTGCTGAAGAAGTATCAATATGTAAGAGGAGCGCCAAAGAATCGGGTTTTATAATTTATCAAAAATTAGCTTTTGATAATGTTTATTAATAATGGGCAAGGTTCATATCTTTTGTCAATTTCACTCAATTTTTTCAATAAAGCCAGGACATGCTGTAAACCAATTTTATCGCCCCATTCAAAAG
>JBAQJB010000406.1:0-3975 GCA_049289155.1 Chitinophagaceae bacterium
TGTTTTGATAAAACGTATTTTGGAAATCACCGGGAAGTCAACCCTGCTGGAAGTTTGGCCCAGGCTTGAAATGTATTTGCATGGCGGCATTTCATTTACCCCGTATAAAAAACAATTTGAAAAATTGATTGGTGGTAAAATCAATTACCTGAATATGTATAATGCGAGTGAAGGTTTTTTCGCTGCGCAAAATGATACCTCGGATGATATGCTGCTATTTTTACAGCATGGAATTTTTTATGAGTTTATGCCTGTTGAGGAATATGGAAAACCCAATCCCCAAACGATTGGATTAAAAGCAGTTGAACTTAATAAAAATTATGCGCCGGTGATCTCTACGAATGGCGGGCTCTGGCGATATTTAATTGGGGACACAATTTCTTTTACTTCTTTATATCCTTTTAAAATAAAAGTAACGGGCCGGCTAAAACATTTCATCAATGCATTTGGGGAAGAGCTGATCGTGGATAATTCTGACCAGGCTATTTCAAAGGCATCTGCAAAAACGGGCGCTGTAGTAAAGGATTATACGGCTGCACCGGTTTATTTTACAGACACTACGAATGGCGCGCATGAATGGCTTATTGAATTTGAGAAAGAACCGGAAGATTTGAAAAAATTTATTGTAGCACTTGATGCATCATTAAAATCATTGAACAGTGATTATGAAGCCAAGCGCTATAAAAATATTGCTATGAAAATGCCATTGGTGCACCCGGCAACAAAAGGTTTATTTAATGAATGGCTACATCAAAAAGGCAAGATGGGCGGCCAGCATAAAGTGCCGCGGTTGAGTAATGACCGGAAATATATGGACGAGCTGTTGGTGATATGGAAGGAAAAATTTGGTTAGGATCATCCATTATGTGAGCCTGGCAAAAAAGGAATATTTCTTTTTTTACAAAATTTTTACTGAAAACCAGTTACTTACAAAGCTCCCTTAAAAATAATTCCCATATTTCTTTGCCAGTAAAAATTTACCCCGCACCTTCGCCTCCCATTAATAAAAAACCCATCGGGATGGCGATGGATTTTAAAAAGAAATAAATTTATGAGTAAACTTCATTTCACTACAAAACATGCGAACGAGGCTACCATACAACGTGACTGGCACGTTGTGGATGGCACCAATCAAACCGTAGGCCGCATGTGCGCACAGATCGCCGCCATTTTGCGCGGTAAAACGAAAGCCTACTATACGCCTCATGCAGATTGTGGCGATTATGTAATTGTAACCAACGCGGATAAGGTTGTCTTTACCGGTAATAAACTGGAAGAAAAAATTTATCTTGACTATTCAGGTTATCCAGGTGGACAAAAAAAGGAGACAGCTAAAAATTTGCTGAAGCGTCGTCCTGAAGTTGTTGTAGAGCGCGCCGTAAAAGGTATGCTTCCCAAGAATCGCCTCGGCCGCCGGATGTACAAAAAATTATTTGTATATGCAGGTGATCAGCATCCGCATACCGCGCAACAACCAAAAGAATTAAATTTTAAAAACTACCGGGCAAAAGCTTAGTTCAAAATAAATTATATGGAAAAACAAAAAAATGCAGTGGGCCGCCGTAAAGAAGCCGTTACACGTATTTTCATAAATAAAGGTGATGGAAAAATCACCGTGAATGGAAAAGATTATAAAAAATATTTCCAACTTGCCTATTTGCAAAACCAGGTGGTAGCGCCGTTGCAGATTGCTGAATCAATGGATAAATATGATATCAAGATCAATGCAAAAGGTGGTGGTGTGAAAGGACAGGCAGAAGCTGCAAAGCTTGGTATAGCTCGTGTTTTACTCGAAATAAACCCGGAACTCAGGCCTGCATTAAAAGAAGCCGGCCACCTCACACGCGATCCGCGTGGCGTTGAACGCAAGAAATTTGGACACAAAAAAGCACGTAAGAGCTACCAGTTTTCAAAGCGTTAATTTTTACAGCAACATTATTAAAAATATTTTTTCAAAAAGAAAGAACATACAATGGAAAACAACACTTCATTACAACAGCAATTACTTGAGGCAGGCGTGCATTTTGGCCACCTGAAAAAGAAGTGGAACCCCAAAATGCTGCCATATATTTTCGCAGAGAAAAAAGGTATTCATATCATCGACCTGAATAAAACGGTGGATCATCTCCAGGAAACTGCGGCTGCATTAAAACAGATCGCAAAGAATGGCAAGAAGATCATGTTTGTTGCCACTAAAAAACAGGCTAAAGAAATCGTGAGCGATTGCGCCAAAAAAGTAAATATGCCGTATGCCACAGAACGCTGGCTGGGTGGCATGCTTACCAATTTTAATACGGTACGCAAAAGCGTAAAGAAAATGCAGAGCATTGAAAAGATGCTTGCTGATGGTAGCGCAGAAAGCCTTACAAAAAAAGAACGCCTCACCCTGAGCCGCGACCGTGAAAAAATGGAAAAAGTCCTGGGAGGTATTGCACAATTAGGCCGCCTTCCTGCCGCCATATTTATGGTTGATATCGGCCATGAACATATTGCCCTCGCAGAAGCAAAACGCCTTGGCATCACTACTTTCGGTATGGTGGATACGAATAGTGATCCCAATAAAGTAGATTATGCGATTCCTGCCAATGATGATGCTACAAAAAGTATCGCGATCATTTGCAGCTATATCACCGCAGCCATTGCAGAAGGTTTGGAAGAACGCTTTGCAGCTAAAGACGAAGAAGTAGAAGAAGTGGACAATGAAGCTGAAAAGAAAGCAGAACGCCTGATGGCTGAAGCAGAATCTGAAACTTCAAGAGGTGGCCGGGCACGCAGCAGCAATGCCGCACCCGGTACCGGTCAGCCTAAGCGGAGAATCCCTGGTGGCGCGAGCCGCAGGCCACAAGGATCTACAGGCCCGGGTGGAGGAAAAAGATAATCGCTTTTTTCAAATTTAATTTTTCAACCCCTAACTTATGAATGGTACACATTCATGAAACGGATCTATTGAATGATTTGATAAACGCTATTTTAAATTCAAATAATAAAAAATTATGTCAGCACAAACACAGATCACCGCAGCAGAGATCAATAAATTACGCCAGGCAACCGGCGCAGGAATGATGGATTGCCGCAAAGCATTAACCGAAACAAATGGCGACTTTGAAGCAGCAATTGACTGGCTGCGCAAACAGGGACAAAAAGTTGCCGCGAAACGCAGTGACCGTGAAGCAAAAGAAGGTGTAGTGATCGCGCAAACTTTCCCGGATAATAAATCAGGTATCATTGTTTGTATTAGTTGCGAAACAGATTTCGTTTCAAAGAATGCAGACTTTGTTGCATTCGCGCAAAGTATTGCCGATGCTGCTGTTGCCAATAATGTTCAGTCCGCGGAAGCACTGATGGAGCAGGATGTAAATGGTTCCAAAGTGTCTGACCTCATCAATGATAAGCTTGCTTCTATTGGTGAAAAAATTGGTATCAGCCGTTTTGAAAGAATGGATGCGCCTTTTGTGGCTTCTTATATTCATGGTGCGAACCGGATGGGCGTATTAGTAGGCCTTTCAGAAAATTTACCGGAAGCCGGGAAAGATATTGCGATGCAGATCGCCGCTATGAACCCGGTTGCTGTTGACCCTGAATCTGTTTCCAAAGAAATGGTGGAGCGGGAACGCAATATCGTTATAGATCAAATGAAAGAAGACCCAAAAATGAAAGGCAAGCCGGAAGAAATGATCGCGAAAATTGCGGAAGGTAAATTAAATGCTTTCTTTAAAGAACAAACTTTACTGGCGCAACCTTTTGTAAAAGACAATGGAAAAACCGTGCGTGAATATTTACAGGGAATTGATGCGAAAGCCAGTGTTACTGCATTTACCAGGGTGGCTGTCGGATAAAAATAATTTTTAAATATATAGAAAAAGGAACCAATGGAGGTTCCTTTTTTTGGTGCAATTTTGTGCAGTAACCAATACATTTTTTTTTAAACAGGTTTTTTTAAAACTATATAAATGAAATTTTTAAGAAGGTATTTAT
>JBAQJB010000407.1:0-3319 GCA_049289155.1 Chitinophagaceae bacterium
TTTTGGTCATTCTGGCGAACGCCGGCAGTAACGATATCGCAATCATGCGCACTTAAACAATTCGCCGCTATGCCTTCATTCCAGGTATCCGTATAAGGATTAGTTGACGTATGTGTCACCCTGATACCACCATTGCCAAAACCATTATCCGGCTGCCCGTTATTCAAAAATCTTGTCACAGAAAAATCAAATCCTGGCGCAGCTACACCGCCGCTTACCAGTATTTTTCCAAATGCATCCTGCACCAGGTTGTATTTGAAATATACTTTCGTGCCGCCACCCGGTACGGACACACCACCTAATCCATTGACACCAAAACTGCTGTCAATGATCCCTTTATTTTTGAGCGCCATTACGCCCACTTTTGAAGTGGAAAAATCTACATATAAAGATCCGGCAGCTAAAATTCTTTTATGCTGGTTATCATTGATAATTGAATTGGGTGTAAACGGTAAATTCTTAACCAGGCCATTCACACCAAACGAAGTATCAATGGTTCCGTTTACTTTAAAACAAGCGATGAAATTATAATTCGTGGCAGATTGAATTAAGCCACCGATCACTATTCTATGATCGGGCAATACTGCCAGGCCGCCATAATAAATAGAAATAAAATAATGCACTACACCTTTGTCGCCGAAGCTGGAATCTAAGGATCCATTTTTGTTTAAACGGATTATTATAAAACCTTCTTTGTCCGTTTTGCCACATAAATATATTTTTTGCGAAGCACTGTCAATGGCAATTTCCGGGGTTGTACTTCCGTATTGATCTGCATACCTGAAACTCTGGATTCCATTTACACCAAATGCAGTATTTAAATTGAGATCGGGTAAATTATAATTTATCAGCGCCCAGTTATCATTCGCACTGCCACAAAGAAGCAAGGAATTATCCCAGGGCAGTTTGATCATTTTCTCCGCTTTATCATCGCTGTTCCCCACGGAGAAAATATAGATGCCATGGTTTGCATAGGATTGATCCAAGGTTCCGTCCCCATTATATCTTATGCTTGTAAAAAAATTACTGGCGCCATTTGCCGCAAGGCCTGCCTGTACTATTTTTCCATCAGGCTGTAACAGCATATCATTGGCTTCATCACCCTGGTTATAGATAGAAGTGATGACCAATCCATTTATTCCAAAACTATTGTCTTCTTTACCATTTTTAGTTAACTGCAGGGTTAACATTTTTCGCACTGAATTGCTGGTTACATACCCGCCCAAAACAATTTTGTTACCAGGTAAACTAACAACCGAGTTTGCCACATCATTACCACCATTTATGTCTTTTATATAAATACCATTTACCGCAAAACTGCTGTCAATCATTCCATTTTCAGTATACCGGATCGCGAGCAAGTCATCTTTAGCCGTTGAAGAAACACGTGTGCTGCCTGCTATAACTATTTTATTATTTTTTTGAATTGCAATACTTTTGGCCAAATCATTACCATTTGAAATGCGGGTTTTTACAATCCCATTTATTCCGAAACTATTATCTGTTAACCCGTTTGGCAATAACCTTACAACAGCAACTCCATAACCAAAAATTCCTGCCGGGGTAAAGTATTCACCGGCACCGACAATTTTTCCGTCGGGCTGAACAGCGAGATCAAATATTTCATCATCCTTATGTTCAATATCTTTAAGTACTACACCACCTGTACCAAAAGAAGCGTTGAGTGTGCCATTTGGCAGGTACTCTAAAAATAACATGCGATGCTGTGCATAATCATAAGAAGTTCCGCCTGCAAGAATATTTCCATTCGCTAACACCTTTACTGTAAAAGCGTCATCAACAGATAGGTTATTCACGGAATTTATATTGGTGCGCACGGTGCCATTATCTCCAAAAGAAGCATCTAATGTACCATTGCTATTCAAGCGCATAATTAATACATTGCTTAAAAAAAATGTACCGGATTGATACCAGGCTGTACCTGCTGCAATAATTTTTCCATCAGGCTGTAACGCAATACTACTTATTGAAGCGCCTTCATAAGGTGCGGGTAAAAAATTATAGAACAGGCTGATTCCTTTATTGCCAAAATGCTTGTCCATACTGCCGTCACGGTTCAACCTGTAAAAAGCAATTTGATAGGTGTTGCCTTCCTGTATATACCCGCAGGTGATTGTTTTTTTGTCTGGCTGTATGGCAATTGCCTTTGCGCCATTATTTGTTACGCCGACATTCGTAGCTATCTTTTTAAAGTCGGTGATTTGCGCATAAAGCGTGTTTTGCTGGGTTATTGCGGCTATTAAAATGACGCAAATAAATTGCCTGGTCAAAAAAGCAGTACTCTTTTTCATGGTTAGTTTAGTTTTGGTGTTAGACTGTTTTAAACGATACCTGTTTTCAGAAACCGCCAATTCAGCCAATTTGTTTCGCAAATATAAATGGAATTATAATACGAAATTCTGCTCCATCGTTTAGGTTGAAAAAATAAAATGAAGCCGTTATAAAAGTAAGCATCAATGAATAATCATTCTTTATACATTTGCAATAAACAAATCAATTGCAGTACAAAAGATCAATCTTACAAAGAATAGGATACCAGCTCCTGGTCTTTGTTGCTTTGTTATCTTCCTGCGTTCAACCTGCAGAAAAAAAAAGGGAAGCTGCTTCAGCAATTATTTCTCCCAACGACCAGGGCTTGCAAAATGATACGGTCTATAAATCTGTAAACCTGGTGCTGGTAAGGCTTACAGCTCACACATATCAACATATCTCTTTTTTAAATACACATGATTTTGGCAAAGTTGATTGCAATGGAATGCTGGTTATCAATGATCATGAAGCAATTATTTTTGATTCACCCGCGAATGATACAAGCGCTGCAGAACTGATCAGTTTTATAAAAAATAAATCAGGTGCAACCATTAAAGCTATTGTGCCTACGCATTTTCATGCAGACTGCGTAGGTGGAATTGCCCGGTTTTTAAAAGACAGTGTTCCCTGCTATGCTTCTTTCAAAACGATTGGATTATTACAACAGCAAGGAAATAAATATGCTTCACGGATGAAAGGTTTCAGTGATCGTATGGAAATGCAAATTGGCGATAAAAAAGTGGAAGCCCTATTTTTGGGCGAAGGACATACGAAAGATAATATTGTTGGCTATTTTCCCGAAGACAGTGTCTTGTTTGGTGGTTGTCTTATAAAAGCATCGGGTGCCAACAAAGGAAACCTGGAAGATGCCAACATTTCTGAATGGCCCTCCACAGTAAACAAATTAAAACAAAAATTCCCGCAGGCAAAGATCGTAATACCGGGACATGGAAAAACGGGCGGAAAGGAATTATTGGATTATACCATA
>JBAQJB010000408.1:0-4250 GCA_049289155.1 Chitinophagaceae bacterium
ACAATGGCAAAATTCAAATATTTTTCCAGCCATTTTTGGTCGTCTGGCCAAACATTTTATTATACGCAACAATCATCCTTGATAACTATCGGCATCAATTTTCAAGGATAGAAAACTCAAAAAAATAAAAATAAGATGGTTGTGCTATGGTTGGATATATTGCAGAGCCGTAGGCTCGGGCCATATTGTAGCAACGGGTTTTAACCCGTTGATCAAAATCCGAAATGGAAAAGAGATCCGTAGGTTCGGCACATATAAATAATCATTTCACATTGCATGAAAATATGAGTGCAAATATAATTACCCGCCATTTTTGGTCGCCTGACCAAAAATTTATAATCACTATATAAGATTTTTTATCCGTGATTTTTACGACTTCGATATTGTTGGTCAGGCGACCAACAATGGCAAAAAATTGAAATAAAGAAACCGAAAATATCATCTACTCCCGGTTTCAAAAAATTCACCATTCACAATTAGCCATTCACAATTATTCCTTCACTATTCTCAACTTCGTAACCTTTCCATTTTGCTCTACCAGCACGAAATAACTGCCTTGCGCCAGTGCACGAATATTAAGCGTAGCAGTATTGCTTTGCGTAAAGTTTTGTTTACTTATTTCTCTTCCATTCATATCCGTGATGCGGATGGTGGCAGTGATAGATTTATTCAAACCTTTTATCGTCACGATATTTTTTGCAGGATTTGGATACAATGAAATAACGCTATTATCATTGAACACTACTTTTACAACCGCGCTGAAAGTATTGGTGCCATTGGCTGCGTTTTCGCGAATGCGGTAATAGCTGGTTCCACTTAAAGGATTTTTATCGGTATAGCTATAATTACTTGCAACGCCTTTTGCAGGAACAGTATTAATACCCACGTAATCATTTGCATTATTACTTCTTTCAACAGTGAAAGATTTGGTACCGCTTTCATTGAGCGTTTGCCAGGTTATAGTGATGGCTTCATTATTTTCTGTTGCTTTTACATCTTTTAAGTTGGAAGCCAGGACTTTGTCGTTATTAAAGCGGGCGAGTAAAGTATATGTTCTCTGACCAATGGGTGGTACTAATTGGCCTGTTGCTAAAATTTTACCATTGTCTAAAAGATGAATTGAGCTGGCTCCTATATTAGCTGTATCACAGTAAACACTACTGTATCCATTTTCTCCAAAATCCGGGTCTAATTGACCCGATGTCGTATAGCGTACTAAATTAATACTTTTTAAAGGTTCTGCAGGTGTCCCGGCAATAGTAATTATTTTACCATCGGGTTGAAAACATAATTCATAAGCCCGGGAAGTGATATTACTGTTATTTTTGAAGGGTACAATTATTCCACCACTTTCACCAAAAGATGCATCTATAGAACCATCCGCATTAAACCTGCAAAGCGCCATTAATTGTTCGTCATTTTTTCCACTTTGACCTGTACAAGTGATTTTACCATCCGTTTGAAGCGCCATCATATACATATAATTATTCCAAACTCCACTTTGTCCCTCACCAAAAACATAGATAGCTGTGCCATTTACCCCAAAAGTTATGTCCTTGCTTCCGTCAGTATTAAAACTTTCCAGCATAAAATCAGAATGGTCATCATATAAAGCATGAGTGCTACCTCTTATTAATTTGCCAGCAGAATTAATAACTAAAGAATTTGAACTTGTTGCATTTATATAAGTAGATATAACAATACCACTTTCTCCAAATGTTGGGTCAAGACCACCATCGGGCATATACCGGCATATAAAAGTTCTTTTCTCATCATATTCATTTTTCTGCACATCGCCTGAGATCACTATTTTTCCATCAGGTTGCATCACCAGGCCTGTTGCAGTAGTAATTTCATCCAGTTCAAGTGTATCTAATCCATTTATGCCAAAACTGCTATCTAATGTACCGTTTGAATGAAGCCTTAATAAAGCAAGATTAATTTTACCAAAAATTCCTTTTGGGTAATACTGCGCCGCACTAATTATTTTACCATCATCTAAAACTGCAAATGTTTTATATTCAGGACCCCATAATTTCCCATCCATGCCAATACTATAACGGCCATTAATACCAAAACTCTCATCATAACTTCCATTGGGGTTGAAACGGTCAAAACTTAAACCATCTAATGTTTGACCAATTACTAAGATTTTCCCATCTGTTTGTAGAATGGACAATCCTCCTCCGTTATAAGTATTTTCGACTACAAGCCCACCATTTCCAAATGTTGGATCTAAGATTCCATCCTGGGCAATCACATTTTGTTTAGTTGTAAAAAAAGAAACAAATACTATTAGGAGTTTATATATATTTTTCATTGTATATAGTTTAATTTTTTTTGATAATCAGGTATTTAGAATATTCTTCTTCAGTATTTTTTGCACATGTATCATTACCCTTACAACCATCATTGTGTGCTGCTATTGCACAAGCTCCGGCACTAAAGCGGAAATCTTCACAACTAATAAATTTACTAGTGCCTAAAAGCATAGATGCAGAATCATTCAAGATAGATTGAAAGAAAAAGGCTGCCCTGGATGCAAGGTATTCGTTCACATCATCTTTTGTATATGTTCCCGAAGCTCCAAAATTTGTCGGGCAGTAACATGTATCACAGGTGTTATCCAAACCATGTTTCATATTGCAATCAATATACATTAAAGTAGGTACACCGTGCGCTTTTAAAATATTATAAATATCATTAGAACACTGAATTTGATAATCAGGGTCTGGATCTTGATTGTCGTTATATACTCGAAATGGAGAATCAATTATACAACTCGTTTCAATTGTAAAAGGAGCATCAACCCCTGTACTTTTTGGGTAATATCTACTTTGAAATTGCTTTTTAATTGGAAAAACAGGGTCTAATTTTCCCTGGAAACCAATAAAAGGAATGTCTAAAGGGATGGTTCCATTTTGCGTTAAAAAATCATATTGCCTTCCTGCATCACTTACAGATTGTGGGAATGCAAAGCCTCCCCACATACTCCAGAAACCTTTGATACAGGATCGGTAATCAATGGTTGTGTCGCCATAATAAAAATCTGCGTCTATAGGCCCTAAAGCACTGTCTATAGGTATCTCTCCGGGTGGCACGGGAAAAATAGAATCAATCATTTCCTGCTTCGGATAATATACAGCAGTGCCCGTTGCGAGGGCGCCGGCACTCTGGCCGGCCACAAAAATTAAACTGGTATCTATCTGGTAAGGGAAATGATTAAACGCAATTCTTAATTGTCTTTTGATGATGCTGCGCAAAGCGCCACGTATATCCTGGCAGGCACGATATGCCGCCAGTTGCTGTTGAGCACTGACTTTATTCTTTGTTTTAATCCTCCCACGCCGGTATTCCACGCAGAACACGACAAAGCCTTTTCTTGCCAATACCCTGCAAAGAGAATCTTCATACTTCAAATTACTGCAATCTGAAAAGCCACCGGCATGTGTCAAAACAATAGCGGGGTATTTACAGTTTTCATAATCAATACCATTTATATAATACGCGAAATAATATAATTGATTCGGGTCATCCAGGCACCGATCATCATTGTTACAGCCACTTTTATCTTCATAATCATCAAAGCCGGCAGTTGTTTTATCATCCGCATATTCTACATCATGAAAATCAGGAATGGGTGTTATATTTTTGGCATAAGAAACGGTATCTGATTTTACAACGCGGTCAGCATCAAAAATATACTTAGTCATATCAAAATGGCAATTGGCAGCCGTGCTGTCGCAGGCGCCCGCAGGCCTTAATATGGCAGAAATTGTTTGTTTTAACTGGTGCTGTTTCATCAATGCAAAACCATTCAAATAGCTGCCAAAGCTGGGCTTATCCGGCTGGAATTCTTCTGCATCTTCTTTTTCCTGTAGCGTGTAATTGTACCGCCATAAAATATATTTAAAAGTGTGTTCATAATAAATATGATTCACACCAGTCGGATCAAAGGGATTGTAAAAACCCTGGAAACCTTTTGGTTTTCTGAATGCAAATGGTGACGGTTTTTTTACAGGCGTAATTTCCACACAGGATTTTTGTGATAATTTTTCTTCCTGCTGATTGCTTACAAATTCCTTTTGCGGTTTAGCAGGTGAAAGATTAAAGGACATGCCAAATGCAGCCAAATCCGCGGAAACGGAAGACAGGCTTTGCGTTAAAGAATCGGAAGTAGAATTAATCATTTCTACCCCCCCCCCCGCGGGCATACACGAAGAAATTGTTCTGTAAGATGGGTGCAAGCG
>JBAQJB010000409.1:0-2356 GCA_049289155.1 Chitinophagaceae bacterium
TTTTACACAGAAATATCCGACTCCTTATGCAGGAAAATTTATTGAATTAGTGAAAGAATAATTTTATTCTTCTTCCTCACTTTTTAAAAAAGCTTTCTCTCTTTTCCACCAGCGAAAACCCACATAACCAGCAATCGTCAATGGCATAGCCATTAAATAAATGATGCCGGAATTCAAGCCCTGTGCGGGTTTTTCACCCAATTGGGAAGCTGTCTTTGTGCAGATGGAACATTGAGCGAGAAGATCAGTTGCCATCATGAACTGGAAAAAAAACAGGACTATGAGAATGAACAACACTTTTTTCATTTCGCACATTTTTACAAAGATAAAATTTTTTCGATCAATCAAATGTGAAAAAAATAAAGCAGTTTTTTATTTTCTTATGAATAAAAAACTGCTTTAATAGATAGTGCGGAAGAGGAGATTCGAACTCCCACGCCAGTTACGGCGCTACCACCTCAAAGTAGTGCGTCTACCAATTTCGCCACCTCCGCATTTTTTGAGAATGGCAAATGTACAGGTAATTTTAATTTTTTTTAAAAGGCTTTCTGTTTTTTCAAGAACATTACACATCCGCAATCTTATTCAGTTCCACGCGGAATGTAGTGCCCTTGCCTGTTTCGCTGGATTTTACGGCAATATTTCCTTTGTGGTATTTTTCAATGATGCGCTTACTAAGCGCAAGGCCAAGCCCCCAGCCTCTTTTTTTCGTGGTAAAGCCAGGCTTAAAAACTTTTGCCAGGTTGTTTTTTGAAATGCCTTTCCCGGTATCTGATAATTCAATGATCGCATATTTTGTGGTTTCTGAAATTTGAACGCGGATCGTCCCTTTCCCTTCGAGTGCATCCAATGCATTTTTCAGCAGGTTTTCAATAACCCAGTCAAATAGTGGTGGCGAAATAAATGCATTGATCTCATCCAAACCATGAGAATCCAAAATAAATTTTACCTTTCCGCCAGAACGTTTTTTGATATAATCGATCATATTATTGATCTGTACAATAATGTTCATTTCTTCCAAATGTGGTTTACTGCCGATCTTTCCAAACCGGTCTGAAATAAGCTCAAGCCGCATCACATCTTTTTCAATTTCCGTGGAAATATTTTCCACGCCTTTCTTTTCTTTCAGCATTTCCACCCAACCTTTCAGGCTCGAAACGGGCGTACCAAGCTGGTGGGCCGTTTCCTTTGCCATGCCCGCCCACAAACGGTTTTGAGTACTCTGATAGCCGGTACGCAAAGCAATCAGCATGATGATGATAAATAAACCCACAATCACTAATTGTATCAGCGGATAATAGCGAACTTCTTTCTGAAGCATACTTTCTCCATAATAATATTTATTAGCGGTATAGGGTTGATCACTGATCTTTAAAATGATTGGCTTGTTTTGTTTTTTAAATTCTGATAATTTTTCCGCGAGGTAGTTTGGATCATTTTTTATTTGTGCGCTGTCAAGATTTACGCAATTGTAAGGATTGATGCTATCTTTCTCATTGGTTTCGATAATGGGGATATCCTTGTTCTCACTGGATATGCGCGCGGCCAGTTCAAGGCTGGTCTGGTCTGTGGCATTTAAAATGGTGTTTTGTGCAGCCACCCATATTTCCACTTTATGCGTTTCGTCTTTAGCAATTTTTTCTGCGAGGTATTGCGAATAAAAAATAGTACCAATAACAATACTTATCGCGATGAGGAATAAAATGGTTTTGCCACTGAGTAATTGTTGAAACATATCAATAAAAGTAAAAAATGTTTTTTAAGATGATGTAAAAATGTGACCGGGCTCATTAACTGTATTAGCCATTGGCACAGATAATTCTATTTTTTTGATGGAGGAAATTGTTGGCGGGGACGCCAACAAAAGCACAAGCTTTCCAGCTACTATTGGCGTCCGCGCCGAAAGCCTTAAAAAGTTCTACTCTTTTTGAATGCAGAAAATTGTTGGCGGGGACGCCAACAAAAGCAACGTTTTTTAAATGATAAGAATTATAATAAAGTTGCTAAGAGCGAAATTTTTCCAGCTATTGTTGCGTCCGCGCCGACAGTTATAAATTGATTATGTTTTTTAAATGAGGAAATTATTTGCTGGAGGGCCAACAAAAGGACCGATTTTTAAATGAGAAAAATAATAGCGAAGTTACAAAGAGCAGCAACATTTTTCCAGCTACTGTTGGCGTCCCCGCCGACAGTCTTAATAGGATTACCCATTTGATTGCAGGAAATTGTTTACTGGAGAGCCAAACAAAAGCAACTTTTTTTAAATGAGGAAAATGATAGCGAAGTTGCAAAGAGCAGCAACATTTTTCCAGCTACTGTTGGCGTCCCCGCCGACAGTAATAATAGGGTTACCCAT
>JBAQJB010000410.1:0-5955 GCA_049289155.1 Chitinophagaceae bacterium
GGACTGTACGGGTCAAAATCAACGTGACAACTCTACAAAAATGGGTAATGATATAGAAAAAGAAATGCTAATGACATTGCTTAGAATGCGGGATTTTGAATATATTATGTCTTTATATGTTTATGCAAAAACCGAAGGCGTTGAGGAAGAATATAAAAAAGTTGAAAAGAATCCTTTTTATTTAAATGAATATTCAAAGCTGGATAATTTCTATGCCGAGACTATAATTAATAAAATTTTTGAGGAAGATTAAAGCTGGCAATGTACAGAGATTCAATAAGAGGATATAGGAATTTGTTTTTAATGTTTGTTTAATTTTCTCTGTGGTTCTCTTGCCTTCTCTGTGCAATTCTGTATAATACCTTCTTACACAGAGAACCACAGAGGGCCACAGAGTTGCACAGAGATTTAATAAAACTATTTAGTAATTTATTTCCAATGCCTTTTCAATTTTCTCTGTGGTTCTCAGTGCCTTCTCTGTGCAATTCTGTGTAATGCCTTCTAACGCAGGGAACCAAAGAGTATTACTGAGTTACTCAGAGCGTTGATTAATTTATTCTGTATTAATTTACATGATCTTAAAACTCTTGGTTCTTCTTTAATTTTACAAGTAATTGTATGAAGATAAATCCATTTCACTATGTACGTATTTGCTTTGGCATTTCTGTAATGTCCTGTGTCCTTAATGTGCTTGCTGCAAATCAACTCTACGGAAACGAAGACTATGTGTATAATTTTCTGCAGGCCGGCCCAGGCGGAGACTCAGGTGGGATACCGGTTGGAGGCGCTATTGATTTCTTATTTTTTGTAAAAATAATTTCACGCAATTAATCTTTTCCATACAATACACTAAGTGTGCGGCTTAAAACTGCCGGCACTACGGACAAATGTGTTTCTCCATCAAAAATATTTTTGCAGAGATCTATATTTGTATATTTTTTTGATTCAATGAGCGCAGAAAACCTGTTCATTTCTGATACCATAAACCCTTCTTTCCCGCCAACTGAAATAAATATTTTAGTGTCGGGCGCATCCCATTTTTCATTTGTATTAAAAATTGTTTCTGCCTGCTTTAATAATTTTTCATTATCAAACCAAAGTGAGGGGCTGCTTATTCCATATTTATTAAATACATCTTTTGAATGCAGGAAACACCAGGCAGAAAATAAGCCGCCGAGGGAATGGCCGGCGATTCCCCTGTTGGTGTTTGTTTTGTAATGTGCATCTACAAAGGGAATTATTTCTCTAGTGATGCATTGCAAAAATTTTTCACCACCGCCGGAATAAATTGTACCAATGGGCAGGCCAAATTGTGTTTCCATTAGCCTGTCACTGGCCGTATCCGCAAATGGCGTATAATCATAATTACGGTTGATAAACCAGGATGCCAGGTCCTGCCCGCAGCCAATGCCAACAATGATTACAGGTTTTAATTCATTACCGAAATCCATTGCCTGCCGGGCAACATTGAATGCGGGGAAAAAATTCCAGCCATCTAAAACATACAGTACAGGATATGTAGTTGTATCGGTTGCAGAATAACCTGCGGGAAATGACATGTAAAGCTGGTATTCTTTTCCCATTATAGTTGATGAAATGGTTTGGTCGGGATCTGTAATTTTTATTTTGGGCGTAAATTGCTGGCTAAATATTGAAGTGCATGCCATCAATATAAATAAGAACAGAAGTACTTTTAATGTGTTCAAATTTTTCATAAGTAGTAGAATTTTTTTTACAATAACATATGGCTAATGTATGGTATAAAACAACATGATTATTTATTTTTATTTGATTATATAAAAATGAAAGAAAAATATTCGAATGATTTTATTCTTTCACGAAGGAACGGCTGGATTTAAATGCCCCGCTAAAATAAATGGGAAACAAAATTTGTGCAACTATAAAAATTGCCCATGCTATAGGAATGAATTTTATCCTATCATAAATTTGTTCGTACAATTCCGGCCCGCCAGTATTATGGCTGTTTAAAAAAATGGAAGGAAACGTTAGATATAAAATGGCGGGTATGGTACATGCAACGTGAAAGATAAATAAAATCCTGTTTGTAGTTCCTGTTTTATTAATGAACAGCCAGTACCCGATTGTTGAAAAAAGAAAAACGATTACAAATAACAGAAGCCAAATAAAATAAGGTGGATAAATTGAAAGATGCCAGCCGGGACCGGCCACAGCCGAATAATCAATTGCTGTAAAAAAAGGAAGCAATAATATAAACATAAATGCCAGAAATGGAATATAAGGCTTTTTAATTTTGTTTTAAACAGATAAAAGAATAATGTTTTGCGTTTGCTTTTACCTGCATCTTCATACTCCGAAAATCTGCTAATGAGATAAGGATAAAATTATTAAAAGAAATCTCTTGATGCTCCGGCACTTTCACCCATTATTACGATACGGCTTGTATCCCCGCCAAATTCTTCGCCATGCTCACTAATCCATTTAAAGGCATTATAACAATCATTCAGGCCGGTAGGAAATTTATGTTCCGGCGCTTCAAAGAAAGAGGCTACACAATTTTTTGAGTAGCCTCTTTTCCGAAAAGTAATTGTGCAAAATTTATTGAGTCATGATCATATTTTTTGAATCAACTTTTTTGCCATCAGCCAAAAGTGTATATGTATATTGCCCGGAAGATAAAGTGCCTGCTGAAATGGTCACCGTATTCATACCACTTGTAAGGGAAAATGTTTTTATTAATTGCCCGTTCATATTATATACGGCCAGTTTTGCCTGTTGCACGGTTGAAGGTACATAGCAACGAACAGTAGTGTTTTGTGAAAATGGGTTTGGTGCATTTTGCAATAAATAAGCGCCACTGATTTCAGCAGATTTTGGAGTAGTTGAGCTGAAACCGCTTGTATTATTTTTAACCATTTGCTGCAACTCATCTATCTCCTGCTGTTGCTTTTCAATCACTGCCTGTTGTTCCTGCATGCCTTTTATAATGATCGGAATCAATTCCGTATAATTGACTGCTTTAAAATCTATTTCTTCAGATTTTGTTTTGTCAGCAGGCTTTACTGAATTTGCACTATTTTCTTTTCCTCCTAAAGAAGGCTGTTTAAGATTTGCGTCAGCCTGGCTGTTCGCTGTTTCAAATTTTGTATCCTGAACTATATTGGGCAATATCTTTTCAACTTCCTGGGCGATCAGGCCGAAATGATTTCCTTTTGGTAAATGCATCAATTGATAATTACCGTCATCCCTGAAATCATATTTTTTGGGATGCAACTGGTTGATAATATCCATTGCGCTTGTCAGGTCAGTAATATTTTTCTTCAGTTTAAGATCAGATCCTACATAAGTTCCTGTTGAGTAAACATTGCCTACAAAATAGCCTGCATAAGATCCTGCTGATGTTGTACCATATATGCCGGAACCTGAAGTGCCCTGGCCCCAAACACCATAACCAGTTGACGCGCAATAACCATGAACACCCGCAATGTTACCACCTCCACCAGTATAGCCATAAACACCTTCATTGTTAAAAGAATTTCCATAAACACCATTATTAGATGAAGAAGATCCATATACGCCAACACCAGTATTTGCAGTGCCATCGACACCATTACCAGAACCAGTGGCATTTCCCTCAATAGATGCAGTACCGGTTGCCGTACTAGATTTTGTTACATAGATCCCATCATTTATACCGGTCTTGTAAGCATATAAAACATAATTATCCAAAGGGTCTGTAACCTGTATGCCAGATATGCTACCGGAATTTACATTCAGTGCATAACTAGCACTACTTGCACCATTAATACCTGCAATACCATACATAGCCATATTTGAGCTGGAAATCTGTAATGCCGCAGATGGGCCTACATACGTATTACCACCGTAATAATTAAAATAAAGACTTGATGCAGCCCCATTAGTACGTGCCTGAATCACATTGAAATCGAATGCCATATTACTAGCAGTTTCTTTTCCCAGCATCAACATACCCGGCCCGGTAAGAGACACTGTTGCATTTGAATAAATATTCAATTTTGCGCCAGGCTTTGTAGTACCGATGCCTACATTTCCGCCTACGAGAATACGCATTTTTTCCACGTTTTTTGTACGAAAAATTAATGGGTTTTTGTCAGTCGTTCCTACAAAATTAAGCAGTGTATCTGTGCCCGCATTTCCTGTCAGCTTCCAGGATGCCGCAGCTGCAGGAGCTATTGTTTGCGCAGAGGTTTTAACACCGATTGTGGTTAAAGCAAGCAATGCTATTACCAGGCTGAATAGTTGAATTTTCTTTTTCATAATTGTGTTTTAGTTTTTGAATTGTAAAAAAAAAGTTCGAATAAATGGAATCATATTAAAATATAGTTAGTGGCCCGTTATATATAAAAGCTACTCAATAGTTTCTTTTAATTATTTTTAAAATTAATACCGGTATTATGTAATTAAAAATGGAGAACTTATTTATATCATCTCACTCCAACTATTCCGCAGATTCCATTTTTATTATCAATATATAAAATACAGTCATGAAAATATTTTGACAAATTCTTTCATTCGTTACAGCCAATCATAAAGGGTTCAATGCTGAGGGGTATATAGTATCTCCGGGTTACAACGTACCAGTATAAAAAGAAAATTTTTAAATACTGTTTTTGGTTTTTTCAGAAGTAGCCGGGAAGCAATTTTTGAAAGCATAAAGATAATATCCCCGGCTTCTAAATTCATGGTATATTTGAAATATTTATGGTATCAATTCTAGATACCGCGGAATTTGCGTGGTGTAAGGCCGGTTAATCGTTTAAAATATTTTACGAAATGCGAAGGATCGTTAAACCCCAATGAAAAGGCTATTTCAGAAACTGTATTGCCTGTATGATATAAATACTGTTTTGCTTCGCCCATAATATACTCGGATAAAATACTGGCTGCAGATTGATTCACGGCCTTCCTGCAAATGCTGTTCAGGTTTTGGGGAGAAGTGTTCAATTGCTTTGCATAATGAGAAACACTGTTTTTCAATTCATCTTTTTTGCTCAATAAATTCCGGTAGGATTGAAACAGATGGCTTGTACGATTTGTTTTTGCAGCATCTTGTTTTATAATGTCAAACGTTTTCGCCGAGAGTGCTTTTAATAAACCTTCCACTATTGTAAAATTGTTTTCCATTTCCAGTAATTCGAAGAGCTGTTCTATGGTTTTGTGTTTTTTTATTTGTAGTGAAGTCAGGCCATTTAGCCTGGAAAGTAATGTCTTTAACTCACTATCATAACTTTTTTCAACAAACACTTTTTTAATCACAAGCACATACCCTTTTGAAACATTGGAAATATTCCAGTGGTGAACCTGTCCTTTCCTGAGGAAAAAAAATACTGGCGCTTTTATTTGATAGTTGTTTTGTCCTATGCTGAATATTCCTTTTCCTTTTGATACATAAAATATGGCAAAATAATTGGCAAATTTATTCGGATCAGTAATCCGAACAGAGGGTGGAAAAGGTGAAACCTGAATAAATTTATATATTTCTCTTTTGTCTTGTATATTGGATTTATTACTCAATGTTAGCTTGATTTTCCACTTACAAAATTAGGAAGAAATCCAGTTTTACCGGCATTTATTTTATTACCACAATTACCATGGGCCATAATGCGGCAGCGGGTTGCAAAATTATTTCATCATACTCATTTTTATTAGCGCATCTCAGGCGTTGAGTAAGATGGCTTATTCAATTTGCGCCATCATTTTTTCTTTCAAAATAAACTTTAGATAATGACCGGTTCAAGCAGTATTTACGTTAATTGAAAATTCCGTTACTTCCACCGGTAAATATTGCCAACTACAAACGGAATGGAATAGTCCGGATCAGGACTATAGGATATTAAGAAAAGAAAAAATAAAATACGATTCTTCCTTTGTTTATCCTTTCTTGCAATTTCAAATTTTTGAAAAAAAATATACTATGCATTATAAGCCAGGATC
>JBAQJB010000411.1:0-3904 GCA_049289155.1 Chitinophagaceae bacterium
CGCACTGCATTTTTTCAAATTGGTGAAACCAAAATTGAATTGCTGGAAAGCACAACGCCTGATGGCGTGATCGCAAAATTTATTGATAAAAAAGGCGAAGGCCTTCACCATATCGCTTTTGAAGTGGATGATATCAGTAAAAGCATGCAAACAATTTCGCCTGGTTTTAAAATTTTACAGGAGCATCCCAAGGATGGCGCGGATAATAAACTCATCTGCTTTTTACATCCCAAAGATACGCATGGCGTATTGATTGAATTATGCCAGGAAAAATAATTACATCACTGAATTCCATTAATATAATCCGTAAATTGTTTGATAGCACCCGCTACTACACCAATTTGTTCCTGCGCTTCTGTCCATTTTCTTTGCTCAATTGCTTCGCGAATACCGGGCATAGTTTTCACTCCATAACCAGTATAAAAACCGGGTGCATAAATGGAATGTTTATACCAGCTCCTTCTTGGTAAACCATTTGCTAATAATAATTCCTGCTCGGCTTTATATAAGCCCTGGTTAAATGTATTTACCTGTTGCGGTGTTTTCATTTCACGCATCCATTTTGAATGAAGGCTATCAGTAGCGGTTTGCATCGCAGCCAGTACATTTTGCAATGGAGAAAAATCAAGAAAAGGAACGGCATCTTTTTGTTGGGGCAATTGAAGATGGTTTGCCGTATCCTGCGCCAATAAAAAATCATGGTTTGCAATCATGTCATTTTCCATAGAAGTATTATCACGCATTGTATTGGTAAGGCTTACCAGTTCTGTAGTGTAGCCATTAATAATCTTGTATAAATTCCTGAAATCAAAAGGCAAAACATCTGCATTGGCCATGCGCAAAACCGCGCGACCGGCAGTTTCTGAAAGCGCTACGCCATAGGAAAAAGAAGGATCTTTAAACCTTGAATAATTATCATAAGAATCATAAACAGAATGATACTCACCGCCATCACTTTCACCACCATATCCCATATCCAAAGTAGGCACACCAAGATGTTGTAAAAAAGAAGAATAATCAGAACCACTTCCTAATGCATCCAGGTCAATGGTTTTATTGGCCATTGCTTCCTGCTTCGCTTTATATGAAGATGCTGAAACAATTCGTTGCGCTTCCAGTCTCTTTAATACGGAAACTTTTGTTTGCGGATCGTTTACATCTCCGGCGATCTCAGTCATGAAAGTTTCCAACGCATGTGAACCACCAACACCTAAAAATCCGCGTGCATTCGTATCAGAATTTATATACAATACACATTTATCCTGCAACTCTTTGGCATGTGCTTCCACCCATTCCGTAGAACCAAGCAGTCCGGGCTCTTCGCCATCCCAGGCACAATAAACAATTGTACGTTTTGGCCTCCAGCCGGTTTTCATTAATTCGCCCATAGATTTTGCTTCTTCCAATAATGCAGCTTGCCCGGAAAGCGGATCATTCGCGCCATTTACCCATGCATCATGGTGGTTGCCACGAATCACCCATTCATCCGGAAATTCACTGCCTTTTATCATACCAATTACATCATAACAGGAAACAATGTCCCAGTTAAAAGCCAATTGCAAATGCACTTTTGTTTTTCCCGATCCAATATGGTAAGTGATCGGCAACGAACCATTCCAGCTATTGGGCGCAACCGGGCCATCAAGCGCTTCGAGCAATGGAAGTGCATCATGATAACTGATGGGCAGCACGGGAATTTTCAACAAATTCGGCGCATCATTATGACTGGCAATACGCTTTGCATCTGCAGTCGCGCCAACATTTGGCGTTAACGGATCACCCGGATAAATAACCATGTCCATCACCGAACCACGCTGCACACCGTATTCACTTTTATAGGGGCCTTTTGGATATACATCGCCCTGCGCATATCCATCATTTTGCGGATCAGAATAAATGATGCAACCAATAGCGCCGTGTTCCTGTGCCACTTTAGGTTTGGTGCCGCGCCAGCTATGGCCATATTTTGCAATCACAATTTTTCCTTTCACATCAATACCCATCGCAGCCAGTTTTTCATAATCTTCCGGCAGGCCATAATTTACAAAAACCAATTCCGCCGTTACATCACCATCGGCGCTGAAAGCATTATAAGTAGGCAATTGATTTTGTTGCCCTGAAGTAGCATCTTCTTTCAATGCGGGTTCTTTTAAAATCGCTTTATATGAAGTGGGTGAAATCATTTCCAGCAACCTGATTTTTGGTGTTGGAAATAAAACTTTGAATGTATCTATTCGTACATCAAAGCCATAACTTTTTAATTTATTATAAATTTTATATGCCACTTCTTTACTTCCCGGCGAACCCAGGTTGTGGGGAAATGCAGATAGTTCTTTAATGGTCGCACCAATATTTGCAGCACTCAGGTTTTTGTCAAAATTATTTTCAAGTTGTTGTTGTATCGTTTGTGATTGCGGCGTGAAACCGCTCATTTTTTCCTGTTGGCAAAAGGCCTGCGCAGCAATACAGGAAAAGACGATAACAATGCCGGTAAATTTTTTGAACATGTAAAGCGTTATTTGGTGAAAGTGAAGCAACAAAGTAAGGAAATAAGTTGAATGCCATAAAATCTTTCCATGCATTTTGCTCATAACAAAAAAATTCTAAAGCCTATCTTCGCGCCCTATGAAAAAATTCGCGCATGACCATATTGTTCCCGACCAGGAAGATACGCGTGAAAAAAAGGAACAGGTAGCGGAAATGTTTGACAGCATTGCCGGGCGATACGATTTTCTGAATCGTTTTTTAAGTGCGGGAATTGATATAGGCTGGAGAAAAAAAGCCATCCGGGAACTTTCATCCATCCAGCCGCAAAATTTGCTGGATGTGGCAACGGGCACGGCTGATATGGCTATTCTTGCCCACAAGATTTTGAAACCCGGAAAGATCACAGGTATTGATATTTCTGCAGGTATGCTGGAAGCCGGCCAAAAGAAAATCAATTCGCTTGGTTTGGAAAACGAGATTGAACTCAAAAGAGGCGATAGTGAAACAATAAATTTTCCGGATAATTCGTTTGATGGCATAACCGTTGCATTTGGCGTACGAAATTTTGAACACCTGGAAAAAGGCTTAACTGAAATGAGGCGTGTATTGAAACCAGGCGGAAAAATTGTGGTCCTGGAATTTACAAAACCCCGTTTACCCGGTGTGAAAACTTTTTATACTTTCTATATGCAATCGGTCGCCCGCGGTATGGGGTCATTATTTTCTGGAAATAAAAAAGCGTATCGTTACCTGCATGAATCAGTACAGGCTTTCCCGGAAAGAGCGGAATTTGTGAAACTCTTACAGGATGCAGGTTTCAGGGATACGTATTGTAAAATGCTTAGCTTAGGAATATGCGCCATTTATTGCGGAAACAAATAATATGTATTGTCATTGCATGTATCTTTTTGAATTTTCATGCCAGCGCGCAATTCAAACAACTCAACCGGGAAGGGCATGATAATATGCCTTATTATTTCGGCTTATCCATTTCCTATAATAACGCTACCCTGCATCCTTCCAAGAACCCACGCTTTTTAGAAAATGACAGCATTCTTTCCGTAGAGCCCGGTGCGAAGGGCGGCATTTCATTGGGCCTGCAGGCAACATTTCGCATCAATAAAAGATTTGAGTTTCGTGCCAACCCGCAACTTATTGTAGGCGGCGCAAAATTTTTCACCTATACTTTAAAAAATCCTTTACCCACGGAAGCCGATACGGTGATACAAAATTTACCCTCCACCATCGTGAGTTTCCCTTTACAAATAAAATTCAATTCAGACCGCATTGATAATTTCAGGGTATATATGCTCGGGGGCATCAAGTATGATTTAGATCTCGCCAGCAATTCTTCCGCGCGCAATGCAGAGAATTTTGTAAAATTAAAGAAAGGCGATTTTGGCCTGGAAGCAGGATT
>JBAQJB010000412.1:0-1609 GCA_049289155.1 Chitinophagaceae bacterium
TTGCAACATCGATCAGTGAAGGCCTGGCGCGGAAAGTACTGGCGGCTTCTGTAAACGGGGAAGTGTGGGATTTATCGAGGCCCATTCATTCAGATGCATCGGTGCAATTGCTTACCTGGAATGATGATAAAGGAAAAGCTGCATTCTGGCATTCTTCCGCGCACTTACTGGCAGAAGCGGTGGAAGAAGTTTTTCCCGGTGTGAAATTCTGGGTAGGCCCGCCGGTTGAAAATGGTTTTTATTATGACATGGATTTGGGCGATAAAAAAATCACGGAAGAAGACCTGGAAACACTGGAGAAAAAAATGCTGGAACATGCACGGAAAAATGAAGTGTTCACCCGCAAAGAAATTTCTAAAAAAGATGCCATTGATTATTTTTCCCAAAAAGGCGATGAATATAAACTGGACCTGCTGAATAATTTGGAAGATGGCTATATCACTTTTTATACACAGGGAAATTTTACGGATCTCTGCCGCGGCCCGCATATACCGAATACAGGTTTTATTAAAGCTTTGAAGCTGACCAATATCGCCGGCGCTTACTGGAAAGGAGATGAAAATAATAAACAGTTGACACGTATTTATGGCATTTCATTTCCACAACAAAAAGAACTGGACGCATACCTGCTCATGCTCGAAGAAGCAAAGAAAAGAGACCATCGCAAACTCGGAAAAGAGCTGGGCATTTTTACCATGGATGATGATGTTGGCCCGGGCCTGGCTTTATGGATGCCCAATGGAACGATCATTATAGAAGAGCTCGAAAAACTGGCAAAGGAAACAGAATTAAAAGGCGGTTATAAGCGCGTGGTTACCCCACATATTGCCAAAGAAAAATTATACCTCACCAGTGGCCACCTGCCATATTATGCGGACAGCATGTACCCGCCCATGGAAATGGATGGCACAAAATATTATTTACGTGCGATGAATTGCCCGCATCACCATAAAATATATGATGCGGAACCAAAGAGCTACAAAGACCTGCCATACAGGCTTGCAGAGTATGGCACCTGTTACCGCTATGAACAAAGCGGCGAATTGTTTGGCCTCATGCGCGTGCGTTGTTTGCACATGAATGACGCGCATATTTATTGCACCAAAGAACAATTTGCCAGCGAATTCAAAGCGGTGAATGAAATGTATTTAAAATATTTTAAGATATTTGGCATTGATAAATACGTGATGCGGCTGAGTTTGCATGACCCCGCGAAACTCGGACAGAAATATGTCAATAACCCGGAGCTATGGATAGAAACAGAACAACTTGTTCGGGAAGTATTGATCGAAACAAAAACACCTTTTATAGAAGTGCAGGATGAGGCCGCTTTTTACGGGCCAAAAATAGATGTGCAGATATGGAGTATTATTGGAAAAGAATTTACACTCGCTACCAACCAGGTAGATTTTTCACAGGGAAAAAGTTTTAACCTGCAATATACCAATGCAGATAATACGACGTCCACGCCGTTGATCATTCACCGTGCGCCGCTTGGCACCCATGAGCGATTCATAGGTTTTTTACTGGAACATTATGCGGGAAAATTTCCCGTTTGGCTGGCACCAAAACAGGTGCAAATTTTGCCTATCAATGACCAGTGTGTAGC
>JBAQJB010000413.1:0-4543 GCA_049289155.1 Chitinophagaceae bacterium
ATTACGCTCACAGCAAAATTTAAAACAAATAGTACAGTATTATCAAATGCAATTTTGATAGACACGATGTTGGTAGCGCCTTTGATTTATTTCCTGGCAATCCGGAAAACAAAAACCTCTGCACTAACGGTTACCAGGGTTTTTGTCGCCGGGCTTATTGTAGGCAGCCTGATTTTAAATACGCAATCAAATATATTTCTTCAAACCGTGAAAACCTGGATCTCGCCGGTCATTGAAGCAATCGTCCTTTTTTTTATAGGCCGTAAATTTTATATTGCCAGCAAAAAAACGAAAGCCGCTAATGATGGTAAACCGGATTTTTTAATGCACTGCAGGGCCGTTATGTTCCAGGTTTTTGGAAATGAAAAATTGTCAGCTATAATTGCTTCAGAGATAGCTGTTATGTATTATGTATTTTTCAGCAGCAAAGACAAAACAATTGACTACGAAAAAAAATTCACGGTATATAAAGAGAATGGAATTTCAATGGTATTATGGATTATCCTGTTTATATTTTTAATAGAAACAACCGGTGTACATTTTCTCTTGAGGTTATGGTTTACCACTACAGCCTGGATAATAACAGCATTAAGTGTTTATACTTGCTTCCAGTTATTTGCACATATAAAAGCAGTCAAAGCAAGACCCATTATCATCACAAAAGAAACACTGGAAATTCATAATGGCCTGGCTGGCGATGCATATATCGCATTGGATAATATCGAAAAATTTGAGTTATCAAAAAAATTCCCAACGGGCCGGAACCCTGTAAAAATCGCGCTTTTAAAAGGTATGGAAAATCACAATGTGGTTGTGTATTTAAAAAAACCCATACAGGTAACAAAAATATTTGGGATCAAAAAAACAACGGATACTGTTTTATTTTATGTAGATCATTCAATAAAATTTTCAACTGCCCTGGCATTGCAGATGTTGAACAAACGCTACTGAAAAAACATTTTATTCTCTTCCTTTTCAATTCAGTTAAATGCCATAAAGAAAGAATCAATTTATTGTCCTGCAACAATAACAGCCGGCCTGCCCAGTGATTTTAGCAAGCGGATATGTGAACCAACTGCACTTGTAAAACTGGCATTATCATTATAGCGCAAATTAAATTCTGCCGCAGTATTTTTCACAATCTCAGAAATACTTTTGTAATGCACATGGCATATTTTTGGGTATAAATGATGCTCCACCTGGAAATTTAAGCCACCACAGAAAAAATTAAGAATATCGTTATTACGGCCAAAGTCTGCAGTTGTATAAAGCTGGTGTACCGCCCAGGTATTTTCCATATTACCTGTATCATTAGGCATGGGAAAGTCGGTTTCTTCCACTACATGTGCCAGCATAAAAATCATAGCCATCGTGGTACCTTGTACAATATGCATCACGATAAAACCTAATAAAATCTGCCACCATAATGCCTGGATAAAAACAAAAGGGATCACCAGGAAAAGCACGTAGTAAATGGCTTTTGAAATAAAGAGAATGAAATATTCTTTTTGCGGGTGTGTTTTATTATTGTAATTCCCAATTTTCTTTTTAAAGAATTTCACATAATCCTTTATAAATACCCATGATAAAGAAGCCAGGGAATAAAAAATAAAGGCATACCAATATTGATGCTTATGAATCTTTCTGAGTTTTTGATGCGGGCACATACGCAAAATAGGAATGGAAACAATGTCTTCATCATGACCTTCAATATTCGTATACGTATGATGAACAATATTGTGCGTGATATTCCATACATAACTATTTGCGCCAATTATATTAAATGAATAACCTAATATTTTATTGACTGTTTTATTGCCGGATATTGAACCATGTACTGCATCATGCGCAATATTTAAACCTATAAAAGCAGTAAACAATCCCAGGATGGACCATAATAAAAATTGAACCAAAAGCGGAGCATTCGTCAAAACCAACACCAGGTAAGCCGCTATAAAAACGGTTGGGTAAAAAATTAATTTAAAAAGCATCAAACCATTTCCTTTTTTTGAAATTTTTCCTGATTCAAAAAAATCTTCAACTTTTTTATTTAAGGTAGTATAGAAATCAGGACCTGTAGTTTTCGGGAACGATATTTTAACTGGCAAGAAAAAGTTTTAAATGAATAAATAATTTGTAATGAAGTTCGTACCATATACGGCAAAAACTGCGTACAAGATAGTCAAAAATCCGGGATTACTGTTAATTATAAATTATACCCGGTGAAACAGATGCAAATTGACAATTGGATAGTGTAATATAACTTGTATTAAGGTAATGAAAGCACGGATTCAAGTACTGCTCATAAGGCCAATATTTTTTATTCAGTTTCTGCCCAAAAGATTCAGTCAATTTCTTTGTATTTTTACTGCTTAAAATTACCCGGAAAATGCATATTACATCTCCCGCTTTTTTAGAGAAAAAAATTCTTTCTGCAATTTTCCTGGCCTGTTGCAGCAGTTTCCTCTTTGCGCAAATGCCGGCCAATGGCCTGGATGTAAAACATTATGCATTCAATATTTCTCTCAATGACAGCAATAACATTATTTATGGGAAAGCCTTAGTCAAAACGGGTTTCACAGAAAAAATAAACCAGGTGCAACTGGACCTTGCCAATAAAAATAAAGCCGGAAAAGGCATGAGCGTAACGGAAGTTTTAAAAAATAATATGCCTTTGCATTTTACACAGGATGCGCAACATCTCCTGATAGATGATACCTGTTCACCCGGAGTGGAAAATACATATACCATCAGTTACCGGGGTGAGCCATCAGACGGGCTGATCATCAGCAATACCAAAAACGGGCAACGAAGTTTTTTCGCAGACAACTGGCCAAACCGCGCCCACAACTGGATTCCCTGCAATGACCATCTTTCTGATAAAGCCACCGTTGAATTTATGGTCACCGCGCCGGATCATTACCAGGTCGTTTCAAATGGCCGCGAAATAGAAGTGACAAATTTACCCGGCAATTTAAAATTTACCCATTGGTCAGAAACAGCAGAATTACCCACAAAAGTAATGGTAATCGGTGTTACATCCTTTGCTGTGCAACAAACCGGCAACGTGGATTGTATCCCGGTTTCTTCCTGGGTTTACCCGGAAGACCGCGATAGTGGCTTCGCGCATTATGCCATTGCCAAAGATATTTTGCAATGGTACATTAATCATGTCGGGCCTTATGGTTTTGAAAAACTCGCCAACGTACAGTCCAAAACAATTTTCGGTGGTATGGAAAACGCGGGTTGTATTTTTTATTTTGAAAACTCTGTGAACAGTAAAGGCATTGAAGGATTGTTTGCACACGAGATCGCGCATCAATGGTTTGGAGATAATGCCACGGAGATTGACTGGCCGCATCTCTGGCTGAGTGAAGGTTTCGCTACCTATATGACCGACTTATATTTTGAAAATAAATACGGCAAGGACACATTAAAAAATATGTTACAGGAAGAAAGGGAGGAAGTACTTTCATTTTATACAAAACATAAAACACCCGTAGTAGATACTTCTGATACCAATAATTTAATGCATTTACTAAATGCAAATAGTTACCAGAAAGGTGGTTGGGTTTTGCATATGCTGCGCAATAAAATGGGTGATAGTTTATTTTGGAAAAGTATCCGCACCTATTATAAAACCTATGCGGGAAGCAATGCATCCACAAAAGATTTGCAAAAAATATTTGAACAGGTATCTCATCAAAACCTGGAAACTTTTTTTGATCAATGGCTCTATTCACCAGGCCAGCCGGATCTGACCATTCAATGGAAATATAATGCGGTTACGAAAAGAATATTTCTTCATATCGAACAAATGCAAAGCGGCCTTTTTGAATTTCCATTAGAAATAAGTTGTATGAACGGGAATAAAAAAAGTATGATAACTATTCAAATAAAAAACAAGATCACAGAGCAGGAATTTCCTGTTTCATTTATACCAACAGAAATAATAATTGATCCGGAAGTAAACCTGTTATTTAAAATGAACGGGCTTGAAAAGATTTCAAACTGAGGCTTTAATCGGGAAGAAAACTAAAGCCTTCGACAATACAAAGTAATTACCTGGAACCATTTCCTTCAAACAGTTATACTATCACAAAACGGAATGATGTAATTTTGCAAAATAAATGACTGATATGCCAGATTCTATTGAAAGCGCCATTGAAGATATCAAACAAGGAAAACTGATCATCGTCGTTGATGATGAAGACCGCGAAAATGAAGGTGATTTTATCACAGCGGCAGCCAATGCCACACCTGCCGTTATTAATTTTATGAGCAAGGAAGGCCGCGGCCTCATTTGTACACCTATTACGGAAAGCCGCGCTGCAGAACTCGAACTGGATTTAATGGTTACTAATAATACAGCGTTGCATGCAACTCCTTTTACTGTAAGTATAGATCTACTCGGACATGGTTGTACCACCGGCATCAGTGCGCATGACCGCAGTAAAACTGTCCTGAGTTTGATTAATAAAAAAACAACGCCTGCAGACCTGGGAAGGCCGGGTCATATTTTTCCCCTTCGGGCAAAAGATGG
>JBAQJB010000414.1:0-9061 GCA_049289155.1 Chitinophagaceae bacterium
TACTTATTCCGGCCATGTTCCAGTTGATTTTGCAAATAAAAGGTATTGATACAATGGATTTCAGTTCGCTGAAACACATACAGTACGGGGGTTCCCCCGTATCAGGAAAAATTTTACAACGAATGAAAAATATTTTTCATTGTTATTTTACACAGGTATATGGTTTGACGGAAAGTGGCGGAATTGGTACAGCATTGCGTTATGATGACCATGAAAATGCATTGAAGGGTGAAGACATTTCTCAAAATATAAAATTATTATCTGCAGGGAAAAATGGAATGGGTATTGAAATAAAATTACATGAACCCGTATACAATGAAGACTTTAATTATGAAACCGGTGAAATATTAATTCGTGGAGAAAATATTGCAAAGGGATACTGGAATATGCCGGAGCAAACCGCGCAAACATTTGACCCCGATGGTTGGCTGCACACAGGGGATGTGGGTTATATAAATGACGAAGGGTATTTATTTTTAGTTGACAGGATGAATGATAAAATTGTTTGTAAAGGAGTAAATATTTATCCGGCAGAAATAGAAAAAGTATTGATGCTTTTTCCGGGATTTGCTGAAGTTGCCGTTATTGGTGTACCCGATGAAAAAGCAGGTGAAGCAATTTGTGCAGTAGCCATTTTTGCCGATGATAATGCTACACTTGAAAGTTTGCAAAAATGGTGCGAAGGGAAATTGGCAATGCATAAAATTCCAAAGAGGTTGGAAAAAGCAGCTGCGCTACCGCGCAATCCAACCGGGAAAGTATTGCGAAGGGTTTTGCGCGAGCCATTCTGGCAACAGGAAAAAAGAAAAATTAAAGGCTGAACATTTTTAATCTATAACCAAAAAAACACGAACATGCAACTAACTGAATTAGGAACATTGCCACCACTGGATGCGATCCCGGAAAAAATGTATGCACAGGTTTTACGCGCAAACCGGTATGGTTCGCCGATTACAGCGTATCAAATGGAAGAAGTGAATGTGCCTTCCATTGCGGATGATGAAGTATTGATTGGTGTAAAAGCAGCCGGGTTAAATTTTAATTCTGTATGGGCTGCAACTGGTTATCCAATGGATATGATTGAAGTAATGAAATTACGCAAAGAATCCACGGATGATTTTATGATTGCGGGAAGTGATTGTTCAGGTATCGTTTATAAAATTGGAAAAAATGTAAATAGCGTGAAACCCGGTGATGAAGTTGTTGTACAAGCTGGTTGGTATAACATGCAGGAGCCTTTTATTAAAAATGGAGGCGACCCTTGTTTTGCAAAATCTGCCCGCGCCTGGGGGTATGAAACAAGTTGGGGATCATTCGCACAATTTTGTAAAGTGAAAGAAATGCAATGTTTTCCAAAACCAAAAAATATTTCATGGGAGGAAGCTGCTGTATATATGTTATCCGGCGCAACAGTTTACAGGATGCTATTTAAATATCCGCCGCATACTGTTCAACCCGGTGATGTAGTAATGATCTGGGGTGGGGCAGGAGGCCTGGGTTCAATGGCGATTCAATTGGTGAAAATGGCGGGTGGTACTCCGCTCGCAGTTGTTAATTCAAAAGACAAAGAAAATTTTTGTACAGCCATGGGCGCATTGGTTATTAACAGGAATGATTTCAATCATTGGGGCGCATTACCCCATGGATCTTTAATGCCGGACACACAGGAATTATGGCGTAACCGCGCGAAATTATTTTTTAAAAAAATATTGGAATTGACGGGAGGTAAATTACCACGCATTGTACTTGAACACCCGGGCGAATCTACAATTCCAACTTCTTTGTTTGTTTGCGATAAAGAAGGCATGGTGGTTACCTGCGCGGGCACTACCGGCTACCTCGCGACTTTTGATGTGCGTTATTTATGGTTGCAGAGAAAACGGATCCAGGGTTCACATTTCGCCAACCCGGATGATTGCGGTGAATTGAATCAATTGATCATAGATGGAAAAATAAAACCAGTTTTATCTGAAACAGTTTCTTTGCATGAACTTCCACTGGCGCTTCAAAAAATGTATGACAATATTCATAAAGGAAATACGGCGATACGAATTGGCTATTGATAATTTTTGGAAATAATTTCGGTGGGGTTTTTATACAATAAATTAACTGCTGCATGGTTTTCAATTCGCTGATCTTTATTGTCTTTTTTATAATTGTCACCACACTATATTATGCATTGCCCCACAAATTGCGCTGGGCGCTGCTTTTGCTGGCAAGTAGTGTTTTTTATATGTATTTCCTGCCCATCTATATTTTAATACTGGGATTTACAATTTGCATAGATTATTATGCAGGAATTTTTATTGCAAGGTCAGAAGGCAAAAAAAGAAAACGCTGGCTTATACTGAGTATCATCGCCAATGTTGGCGTCCTTGCATTGTTTAAATATTATAATTTTTTAAACGATTCCCTCACTTCATTTTTAGGTGTATTCAATTATTACAATTCAATTCCTTTTTTGAAAATACTATTACCTGTTGGTCTTTCTTTCCACACGTTCCAGGCAATGAGTTATACAATTGAAGTTTATCGTAAAAACCAGGCTCCGGAAAAACACTTTGGTATATATGCATTGTATGTGATGTTTTACCCGCAATTAGTTGCCGGCCCGATTGAACGGCCGCAAAATATTTTGCACCAGTTTCATGAAAAAAAGAAATTTGATTACAACCATGTTGCTGAAGGATGTAAATTAATTTTATGGGGATTTATAAAAAAAATTGTGGTGGCCGACAGGCTCGCGATTTATACAGATGCGGTATATGGAAATTACCAGCATCATAGCGGTATCACGATGATGATTGCCAGCTTCTTTTTTATCTTCCAGATCTATTGTGATTTTTCGGGATACTCAGATATTGCAATTGGAACGGCCCGTATAATGGGCATCAATTTGATGACAAATTTCCGCAGGCCTTTTTTTGCAAAAAGTATCCAGGAAGTCTGGCAGCGCTGGCATATTTCCCTCACAACCTGGTTTCGAGATTATTTATATTTTCCTTTAGGTGGAAGCCGCAAAGGCAAGCTGGTACAGCTTCGCAATATGCTGATCGTTTTTGCAATCAGTGGATTATGGCATGGCGCGGGATGGACTTTTGTAATTTGGGGTTTGCTCAATGGAACTGTATTGGTGGTAGAACAAATGCTCAATCCCATCCTTCGGCGGATACATCATTTTTTAGGATTTTTTCAAAATATTGCCCGCATGTTTTTCACCATTTCCTTGTTTGTATCGATGGCTGTATTTTTTCGCGCCCCAAAGATAAGCCAGTCCTGGGCCATGTTAAAAGCGATGATCACATTGAAGCCCGGTCGCATTTATAAAGGTGAGCCACCATCCTCATTTGGCTATTGCGTGTTTGCATTATTGCTTTTGATAGGCGTTGAATTTATCCAGGAATATTATCCAAAAAATGAATTGATGCATCACCGGAGTATCTATGTGCGCTACGGGTTTTATGCATTTTTGATAACAGCACTTTTAATGACAGGTGTTTTCAATGGCGGACAATTTGTTTACTTTCAATTTTAAAAAAAGTTGTATGACCGAAGCACGACAACATAAATTGGAAAATGTATTGAATAAAAGGCAGGCAAACCTGACCGTGGTTTTGGAAAATGTGAATGACCCGCACAATGTTTCTGCGGTGATGCGCACTTGTGATGCAGTGGGCATACAGGATATTTATATATTGAATACCTATATTCCGCCACCTAAAAAATGGGGTTTTAAAAGTAGCCGCAGCGCTTCGAAATGGTTGACTGTCCATAGTTTTGATGACAGAGAAAAATGTATGTCTGTTTTAAAAAATAATTATAGCAACCTATTTGCTGCCTGCCTGATTCCCGGTGCAGCACCTTTATATGCAATGGACCTGGCAAAAAGTATCGCATTGGTTTTTGGAAATGAAAAAGATGGGGTGAGTGAAGAAATGAAAAAAAGTGTGGATGGCTTTTTTAAAATTCCACAAGTAGGTATTATTGAAAGCCTGAATATTTCTGTGGCCTGCGCAGTTACTTTATATGAAGCTTTCCGGCAAAGAGATGCTCAAAAATTGTATGACCTTCCCCGTGTGAAAAATGATCAAACAAATTTATTGATGGAAAAATGGGGAATGGCTGATCCCGGTCAATGATTCAGATGAAGTTTCGTATTTTTGCAAATTGAATTTTATTCTTAAACCCTTATGTTATCCCGCAAAGCAAAATATGCGATCAACGCTTTGGTTTTCCTGGCCAGGGAAAACAAACAGCGTGAGCCCATCCAGATCAGTAAAATTTCTGAAAGTGAAAATATTCCCCGAAAATTTCTCGAGGCAATTTTGCTGGACCTGAGGAATGCAGGTATTTTGCAAAGCCGCAAAGGAAAATTTGGCGGGTATTATTTACAAAAAGATCCGGCTGACATTAATATGGCCACGGTGATGCGCCTTTTTGATGGCCCCATTGCACTCTTGCCCTGCGTGGCTTCCAATAATTATGAACGTTGCGAGGAATGTACGGATGAAGCGACTTGCGGCATCCGTGATGTTTTTTCCGAAGTGCGCCTGGAAACCTTACGGATATTGAATAGCGCCACACTTGCTGATATTGTAAAACGCAGTAAGTCCCTGGAAAAAAAATAAATTTTAGTGTGGCTTCTCATAAAACACGCCAAATAAAAATCTTCAACACAATTTTTTATTATTGTGATGCATGGTTTCTTTAGGTAAAATTAAAATATATAGAAATTACAAACCTGTATAAAATGAAAAAGCGCTTTACAGGCAATCCTGCAAAACGCTTTTCATAAAAAATGGTTTCCTAATTTATTTCAGGCTTTTTATAAGTTCATTTGCCTGCGCCACGTAATCATCATTTTTTGCAGCGGTAGCAAGTTCTATACATTTTTGCGCGTCAGTTTTCGCCTGCATTTTTTTGCCCTGTGCTTTTTCAATTTTGGCGCGTAATAAATACATATAAAATGCATCCGGGCTCTCAGTGATTGCATGATTTACATTTTCCAGTGCCTTGTCATTATTTTTATCCCACTCGTAATAAAAATTAGCAGCCTGCCAATATGGTTTTTTATCAGATTGCAGCGCTTGTTCAATTTGAGTGCGGATCCTGTCAACAATATTAGTTGTAATAGAAATACTTACCATTGTAGTTCCCCAACTCATTTGCAATTCACAATTTTGATATTTTACATTCGCAACCTGCATGGTAAAAGATTCCACTGCCGGGTTGGTTGCTAATACCGGCACCTTGAATCGAACCACATCATCAGATTCCTGGTAACCATCCGAACCCCAATTTTTCAAACCTTTATTTAATATTATTTCCCACTGGTTTTTTCCGGGGATTGTGTAAACCACGTACGTGCCTGTATCAAGGTCTTTTCCGCCTATTGTCACTTTATCTGTAAATGTTATTTTCGTTGCAGCATTTGCACCTGTTCGCCACAATTTACCCAATGGAGCAAGCTCACTGTTTTGCATAAACACGGTCCTGTTTTTTAAACCGGGCCTGGAATAAGTGATCATAATTTTCCCCAAACCAAAATCCTGTGAAATAGTTTCGGTTGGACTCGGCGCAGGTAATTGCGCATTTGCAATATTCATTATGGCAATACCAATTGCCAGCATAAAAATTTTTTTCATGTTATTTTTTTTAAGTTGACTAAAATAAGTAAAAATCCGTGTAATACGGTTAATTAAAAATGAAATTCTACCACACCATTCAAATCAGGAGTTGCAGGCGTCCATAACGGGCCTTCGTGTAAGATTTTTGCAGCCAAACTATCCATGGTTGGAGTAAGAGATTGAATGAATTTGTAATCCACAGGCTGTCCGTTTTTATTGATTGTAAAACCAATTTTTATTTTTCCCGGGATATAATTTTTCAAATTCATTTTTTTATAAAAATTAATTCTTTCCTGCGCATATTGATCAAACGCTTTCAAACCGCCAAACGGCGCGGGTAATGTCTCTGTCATCATTTCTTTTTGTGCAGAAAGCACTGGTGCATCAGCATTGTTCAAAGCGGATTTTCTGGAAAATCCTTCTATACTATCAGCCTGCTTATTTTCCTGCATAACTGTAACAGGTGAAGCTTCTGTAATGGTTGCTGCATCTTTTTCACTTGAAACCGGGGGCTTTATGGGAGCAGGTTTTTGTGTATCTACTTTTCCCTGTGAAGATTTATTTTCCGCAAGCAGGGTTGTGTCAGGCCGTTGAATGATCGTATCTTTTTGAATTGTTGATGGCGTGATATTATCCGCTAAAATAGTTGTTGCCGGATCTTCCCTGTACCAGTTGTACCAGGCAATACCGCCTGCAAGAAATAAGACAACAAATACTGCAGCTATACGAAGCCAGCCCTGGTTCATGAAAAAAACCGGCGCTGATTTTTCAATATTTTTTTTATCCAGGTTTTCTTCAAGTAAGGCTGCCTGTTTTTTTACTTCCTCCCAATTATTTTTTTGATCATGATACCCTTCCATGGCTTCCGCGAGGAATGGATCATTCAATGCGCTTTCTTCCAATGAATGCATGTCTTCAGGACTCATTTGCCCCGAGAAATATTTTTCTATTTCTTCAAAATTTATTTGTTGATATGATTTTTTATTATCCATTTTTTTCCATGCAAATCTTCAAATTACGCCGGCCATTTTGTATGGTACTCCTGATTTTATTCCATTCCAGCCCTGTTTTTTCAGCAATTTCATTGTAACATTTTTTTTCAGTATAAAATAAAAAAATGCTCTGCTTTTGCAGTGCAGGCAACTCTTCCAGGCATTTTTCCAACTGGTTGAGTTGAGTTTCTTTCGCATCTGCATCTTCCAGATGCGAAAAAATATCTGTTTGCATAAATGATTCATCCATTTCCACAACCCTTGCAGTATTTTTTTTGCGCAATTGCATCAGGCAATGATTAATGGCCATGCGGTACAGCCAGCTTTTGAAATGATGTATCTCATGTTTTTTTACTTTTACCACCAATTCTTCATAAATATCCATCACGGCATCTTTTGCTCTTTCAGGTTCTTTAAAATATTTCAGGCAAACCCCGAAAACCAGTGTAAAATACCGCTGATATAATGCGGCCAACGCTTCCTGGCCTTTATCATTTTTATAGGCCGTTAAAAGTTCCTCGTCAGAATTTTCAGTAAGTATATGTCCGGGCCTGGTATTCAAATCGGTTTAATTATTTTCTTTTTATCTGAATGAGACAGCAGGTTATGAAAGTAATGAGATTTTGTTAAACTGACATCACTGTTTTTTATTCGCCTGGTTTTTTGTTATAAAAATTTTTCTGAAATGCAGGATGAAATTGTTGCAATGTACTGCGTAAATAATCCCTGTCTAAATGCGTGTAGATTTCTGTAGTAGTAATACTCTCATGCCCAAGCATTTCCTGCACCGCGCGCAGGTTTGCGCCTCCTTCCACTAAGTGTGTTGCGAATGAATGGCGCAATGTATGTGGTGAAATGGTTTTTTTGATACCCGCTTTTTCAGCCAGGCCTTTGATAATATGAAAGATCATGATCCGGCTCAAACTTTTGCCGCGGCTATTAATAAAAACAACATCTTCAAAACCGGTTTGTATGTTTTGATGCACGCGTATTTGATGTATGTACAGGTTCACATATTTTATAGCAGCGCTTCCAACCGGGATCAATCTTTCCTTATTTCCTTTACCGGTAACTTTTATAAAACCCGATTCAAAGTGCAGGCCGCTGATGAGGAGTCCTGTAACTTCACTCACACGTAAACCACAACTATACATGATCTCTATAATTGCCCTGTTGCGTGCTCCTGCAGGCTTTCCGGCTTCTATGCAGGAGATCATTTCCTCTATTTCATGTACATCCAGCACTTCAGGAAGGTGCCTTTTTAAGCGAGGCGTTTCCAGCAGGAGGGAAGGATCATTTTCCACGATTTCTTCCTGCATACAATAGGTAAAAAAATTTCTGATGCCTGAGATGATCCTGGCCTGTGAAGCAGGGCTCATGCCTATTTCATGGAGCCATTGAATAAATGACTGCAGGTCTTTAATCGTAACGTCAGAAGGCGCAGGTTTCTTTTCATTGAGTTCAAACCAGGAAATCAATAAGTTCAGGTCATGCAGGTATGCTTCATGCGAAAGTTTGCCCAGGGATTTTTCCAGGAGCAAATATTGTTTAAAACCTTTCAGGTAGGATTGCCACATAAAATGAAAACGTATTTGGTAAAATTAAATTTTTACAATTCCTTTGAGCGTGTAAAATAATTCCTGCAAATCTACATTTAGAAAAATCATTTCTCCGCTACCATGCAGCCGGTAAATATTCGCTCCTTCATTCAGAAAAGAAATTTTCATCAGAAAAAGATGAAAAGGTTCTTATCCCGCGTGGAAAAAAAACCACCTGAAAAATTTTATAGCCTGATGCGCACACTGGACCGGGAAGTATGGGATGAAATAGATTGTACCAGCTGCGCACGTTGTTGTAAAACGATGACGCCAACTTTTACACAAAAAGATATCCTGCGCATCTCTGCACATCTTCATATGACGCCACATGCTTTTAAAAAGAAATGGCTTTGGTATGATAAGAAAGATAAAGACTGGGTAAATGTGCAAAGGCCCTGCCAGTTCCTGGACATGCATACAAACAGGTGTACCATCTATGCAGTACGGCCCGCTGACTGCGCGGGTTTCCCGCATTTTAAAAAGAAGACGCCTGTTGAATATATGCATGTGCATCAACAAAATATTGCGCATTGCCCTGCCACTTATTTAATGGTGGAAAAAATGGTGCAAAAGCTTGAAATGGTGCTATGAATTTGATTTAGAAATAAACATCTTCCAATAAAAAAAATTCCGCTGGTGCATTAAAATGCAGCATGATGGCCAGCACATCAAACTGTATATATTTCCATTCCGGGTGCAGGTATTGGTATTCTTCGGCGGCATTGCGCAGGTTGGTCATTTTCTTTTTACCAATACTTTCTTCCGGGTAGCCATAGGTCATTGTAGTGCGTGTTTTAATTTCAATAAAATGTAACAGCCCATCTTTTCCCGATGCGATCAGGTC
>JBAQJB010000415.1:0-1795 GCA_049289155.1 Chitinophagaceae bacterium
AAATTTTTATCTGCCAACATTTTTAAAGATTATTCTTCTTTGAGTAAATTGTTTTCCGAAGTGGAAGGCATCACTATCGAACAGTTTTTTATTTTACAAAAAATAGAAAAGGCCAAAGAATTATTAATGTATGATGAAGCGCCATTGAGTGATATCGCTTTTAAACTTGGCTATAGCAGCAGCCAGCATTTATCGGCGCAGTTTAAAAAAATTACCGGTATGACACCAACAAAATTCAAATCCATTGGAAATTTTAATCGTAAATCTATTGATTCTTTGAATAAGCCTGCTTAATTCGTTTCCCCTTTATTCTATACATCTTTTCCAAAATGCTATACCAGCATTTCTTTTATTTAAAGGAAATTTGTGTATATAAATTTTTGAGAAATGAATAGCGAGTCAATTATAGAAATTCCTTTATCTGGTGTGGAAAGCGAGCATTGCGCATTGATTGTAAATAATGCACTTTATAAAGTGGAGGGAGTAAAATCTCATAAAGTAGAAGTAAATAATCACCAGGCAATTATTTAAACGAATGATGCCAATGAGGCAATTCCAGCCGCAGTAAAAGCCATTAAAAATGCAGGTTATGATGTGCCTTCAATAAAGCAAACATTTCCTGTATTAAACATGAGCTGTGCTTCCTGCGCCGCCAGTTCACAAAGCATATTGGAAAGCATCCCAGGTATTTTGAATGTATCTGTAAATTATGTAAATGCTTCTGCTATTGTAGAGTATGTTCCCACGATTGCCACTCCTGCACAAATGAAATCAGCTATGCAATCCATTGGATATGATTTGGAAATCAGCCAGGATGAAAATGCTGCGGAGAAGCTTGATGCCATTCATCTTGAGAAGTTCAAAAATTTGCGAAGACGAACTTATAGCGCAATTGGATTATCCATTCCACTCGTGCTCATCGGTATGATATTTATGAACATTCCATTTGCCAATTATATCATGTGGCTCCTGGCAACGCCGATTGTTTTTTGGTTTGGACAACAATTTTTTACCGGCGCGTGGAAACAACTAAAACATGGCAGTGCCAATATGGATACACTGGTAGCAATGAGTACAGGCTTTGCATATTTATTTAGTGCTTTCAATGTGCTGTATCCACAATTCTGGATCAGCAGGGGCATTGAACCACATGTCTATTTTGAAGCCGCAGGTGTTGTCATAGCATTTATATTATTGGGAAAAATGTTGGAAGAGAAAGCCAAAGGCAATACAACTTCTGCTATAAAAAAACTGGTGGGGCTTCAGCCAAAAATAACGACACTTATTTTTTCAGATGGTCGGCAGGAAATAATTCCAATAAAGGATGTAATGCCCGGAAATATTTTACTCGTTAAGCCGGGAGAAAAAATTGCGGTTGACGGGATCGTAGTTTCCGGAAATACTTTCATTGATGAAAGTATGATCAGTGGAGAATCTGTGCCGGTAAAGAAAGCAGCAGGTGATAAGGTACTCGCAGGAACGATCAATCAAAAAGGAAGCATACAATTCAAAGCGGAAAAAGTGGGTGGAGATACGATGCTCGCACAAATCATACAATTAGTGATGGATGCACAGGGCAGCCGCGCACCGGTGCAGAAATTAGTTGATAAAATTGCAGGAATATTTGTGCCGGTTGTTATTGGCCTTGCGGTATTAAGTTTTTTTATATGGTTCATTTTTGGTGGTGTTGATGGCCTGACACATGGCGTCCTGGCTTTTGTTACAGTGCTTGTAATTGCCTGCCCATGCGCACTTGGGCTTGCCACACCGACAGCCATCATGGCCGGTATAGGAA
>JBAQJB010000416.1:0-1860 GCA_049289155.1 Chitinophagaceae bacterium
CCGTTGCCGTGTCGCTGACCGGCAACATCGAAGCCGAAAAAAAGGTTAGCAAATATTTTTGGTCAGGCGACCAAAAATGGTGGACTATTTTGTAAGATGGATCTGCCATTACCGTGTCGCTGACCGGCAATATCAGCGCCGAATATTTCTTAAGATTGAAAAAACTGAATGCAACTAATCATAAAATGAAAATCAACTTTTAAAACATGAGAACATTTATTTTGACAGCTGCGATTGCCTGTCTAAGTTTTGTAAGTAAGGCGCAAAACAATAATGATATTTTCCTAACGGGAAAAGTGGATACCCTGTATTCAAAAACTTTAGGCGAACAAAGAAAAATCTGGATTTATTCTCCCACCATGAAACCCGGCAATGCGTTTACCGGTGAGCGTTTCCCGGTATTGTATCTCCTGGATGGTGATGTACATTTTGAATCCCTTGTTGCTATGATCCGGCAATTGAGTGAAATAGATGGCAACACCAATTTTCCACCGATGATCGTGGTCGGAATTTTGAATACAGACCGTACAAGAGATCTTACGCCAACGCATATAAAAAACGATCTGCCGATGATGGACAGTGCCGCTTCAATTAATACAGGTGGTAATGAAAAGTTTATCACTTTTATGCAATATGAATTAATGCTTCATATTGATTCGCTGTATCCCACGCAGCCATATAGATTGCTGATTGGCCACTCTTTCGGCGGATTGACAGCCATGAATATTTTGACCAATCATACCAATATGTTCAATGCCTACATCGCTATTGATCCGAGTATGTGGTATGGCCATGAAACATTTTTAAAAGCAACAGAACAAAAATTATTGAAACAAAAATTCGCGGGCATAAAATTATATATTGGTATGGCCAATACCAAACCTGAAGATATGACTTTGGAAAAAATGAAAAACGATACAACTGACATCACGCGGCATATGCGATCCATTTTTGCGCTGGATAATTTTATCAGGAAAAATACGAATGACGGTCTTACTTATGCCAGTAATTATTATGCGGATGACGATCATGGTTCTGTCCCATTTATCAGTGAGTATGAAGGATTGCGTTTTATTTTTAAAGATTATAAACTAAAACTTTCTTTTGCTGAATTTACTGATTCCTCAACGGCCATCATTAAAAAATTTCAAGATCATTATAAAGAACTTTCCAAACAATTTGGCTATACCATTTTGCCGCCTCAGGATTTGATATATAATTTTGGTTTGTATGCAATGAGCAGTGGATTTTTTACGAAAGCAGAAGCATTATTTAAAATGAACCTGGAGAATTATCCAAACAATGAAAATTCTTTAGCAGCGTATGCCGCTTTATATGCGGCAAAAAAAGATACAGCAAATGCGGTCTTGTTTTACCAGCGGGCATACAACATCAATAAAAGCCCGGAAATCATGCAACTTATGAATGGCCTGCAGGGGAAAAATATTTTTAAAATTTCAGCGGATACACTAAAAGAATATACCGGCGTATATGAATTTCAAACTGTGGCTGTCACGGCTACCGTGTATTTGAAAGATACTGTGCTTTGGATTTCCAGCCCGGGCCAGGGCGAAATGGAATTGGTGCCGGTAGAGAAAGACATCTTTGTTATTAAAAATAAAACTGGCTATACATTGCATTTTGAAATGAACTGTAATAAACCAGCAGGTCTCGTTTCTATTCAGCCAAATGGTACCTTCCAGGCAATATTGAAAGAGTGAAATATAATTCTTAGAAATTCAAAACCACTTGATTAAAACTTCTTTCATTATTTAAAAATATTGCTTGTACATTTTCTCCTATTTTCACAGGAAATAAATCTCATGGGTGAAGTAGAAATAGATCCAATAAACAATACCA
>JBAQJB010000417.1:0-1935 GCA_049289155.1 Chitinophagaceae bacterium
GGTATGTCCACGAAATAAGTGCCCTGGCTTTCCGCATCATTGTAGGGAATCCCATTCAGCGTAACATTTATTCTTGTTGCATCCGTACCACGAATGCGAATGCCGGTATAACCAATTCCATTTCCCGCATCAGAAGTGATGGTCACAGAAGGCAATTGATTTAATAAAAAAGGCAGATCCTGTCCAAGGTTTTTTTGCGCGAGCGAGGATGTTTTTATATTGGTAATGGTAAATGGTGCACGGTCAGAAGCACGCACTGATTGAATTTCGAGGGGTTTTAAAAATAAAGATGCATCATCCAACTGGAAATCAACCTGCTGGTTTTTATTTAAAAGAATTGGAATATCAGCTATTTTTTTGCCGATATAACTACACCTCAAAATTGCATGTACATTTTTTTCCATGCTTTTAATTTCAAAATTTCCTGCATCATTGGAAATTGCCCGGAGTGTTTTAGCAGGTGTAATGAGTTCGATAGTAGCACCTGGCAAAATGTTTTGTTGCGCATTAGTTACTTTACCTGAAATGAGAATTTGAGCGTTTAAAAAACCGCTGCAAAAAAGTCCTATCAGCCCTATACCTATTTTTAGCATCTTCATTTTTTTAAAATAAAAAAAATACTGAACAGGAGTGGAGCTAAAGAAAGTGGTGATTATTTCGCTTCCCTCCGCAGGCATTATCCTGATCAGGTTTTACGGGTATTATCTCAGCCTTTAATGGGCACCCCGGGAACAATTTTTATAAATTGTTACTGCAAAATTACACAACAAAAAATTATTTGTAACTTTTTATTTCATGAACCGTTACAGGTGTATAAATCAAACAAAATGAAAAAATATTTCGGTTTTCTCTTAGCTGCTACCCTTTTTGCAGGAATGAGTTATGCGCAAGATGTGGTGTATGATGCCAATGCACAAGTCCGTAAAGTGGGCAGTTTCAATGGTGTTGATGTAAGTAATGGCATTGTTTTATACCTGTCACAGGGCAGTACACAAGCAGTTGCAGTAAGCGCCTCAGATTCAAAATACGTGGACAAAATAATTACCACTGTTAAAAACGGGGTTTTGCAAATTAAAGTGGAAAGTGGTGTGTGGAATAGTTTTAACTGGGGAAATAAAAAATTAAAAGCTTATGTAACCTGCACAGACCTTACGTATTTGGGTGTATCCGGCGGGTCCATCGCGAAAATCCAGGATAATATCAATGTGGGTAATATATCCGTGGATGCGAGTGGTGGCAGCATTATTGAGGGAAGTTTCAAGGGCACTAGTATGAAAGCAGATCTAAGTGGTGGGAGCATTTCCAAATTATCGGGTTCTCTCGATCAACTGAAAATCGGGTTAAGTGGTGGCAGTATTTTTAAAGACTATAGTTTAAGTGTAAATACCTGCACTGTTGATGCAAGTGGTGGATCAATTATAAATGTAACTGTAAATAAAGACCTGAAAGCTGAAGCCAGTGGAGGTTCCATCATCAATTACCAGGGAGCGGGGAATATAAGTTCAGTAGATGCGAGCGGTGGTTCGATCATCAAGAAAAAAGATTAACGACTTAATTTCTTATGAAGTTTGGCGGGTAAGTGTAATCGCTTTATCTTTGCAGTCCTAAAATCGCGAAGTAGAGCAGCGGTAGCTCGTCGGGCTCATAACCCGAAGGTCGGAGGTTCGAACCCTCCCTTCGCAACAATAGTTTTTTATTTATTTAAGAGGGCTCATATCCGCTAAAGCGGACGGAAATTCGAACCCTCTCTTATCAACTAATTGAAACCCTTCGTAATGGAGGGTTTTTCTTTTTGTATAATCTCACTGATCTTTAGTAAATAAAATATTTACTAAAGATCAATCCAAAAATTAAAATTACAGCGCTACTCCACATGCGGCATATTCTCAATTATTTTAAAAATATGCAGTACATATGGAAACAATGCATCCATAC
>JBAQJB010000418.1:0-1753 GCA_049289155.1 Chitinophagaceae bacterium
AAATGCAAGCCTGCACAAGGCCTTTATCCAACAACACAGATACGTAATCAACCAGGAATTCCGGGTTGAACTTTTCAAAAATGAAAAAAGCATTTTCTCCTTTGAAACCATGGCGAATACAAATTTCACCTGTAACAATATTCGGTAAGGTATACACAAAAAGGGCAGGGCTGGGTGTTTCCTGCAGGCTTGCCATATATCTTGTATCCGTTGCCAGGCTTGAGTTTGCATTGGAAAATACCAGGCCAATTTCGGATGGTTTGTAATTTTCTTTTTTAAAATCTCTTTGCAGTAAAACTTCTGCACAGAGCCAGCCGAGTTTACTCAAAGAATCCATTTTATAAAACCTGGCATAATTCAATTCGAAATGTTTATACACCGCAAATAAAAAATCTTCCGCATTGTTTGAAAAAATGATTTGCCCGTTTTTGTAAACATTGTTTTTACAAATCACGCAACTTGAACTAATATGATAAGTGGTTTCCAATTTTTATTCTTTCATTTTTCAATTTTGCTAAAAATAATTGCTGCATTACATCCGCCAAAACCTGAAGCGGTCTTTAAACAATTTTTTAATTCTTTTGTAAGAACAGTTTTATAAATATTTAATTTTGTATCATCGCCTGATCGCTCATATCCTGCGGTTGGGATCAAAGTATTTTCTTTCATAGACCTGATGGAAATAATTGATTCCACTAATCCTGCGGCACCTAATGTATGGCCGAAAAATCCTTTCAAACTATTCACCGGTGAATTTTCAAGGCCGGCTAAATGCAGCGCTTTTGATTCCATTTCATCATTATACATTGTAGCAGTTCCATGCGCTGAAATAAAATCAATTTCATTCGCAGAAATCCCGGACTCGATGATCGCTTTATCAATCGCTATTGCTAATTCTTCGCCAGTCCTGGATGGCGCGGAAATATGATTGGCATCATTACTCACCGACCCGCCCATGACCTTTATTTTCATTCCATCATTTGGAAAAACGGAGAGCAAAACGGATGCTGCAGCTTCTCCCAACGTAATGCCATTCCTATTTTCATCAAATGGTTTGCAGGGCTCATCACTGACTGCCTGGAAAGATTCAAAACCACTTAAAATAAATTTTGAAATAACATCTGCTCCAACGACAATTGCATGGTCATATTTTCCTGCATCCAGCAATCGCTTTCCAGTGAGAATCGCTGCAATGCCCGATATACAGGCATTTGAGATAACTACAGGCGTGTGAAATAAATTGAAATGAGTGGCAACTTTATTTGCAGAGCTATGTAAAGCAATTCTTTTTTCAAGTTCCAAATTATATGGTTCTGTTTCCAACAAAACAATATTTCCTTTTGTGGATGAAATGACGAGAATTAATTTTTCACTTTTAATATCAATACTTGTTTGTTCGATTGTATTGCTAATTGCTGCAATAAGCATCTCTTCAAATTTTGTAAAACCCGTTACGTTGTTTTGAAGAAATATTTTCCCTGGTTCAAAAAGTGATGCATAAAAAGGAGCCAATGAAATGGACATATCATTATGTTTTTTTATCCCGCTTTGCCCATTTTTAATAGCGATAAAATTTTCAGAAGTAGAATTGCCCAATGGTGAAATGATCGAATCAGCAACAATGAAAACTTCAAGCTCTTTTTTTTCAATCATAATATTCATATCACATTGCGCGATCATTATTTCATTACAAAAAACAGTTGCGGAAATAACCATCATTTGCATGACTGTGTCCCGAATTGTAATGCTGGTG
>JBAQJB010000419.1:0-3472 GCA_049289155.1 Chitinophagaceae bacterium
GCATAAATATCACGGAATACAGGATTAGTAATTGTTCCTGTAAAAATAGTGTCAAACTTTGTTTGCCGGGTGTCAATAAAATTTTCAAAGTTGGCGAAAATTGAAAAATGTTTCCAAAGTTTTTCAATCATAAATCCTGTGAGCCAATATGCTTTTCCCGTTGCACCATCATTGAGTTTTTGCGGTGAATAATAATATGCTTCTAATCCTATTTTCAATCTGTCTTCAATTTCATAAACTAAAACATTATTCAAACGATGTTTCGCAACAAGAGGGAATTCTGTTGTCGTCGTGTAATGTTGTTTTACATCTGCGAAAGTATAACCAATAAAAAGTTTGAAATTTTTGTAAGTGAGTTTAACGTTCGTTTCAATTCCTTTTGTATCAATAAACCCTATTGGCTGCAAATATTCGTAATAGCCATTTGAAAGCTGTGTCAACACTAATGGATTATTAATTCTTGTATAGAAAAAAAGTTGATTGATGCTTAGTGAAACTTGTTTGTTGAATAAAGTTGCCCGGTAGTTAATGTCAAAGTTTCCTCCATAAGATTTTTCTGCCTCCCGGTTTTTAATATCAACCGGCAATACATTTTCGAATTGAATTCTTTCCGCATCTTCAGTAAATACGTTGGGCGTTTTATAACCCAATCCTCCCCCAATTCGTGAAGTGAGATGATCATTTATTTTGAATAAAGCAGAAAGTCTTGGTAAAAGAAAAAAACCATAGTCATTCTGATAATCGCCACGCAAACCTGTTTCAAGGGTAACAGCCTTTGAAGCGTTCCAGGTATTTTGCACAAATGCGCCGATGGTATTTTGATTGTAGTTGACGGGAATAATGGTGTCTTGTTTATCTTGTGTAAACTTATCGGTAAGAAAATTTATTCCGCCAATCCATTCAGATATTTCTTTTTTGTAATTGAAATTTACTTCGCTGTAAGATGAAAGTTGTACTCCTGAAAATAAGTAGCCAGGAATTTGAATGGAACGATCGTAATAACTCACACTGTTTTTGAAAATAAATTTTGCCTTGTCATTTAGTATATGTTCGACTGAAAATTGAGTACTGTAACGATTGGTTTTATTTTTTTCAAAGTATGAATGTGTGCTGTCACCTTTCCCCTCAATATATTTAATATCGCCGCCAATGCGGTTTTCGTAAGTTGCGTTCACCCCAAAATTAGCTGTTGTATTTTTATTGAAGTATATAAATATTTTCGGGTTCAAAGTGTAACGGTCAAATTTTGGGATTGCAGTAAAACCAATATTTGCAGGGTCATAGGCTGTACCATGATTATAAGATGTAAAAATTGTTGTTCCTACTTTCTTAAATTTTTGCGAATAGAAACCACTTATATCGAGCCCTGATGCGGATGTTCCATTGACAAGAAAATTTAATTCTCTTTCTTCTTTTGGAGTTTTTGAAACAAGGTTTACTAATCCTGCAATTGCTCCACCTCCAAAAAGAGTAGATGAGCTTCCTTTAATTACTTCTACTTGTTTTAAATCAAGAGGGACAATTTGCAGTAAACCCAAACCTCCTGAAAAGCCCGAATACAGCGGGAAGCCATCACGAATGATTTGCGTATATTTTCCATCGAGCCCTTGTATGCGTATGCTTGAATTGTAACTTGTTGCAGATGTCTGTTGTGTTTGAATGCCTGTGCTTTCATTAAGCATCATTCTTATATCTCCAGGTTTCATGTTTCCCTTTTCTTCCAGTTCTTCGCCAGATATAGTTTCTATTCTTGTTGGAATATTGGCAATAGAACGGCTGGATCTTGTTGATGTAACTATAACTTCGTTTTCTTCATGTTCTGTTTCTTTCATTTCAATATCCAACATGCTGTCATTTGCTATGGGATATTCAAAGAAAATAATTTTTTCTTCAAAACCAACATGAGAGAATAACACTTCAAATTTTCCTGTTGGTATATTTTTAATTGTAACAATTCCATTACTGTCAGCAATCCCAGTTTTATTAAGGGCTTTAATACTTGCTGTTGCACCTTGCAATGGATTTGCTTCTGCATCTTTAATAATTGCTTTGAAAGTATGCTGTGCGTATATAGAGAAACTACATAGCATTGCTATGCAATAGATAAATATAAATTTCATCATTTTAAAATTAGGCTGATAAATACTGTTTCAAAAAATAAGTATGCGTCAACCTAATTTTGGCGGTTGCCAAAATGAAGAAATGTATAGAGGAAGATATGATTGAATGTAGCCTGAAAAAGTTGGCTGTGTAAATTGTTGTGGAGAGCCAACCTGGAATCTGTCTGCTATAAAAGCAAAGCCAGCACAATTGCCACATTGGGTAAAAGGTGAACAATTTTTGCAACCGTCATTATGTTCGTGCTTGCCGGAGGTTTGGCTTTGTTGAGTTTCATCATTGCAATTGTCAACTGCACAACATGGAACGGTTGAGAGTAACAAAATATACAATGACAATATGAATGCAAAAATTTTCACAGCCGCAAAGATAGGGCTTGAGTCCAAATGAAGGTTGCGGTGTAAGGAAAATTTTGGCTCTTTTGCAAGTTGGCTCTGCGTCAAGGTTTGAGTGCTCGCAAATGTGTAAAAATATTGTCGGACTGTTGAAGTATTTTGTCATCTGCCAAACAGGGAGCAGGCGCTTGGCAGGGTTGCCTGTATCGGGCAGGTATTGGAGGTCGGCTGCAAATTCTTTGTCAATGTGAAATGAATTACATGAAGGGTCTGCCTAAAGTGACACAACATCGTGCATTGCCACAGTTAAGTATTCGTGTTCAGCCAGGCCGATGCGTATGTAATTTAATAAACGGAATTTGAACTTTAAAATGATTTCAATTGCAAAACCTTAAACCTAAACTGAAGTAGATTAAAAAAACCTAAGCCGATTGCACTTCCATCCAACTGTATTGCGGTTATGCCATTATTGTGCGCCCGGCCAAGGGGTTTCACTGCGGTATGTAAATGCGAAAAAAGTGAAGTAACGCAATTCTGTTTCAGAGTTTGCTGATATATAAGATGTTCATCAAAGTTTACCTGTAATATATTCTATAAGCTTTTCGTCACTCATCTTATTAGAGGTAGATTCAGCTGTTATACTATTTTTAAATTGAGGAGTATCAGCCAGGTAATGAATGAATTGTTCCTGCGCCTGTCCAGTTCCTGTTACGTGCACATGAGTAGCATTTACCATATGTGATGCTATTTCTTTAAAAAACTTTGCCTGCACAGTTTTCTCATGGTTATTGGAATTCTTTTCATTGGAATTGGGGGAAATAATTTCCCCTTTTACATGGGCAAGAATCGTTAAAGGACCGCCTTCTGCATTTTCACTTCCTACTATTGTGGCCTGGTGGTTATCCATCCAAACGCCAAATTGCTTTTGATTGTTCATACTCATATTTTAATGTACTCATATTGAACCAATAACCGTACCGCAAGCGGGATAAATATCAGATCCAGAGAAACCAGGAATT
>JBAQJB010000420.1:0-7265 GCA_049289155.1 Chitinophagaceae bacterium
ATTATTAAATATGCCCTATTCAGATAATACGCAATTTGAAAAAATAACTACAACAAACCTGCCGCAGGTTTACGGGGCAAGTGCTGAAACCATTTACCAGCAAGCATTGCAGCAGCTTGGCGTAGTGAAATCAGCCTCATTAAAAAAATCTGCAGCGGACTTACAAATTAAAAGCGCGAAAGGCGCTATGTTACCATCTTTATTCCTGAACGGCGGTTTAGGTACTAATTATTCCAGCATCGCTACCCGTTCTTTACTTACGGGAACTACAGATATAGAAACTGACCAATATGTAATTATTGATAATCAAAAAGTGAAAGTACTCGCGCCGCAAAGCAATTACAGCAATGAAAAAATATCGTACGGGAATCAATGGAAAAATAACCTCAATTCTTCTGTAAGTATAGGATTGCGCATCCCGATCTTAAATGGTTTGCAATCTAAAAACCGGTTGCAGCAGGCAAGAATTGAATTTGATAAAACAAGTTTTGAAGAAAAAACAGTGCAGACTCAATTACACAGTGAAATAGAACAGGCGTATATAAATATGGAATCTGCTTACAAAAAATTACAAAAATTAAATGAGCAGGAAATGGATTTTTCAGAATCGTTCCGGATTGCCGAAGCGAAATTTACAGAAGGTGTAATCACTTCCGTAGATTATTTAATTGCCAAAAATAATTTATATCAATCTCAGCAAAACGGGATCAGTGCAAAATATGATTATGAACTGCGCACCAAAATTTTAGATTTTTACCAGGGCAGTTTACACTTTTAGTTTTTTTGTTTTTAGTGATGCTATAGTTAAAAAAAGCAAGCTTTTCAGCTTGCTTTTTCAATATCACCAGGTCAATCAATAAAGTTTATAAGCCCAGTATTTATAAATGGGATTTTATTTTTTTATCCAGCATTGCTTTTGGAACGGCGCCAATTTGCTTATCAACAACTTTACCATCCTTAATAAATAAAATAGCCGGTATGGAAGTAATGCCGAATTGAACACTTGTATTGGGATTCTGATCCACATTTACTTTTCCCACTTTTATTTTGCCTTCATATTCCTTTGCGAGTTCTTCTATTACGGGGCCGATTGCACGACAAGGGCCGCACCATTCCGCCCAAAAGTCCACTACCGTTAATTTATCGCTGTCCAGCACATCTGCCTGGAAATTTGAGTCTGTAAATTCTAATGCCATGATTTTTGGATTTAATGTTTAAATATACGCTTATGGTGCAAATTTAATTCCAAAAATATAAAAGATGCAAATTGACTTACACACATTGTTTGATAAGTAAATGCTGAGAAAAATGCTGACAGGGCGGCATTTGCTATGACAAAAGGCTTTGCCGGGCGAGGAATTCCAATTTTTTATTGACGTCAATTAATTTATTGGTAAGTACAATATTTTCCCGGCGTAGCCGGAAAACCTCATGTGCTTTTTCTATAAAATTTTTCACTTCATTTTCATACCAGGGTTTGGTAAGGTATTTATACACCTGCCCGCGGTTGATGGCATCTATGACTGCATTGATGTCTGTATAACCTGTAATTAAAATACGGATCGGGTCCGGGAAATCATGAATGATTGATTCGAAAAATTCGATACCAGTAATTTTGGGCATCCGTTGGTCACTCAGTATTACATGAATATCTTCCTGCTCAAGGATCTTCCTGCCTTCTTCTGCAGACGCTGCAGTAAAAATGCGAAAATCACGGCGAAAGGAAGCCCTGAAACCAACTAAATTATGCGCCTCATCGTCTATGTAAAGTACAGTAATCATAGCCTAAGCGGGTGTTTTAATTATTGAAAATAAACATTTTTCTTTAAAAACAACATTTTGTTATATTTGCTAAATCGTACCCTAAACGATTTTCAATTCAGCAATCCCAATACATCCTATGATATCAGAGATCCGCATACGTGCCTTTCGTGCAACCGATGATCCGGGAACCTGTCAGAAATTTATTTTTGGCCATAGAAAAGTTTTGGAAAATCATGGCATTGAGAAAGTTTCTTCTTCCACGGATGCCTGGATGTACGATACTTCTGTGTTTGTAGTTGTAGTGGAGTCGCCGGATCGTGAAAAACTCTTTGGTGGTGTACGTATTCACTGCGTGGATGGAAAATCAAAATTGCCTATAGAAATAGCTACCGAAGACATGGATCCAAAGATGAGTGAAGTAGTAAAAAATTATGCGCAATTTGGCACTGCAGAATTATGCGGCCTCTGGAACTCTATTGAAGTGGCCGGGTATGGCATAGGAAGTTTATTTCCCACGCGGGCTGCAATTGTTTTACTGGAACAAATTGGTGTGCAATCTTTATTTTTCCTATGCTCTCCTTTCACATTGCGTTTCCATAAATGGCTGGGCAGCCGTGTATTAATGGAAGTGGGAAAGAACGGCACTTTTTATTATCCGAAATTTGATTTGCTTGCCACTGCCGTGGTGCTTGAAGACGCGGTGCGTATCCCATTATGCCATCCACGCGAGAAAGCAAAAGTATTTTCAATGCGGGAAAATCTTACAATGACCACGCATGAAAAATCTCCATTTAAAAACCTGGATATGGTCGTTCAAAATGATTTGCTTTTACCAAATGCGTATAAGGATGAATTTGTATTGGGAAAAAAAGACACCATTAATAGTATCCAGCGATGAAGAAAATTATTTTTTCACTCATCTTTGTTTTTATCTTAAATATCCTTCCTTTCTTTTTTTACCCGGGCCTAATGCTCCATTATAAAACCATCACGCTGGTCATTGCCGCATTTTGTATATGGCTTACACAGCCTGTTTTCAGTATGAAGGAGGCAAAAAAAAACAGGGAAGATGACCGGTTTTCTATCTTATTGATTCTGGTTGCAGCATCTGTTAGTATTGTGAGTGCAAATGTGGAATGGGCCACGAATTACCCGGCGCATGAAACAAATAGTACAACCACTATTATAGGTTTTTGTTTGATCGTAATTGGAATTATTATTCGTGTTTGGGCTATCCGCACACTGGGAAAATATTTTACCGCGACTGTTTTACTCCAACAAAAACAAACGCTGATCACTTCCGGTCCATACAGGATCGTAAGGCATCCAAGTTACCTGGGTGCATTTTTATCCATTGTTGGCTGCGCTGTTTTTTTAAATGCATATTTAAGTATTATCGTTGCAGCAGTGTTTATGTGTATCAGTTACATTGTTCGTATACGTGCAGAAGAAAAAGCAATGATCCAATATTTTGGAAATGAATACATTGAATATTCTAAAAAAACCCGCAGGTTATTTCCATTTATTTGGTAAATTTATTTATTAATTCCAGGTAACAACTAATGGCAACAAAACTTCGCACAGCATTTATTCTTATTTCTTTTTGTATACAATTTCATGCAGGTGCACAGCCGGTTTTGGAATATGCAGATGCGCAAAAAGCAGTGCTGATCGGAAATGAAATGCAACTGGCCAGGACCTCCGCGAATATTTCAAACGATCAATTATTACTATCCCCAACCAGGTTTTATAATAGTGAAGCGGTCATACCTTTTTTTGGTGTTTCCGATAGTATTATATGGGCTCGCTTTACAGTTCAAAATAATACGAAGGAGCCTTCTCTTATGGCATGGATGCAATATACCAATATCACGAATATTCATTTATACACCATTAACAATGGTTCTCTTCAATTGCTGTCAGATTCTGAAAGAGAAGTTTTTCCGAAAAATGAAAATATAACAGCGCCCATAAAATTTAATTTGGAACTCAGCCCGGGACAAACGAGGACCTATTATATGCGGATAGATGCGAAACATCCTGTTGTACTGGCTTTTTTTGTTGGTTCTAATATTTCGATCAATACAGCTATCAACAGGCTATCATTTATTTTAGGCGCCTATCTCGGCATCCTGTTATCCGTGATCTTCTACAATCTTTTTCTTTTTATTTCTATTAGAGACCGAAACTATTTCCTTTATGTTCTTTACATTTTTTTATTAGGCCTGGCGCAATATACACTGGCCGGTTTTGCTTATAAATACCTCTGGTATAATAGTCCGGCAATGAATTCATTTGCCGTGCCGGTAACTACTTCACTCGCAGCCATATTCGGGATCATTTTTGCGATGCACCTCATGCGCACCCGTGAATTTACGCCCATTACACATAAAGTTTACCTGGGCTTTATCTGTTTTTATTCATTAGCAATCATTTTTTCCCTGGCGGATATGAATGATGTTAGTTATTTCATCATTAATATCAACAGCCTTTTTGCCGGCGCCACTTCCATATTCGCGTCCATCTATATTGCCCGCAAAGGCTACAGGCCGGCCTTTTTCTTTTTCATTTCATGGATATCCTTTTGCATTGGCCTGGTGATTTTTAGTTTGCGTAATTTGGGCCTGGTACCAAGTAATGATTTCACTACCTATGTATTGTATCTCGGGTCAGCTATAGAAACCATTTTACTTTCTGTAGCATTGGCAGACCGCATTAATACCATGCAAAAAGAAAAAGAGTTATCACAGAATTATGTGTTGCAGGTTTCCCTGGAAAAAGAAATGCTGATCAAAGAACAAAATATTTCACTGGAGCAAAAAGTGCATGAACGCACGCGCGAACTGGAACGATCCAATTTGCATTTGGGAGAAGCCATATTCGATCTTAAAAGTACACAGGCCCAATTGGTAGAATCTGCTAAGATGGCCTCCCTTGGGCAACTTACCGCAGGTGTGGCGCATGAAATTAATAACCCCATCAATTTTGTAAAAGCAAATATCAAACCGCTGAAAATGGACCTGGATGATATTTTCACTATTATCAATAAATATGAAGCCCTGCATGCACCGGGACTGGAAAATATTCATGAACTGCTTGCTGCTATCCAGGAAGAGAGCCGGAATATGGACCTTGAATTTTTAAAAAATGAGATCAATCAGCTCATTGGAGGAATTAATGATGGGGCAGAAAGGACAGCGGAAATTGTACGCAGCCTTCGTACATTCAGCAGGTTGGATGAAAGTGAATTGAAAAGTGTAAAGATCTATGAAGGTATTGATTCCACGCTGCTTTTATTGAGCAGCAGCATTCCCGGGTATATTCATATTATCAAGGATTACCAGGCGCATGGTGAAGTAGAATGTTATCCCGGGAAACTAAACCAGGTATTGATGAACATGTTGAACAATGCCGTGCAGGCGATTACTTTTAAAAAAGAAAAAAACAATCATGAATACATCACGATCAGCACCAAAGATGTGGATGGTTCAATCCGTATTTCTATCAAAGATACCGGCCTCGGCATCACACCAGAAGTGCGCAGTCAAATTTTTAACCCGTTTTTTACAACAAAAGATGTTGGTTCGGGAAATGGTTTGGGCTTATCTATCGTTTTCAAAATAATTGAAATGCATAAAGGAAAAATAGAAATAGAATCAGAAGGAATGAATAAAGGAGCCGATTTTATCATTACTTTGCCGCATATACAACCGCTGACTTAACCATCAATTAATAGTATGCTGGCTAAAGAAAAACATATTCATATCTTATTTATTGATGATGAATTGAATAATCAAAATGCATTTTATGCCGGATTTCGAAGGCGTTTTAAAGTTTTCACCGCTTCTTCCGGCGCAGAAGGCCTGGAAGTTTTGGAAAAAGAAAAGATACATGTAATCATTGCCGACCAGCGCATGCCACAATTTACAGGTGTCCAGTTTTTTCAGAAAGTGCGCCGTTCACATCCATTTCCCATGCGCATTTTACTTACCGGCTATACAGATATTGTAGCTCTTGAAGATGCCGTGAATAAAGGAGAAATTTACCGCTACATTAAAAAACCCTGGGATGACAAGGAGGTGGAACAGGCTATCCGGAATGCGTATGAAATTTATTATACAAGGGAGCAACTGAGAATTAAGATTTCGGAATTGGAAAAAACAAATGATGAGTTGAACCGCCTTGTGTACAGTACTTCACATGACTTGCGTTCGCCTTTGGCTTCCATTATGGGTGTACTCAACCTGGCGAAAATGGAAAATTCAGTCAAAGATCCAAACGGTTATTTGGAAATGATCGGAATTTGTGCAGTGAAAATGGATGATTATATAAAAAAGATCATTGAATATTATAAAAGTGTACGTGTGGATGAAGCCAATGATCCGATTGATTTTAAAAAGATCATCCAGGAAAATATACAATTGCATAAAATGCAAAACCCGGCAATCCGGTTTGATGTTTCCGTGGCGCAGGATATCGCTTTTATAAACGACGCATTTCGCATCACGGTTATTTTTGACAACCTTATTTCGAATGCGCTGAAATACCAGAAGCCGGAAGAAAAAAATCAAAAGATCAGCATAGAGGTCTTTGTGTCGAAAGAAAAAGCAACGATCACTATAGAAGATAATGGTATCGGCATTGCCGAAAAAGACCTTGTGAATATTTTCACTATGTTTTTCCGCAGCACCAGTAATGCAACCGGCCTCGGCATCGGTTTATTCATTGTTCAGGAAGCTGTGTCGAAATTGAATGGTAAAATTTCCGTACAATCTGATTTGGGGAAAGGCACAAAATTTCTACTTGAAATTCCCAATAAATTACCAGCATAATTTTCACTTGATACATCTTTGAATTCAAAAACTTCCTTCCATTTATTTTTTTCAGCGGATTCTTTCCACAGATATCGAACTTCTGTTTTATTTTTACTGTTAAGATAAACTTCTTACATGCAAACATTTGAAGCGCTTTCCGGAATTTTTAATGAACGATTTTCCACGAACCATTTTAATACAAGCCCGGAAACGCTTTATGAACCTTGTAATTATTTTCTATCCCTGGGCGGAAAGCGGGTGCGGCCGGTGATTTGCCTGATGGGAAATGAATTATTTGAGCCCATCGGCGATGATGCCTGGAATGCGGCAACGGCCATTGAACTCTTTCATAATTTCACCTTGGTGCATGATGATATTATGGATGCCGCCGCATTGCGTCGTGGAAAAGAAACGGTGCATAGCAAATATAGTCCTGCTACTGCTTTACTCGCCGGTGATGTAATGATGGTAGTTGCTTATAAATATTTAGCCAAAATAAATGCATCCCGTTTAAAACCCATTTTACAGATCTTTAATAAAACCGCGATTGAAGTATGTGAAGGGCAGCAACTGGATATAGATTTTGAAAAAAAAGATGAAGTTTCTTTACAAGACTATATACAAATGATCACTTTAAAAACTTCTGTGTTGCTTGCGGCGAGCATACAAATCGGCGCTGTGCTCGGA
>JBAQJB010000421.1:0-1961 GCA_049289155.1 Chitinophagaceae bacterium
CCCGGTTGAGGTATTTATTATACCTCAGTTCTTCTAAAGATTTTTTTTAGTAGTCATAATTAATTATTTTTAATGAATAATAAAATTAAGAATTAGGAAGATAGGCTACCGAAGGTTTAGTTCAACATGGGGTTTTATGCAAGTTGGGCATGACAAACTCAATTTCAGCAAATTGCAAAGCCAGGCATTGGTTCTAGCAGGACAAACAATATTCAACATTAGTTTTAAATTCATCAAAATATTTTCAATCAGCAGTGGCTCGGTCAGACGGAATTCTAATTCCCAACCTGCATAAAGCCCTGTTCGTTGTGCGTCAGGCTACTCCCAACAATCCGCAACAGTTGACTTGTCTTTAGGAAACCCCCATTGTGAAAATGTTTCTCTGTTTTTTGGCTCTAATACCGACATAAACATTGTCAATTCTTTTACAATTTCTTCATCTGACTTACCGTCAATTTCTCGGCTATTGTCAACTACTTGTAACATTTGTGATGCAAATTCTTTCTGTGTCATTTACGTTCAATTTTTGACCGCCCGAACGCACAACAAAACGCTTTGTGCAAGTGGGGCTGACGGTTAAAGGCTCGTCATTTTATCTTTATTCAACTGTGGTGCAGGGGCTGGGCTGACGAGCCTTGAAGCCCCCACCTGCACAAAGCGTTACCGTAAGCTGCTACTTTATGGAGACATTTCAAATTAGAGCATCATCTTGGGTTATTTACATCCTGACACTTCTAACAGTAATTTTCGCTGGGAGTGCATTAGGGATTGCTCTATTACCAACAAAAGGTAATCCACCAGTTGCGATTGCAATGACTGTCATTGTAATTGGCGGTGCATTTTATGCGACACGTTTTACTGCGAGAGCAATGACTGAATGGACGATAACCGAGAATGAAATTCAGTTCAGATGGCTTGGGCAATTTATTTTTCATAATAAACCAGACTTAAACTTTAATTGGAGTGACATTCAAGAGTATAAATATCAACCAGACAGAAACTTTGACCTATTCAAACTCAAACTAACAGACGGAAGGACAATAAAACTTTGGCATAACACCAGCACGACCAACGATGACTTTCAAAAATTTGTAAGTTCTTTTGAAGGAGGAGTCCAAACCTACAATACAAAAGATTTGGACACATCAAATGATATTAAACGGTCAAAGACAATTTATGAAACCAAACTTGGATTGGCATTAGCAATTTTCGCGGGATTATGTTTGGTGGCAATTCCAATTTTAATTGCAGTTCTACCAAATAAATCAAAAATAAATTGGGCTGGATTTGGATTAGCTTATGCAGGCGGACTATTTTTTATTTTTCAGGTTCTTGCATACCGAAAGAAGAAAAGCAGCAGCTTACATTAGGTTTGGCAATATGCTGGCTGAAGGAATAACAATCGGCTGTAGTTCGCTATCAGCAACAGTTCCAGCAGACGAACAAATATCGGCTTTTTGTAGTTATCTTCGGCTGTAGTTTTTTAATCGGCTGACGTTCGGGCGGAAAGTTCATTGAATACCAGCCCATCGCCAAGCCTCAACGTAAGGTGCAATGTAACAGAACCTCACCAAGACTTTGACGGGACGCAATAAATTATGAAATCAACAGAAGTTTATAAAGAAATCAATAAAATCATTTTCCCGAATTTGAAAACCAATGGCTTTAAAAAGACCAAAAGTGGAATGCTTGGATTTTATAAACAACTTAAAGAATTCTATTTGGTAATTTGGTTTCAATGTTCGCAAGACGGGTTTGACCAGTTCGCAGGCTCTAAATTTATTGTAGAAATACAAATAAGCAAAACTAACGAAATAGGAACCACCTCAATTGTTAGAGAACGAATACCATTTTTTTTAACCGAAAATGACTTTAAAAATATTGTTAGAGTTGAAAACGAAATAAAAGACAAATTACAGAAACCACCTAAGACTTATTTCATTTTCAGTTTGCCAGAGAAT